>JAQWUP010000081.1 GCA_029242085.1 Porticoccaceae bacterium
TAGGCTCCCATGCCGCCGGTATTAGGGCCAGTGTCTCCATTACAAGCGCGCTTATGGTCTTGGCTGGTAGCCATAGGTAACACGTTTTTACCGTCGACCATAACAATAAAACTGGCTTCTTCGCCATCCAGGAACTCTTCAATAACCACACGGTGCCCCGCTTCGCCAAAGGCATTGCCTGCGAGCATATCGCGCACAGCATCCTGCGCTTCGGCCATGGTCATGGCCACAATCACGCCTTTACCTGCAGCCAGGCCATCCGCTTTAATGACAATGGGCGCGCCGACCTTTTGCAGGTAGGCCAGAGCCTCATCCATATTCGTGAAGTTGCCATAGTTGGCGGTTGGAATTTGATGGCGCTCAAGAAAATCCTTGGTGAAGGCTTTGGAGCCCTCAAGTTGAGCAGCGCCTTTGGACGGGCCAAAAATAGGCAGATCACGGCCTTGGAAAAAGTCGACGATACCCTCAACCAGCGGTTGCTCAGGCCCTACAATAGTGAGACCAACCTCATTAGCAGCGGCGAAATCTGCTAATCCTTGGAAGTCATTAACCTTCAGTGCCAGATTTTCAATATTAGGTTCTGTCGCAGTACCTGCATTGCCTGGGGCAACAAACACTTTCTCTACATCTGCACTCTGTAGGGCCTTCCAAGCCAGTGCATGTTCACGCCCACCAGAGCCAATAACCAGTACATTCATTACACAAGTTCCAAGGGTAAATTTGAGAAGCGAATTGTAACAGACTGTATTGGGCAGGTATTTAGACCAGCCATAAAAAGAGCTGTAAACTCGTTTCTGGCAAGCGCTGGCAATATTATCCTTAGAACATCTAAAAAAATGCTGCTACCGTAAATTAGAACTAAATAACAATAATAGGTCTGCCGCTATCTCTCACTCCAATGCATCCCCAGCCATAGTCTGGTTTCGTCAAGACCTTCGCCTGGCAGATAATCCAGCGCTAACCGCCGCCTGTGAAAAAGGCGAAATTCTACCCGTCTATATTCTTGATGACAGCAACTCCGGTGAATGGGCAATGGGTGGCGCCAGTCGCTGGTGGTTGCACCATGCCCTTGAGTCTTTAAACCAGTCACTGCATGGCAAACTCAATATTTTTGAAGGTGACCCATTACAGGTTCTCAGCCTACTAGCTGAACAGTCCAATGCTTCGTCAATTGTTTGGAATCGCTGTTACGAGCCCTGGCGTATTGCCAGAGACGGCAAAATTAAAGCTGCTCTTAAAGATATGGGTATGGAGGTCGAAAGTTTTAATGGCTCGCTGCTCTGGGAGCCATGGCAGGTGCTTAAAAAAGATGAGACCGCCTATAAAGTATTCACGCCGTATTACCGCCGGGGATGCCTGTCAAAAGCTCCACCCAGAAAGCCAATGCCGGCCCCCAGCAATGTTCTAGCGCAGGCATTAAGTAAAGACTCGCTAGCCTTGAGCGAACTTAATTTACTGCCAACCATTCCTTGGGATACAGAAATGCAAGCCCGGTGGGACATCAGCGAGACGGCGGCTCAGGATCGCCTCGATGACTTCGTGATGAGCGAACTTGAGGACTACCGGGAAGGGCGCAATTTCCCAGATAAGGCTAATGTCTCGAGACTGTCTGCCTACCTGCACTTTGGTCAGATATCCGCAAATACCGCCTGGTATAGAGCCTCGGATGCCGCAGCATTGATCAATAATGAAGCTAGTGTTGACACCTTTTTAAGTGAGCTAGGGTGGCGGGAGTTCTCTCATTATTTGCTCTACCATTTTCCCCAGTTGCCAAAAGCGAATTTGCAGAGCCGTTTTGATATATTCCCCTGGGCAGCCAATACCAATGCCGACCTCAAGGCTTGGCAACAGGGCCGCACCGGCTACCCATTAGTTGATGCAGGTATGCGTGAACTGTTTACCACTGGCTATATGCATAATCGTGTGCGCATGGTGGTAGGTTCCTTTCTGGTCAAAAACTTGCTGATACATTGGCACAAGGGAGAGGAGTGGTTTTGGGATTGCCTAGTCGATGCCGATTTGGCCGCCAACAGTGCTAGCTGGCAGTGGATTGCAGGCTGTGGCGCAGATGCCGCGCCATTCTTTAGAATTTTTAACCCGATTACTCAAAGTGAAAAATTCGATAAGCAGGGGGAGTATATTCGTCGCTATGTGCCAGAGCTGGCGCAGATGCCGGCCAAGTATATCCATGCGCCATGGTTGGCCCCACCGGAGGTGTTAGCCGCAGCAGAAGTAGAAATTGGCACTAATTACCCATCGCCTATTATGGATATAAAAGAGTCCAGAGAACGAGCCCTTGCAGCTTTTGCCCTGACTAAAAATGTTGCCTAAACCTTATTGAAATGGAAAGATCATCTTAACTACAGACTTGGAGTTGAGGTACTGATGCATAAACATCCTAATAAACTAATAAATCTAATCTTAGCATTGGTCGTGCTTATCATTGGCCCAATGGCAATGGCTTCTAGTAGTCAAGACGATAAGCCCAATATTGTTTTAGTGGTTATGGATAATTTTGGATACGGCGAGATTGGAGTCTATGGTGGTGGGGTATTGCGGGGTGCCGCCACACCAAATATCGACAGCATTGCCTCCGAAGGGTTCCAGCTTACCAACTTTAATGTCGAAGCAGAATGTGTCCCATCTCGTTCTGCTTTGATGACCGGCCGCTATGGTATTCGCACCAGGCAGCGACCAGATGGGCCACCGAGAGGTATTTGGTATGGCCTAACACCATGGGAAATTACCCTGGCCGAGATGCTATCTGATACAGGATATGCCACAGGCATGTTCGGGAAATGGCATTTGGGTGACGCAGAGGGCCGCTACCCGACGGATCAGGGGTTTGATGAATGGTATGGCATTCCCAACTCGTCAGATCAGGCATTTTGGCCTGACAGTGACAGCTTTCAGAAAGACGCGGGGGTGGAATTTACCCGAGTAATGACCTCGCAGCGCAATCAAAAGCCAACCAAGCTTGAGGTCTATGGCCGTGCCAAGCGAGCCACTATTGATCGAGAGATTACCGACCGAGCTCTAGACTTTATTCAGCGAAAAGCCAAAGCTAAGCAGCCATTTTTTGCTTACCTCCCCTATACACAAACTCATGAACCAGTAGATGCGCACCCAAACTTTAAAGGCACAACAGGTAACGGGAGCTTTGCAGATGTGCTGGCGCAAACTGATGCCTACGTTGGTGAGTTGCTGGCGGTGGTTGATAACCTTGGGCTCAGGCACAATACTATTTTTATCTTCACCTCAGACAATGGGCGGGAAGGAGTAAAACGCTCCTTTGGTTTCACTGGGCCTTGGCGTGGTAGCATGTTCTCCCCTTATGAGGGGTCCCTCAGAGTTCCTTTCTTAATTCGCTATCCTGGTAAAATCCCAGTGCAACAAGTCTCTAATGATATTGTTCATCTCGTTGATATATTTCCAACTCTGGCTAGCCTGGCAGGGGGCGCAATTCCAAAAGACAGAGTTCTGGATGGCGTTGACCAGACAGATTTCTTAATGGGCAGGGCGCCAAAGTCAGCTCGAGAATCAGTACTTATTTATATTGGCAATGAGCTCTTTGGCGTAAAGTGGCGCAACTGGAAAATGCTTCTTAAGGAGATTGATCCAGACAGCTATGCCATCCAAAATATGGCTTATCCCTCAATTTACAATTTAGTTGCGGACCCTAAAGAAGAGGAGCCAGAAAAGTTCTACCTTGATGATACCTGGGCAGAAACACCTCTATGGCAGGTTATTGAGGACCATGAAGTTTCGATTGAGCAGGACTCCGGTGCACCTGAAACTTAAATTAGAGTTGCCACAAAAGGCTATTTTCAACTGCGATTATTTTTTTCGGGGCTAAACTTAAGAAAATATGCCGCCTAATAATTAGCATTCAAAAACGGAAGATTCTAAACAAGGAAAATTAGCCATGATTCAGTCAGAGAAATTCTGGGATAAGAACGCCGATCTTTACTCAAAGTCACCAGTGAAAAATAAGGTTGACGATCAAAAGAAGATGGAGGTCACCCGAGGTTATTTCCAGCCACATACCAAGCTTTTTGAATTTGCTTGCGGCACTGGTAGCACGGCTATTTCCCATGCCCCCTATGTGGATAATGTTTTAGCGCTAGACATTTCATCGAACATGCTGGCGATTGCAAAAGAGAAAGCGGATGCGGTCGGGGTTGAAAATGTGTCTTTTCAGTAATCTGCAATCGAAGATTTTAATCAGTTGGAAAAGCCATTTGATGTTGTTAAGGGCCACAGTATAATTCATTTTCTGGAAGCCCCGGATGCAGTTATAGCCAAAGCCTATAATTTAAAAAATTCGGTGGTGTGTTTGTTACAAATACAGTTTTTTTGGGTGATTCAAAAATACCTTGGAAACCACTTATTGCCGTGGCCAAAATGTTTGGCATGGCACCTGATGGCGTTAATATTCTTAAGCAAGATCAATTGGAAGAGCTATTTCTTAAAGCGGGGTTTGCAATCGACTACAGGCTAGAACCAGGAGAGACAGAAGGGATATTTAAAGCAGTATTTATTATTTTGAAAAAGCCACTGATAAAAACTAATTGCATAAACCCCAGATAATAAAAAGCCCGCATAGTGCGGGCTTTTTATTGGTCATGGCTAAAAGACTAGTGACGGAAATGACGCATACCAGTAAACACCATAGCCATACCATGCTCATTGGCAGCGGCAATAACTTCATCATCGCGCATAGAGCCACCGGGCTGAATAATACAGCTAATACCAGCCGCACCAGCATTGTCGATACCATCGCGGAATGGGAAGAATGCATCTGATGCCATCACTGCACCCGGAACCTCTAGCCCTGCATGCTCAGCCTTAATGCCGGCAATACGCGCTGAGTTGATACGGCTCATTTGGCCAGCACCCACACCAATTGTCTGATTATTTTTGGCATAGATAATGGCATTAGACTTAACCATCTTGGCAACCTTCCAGGCAAATAACATATCGCTCATTTCTATATCCGATGGAATGCGATTACTTACAACCTTCAGGTCTTGCTCGATAATCATGCCATTATCGCGATCCTGAATTAAAAGGCCACCATTAACTCGTTTGTAGTCGAGGTCTTGTGGGCGATCTGCTCCCCATGTCCCGCATTGCAGCAGACGAACATTTTTCTTGGCGGCCACAGCAGTAACAGCATCCTCTGAAACTGAGGGCGCAATGATGACCTCAACAAATTGTTTTTCGCAGATTTTTTCTGCTGTCGCTGCATCCAACTCTCGGTTGAACGCGATAATGCCACCAAAGGCCGACTCTGGGTCTGTCGCAAAAGCTAGATCATAGGCCGTATCGATATCAACAGCCGCAGCTACACCACAGGGGTTGGCATGTTTAACAATGACACAGGCGGGCTGGTCAAATTGCTTAACGCATTCGAGTGCGGCATCGGTGTCAGCAATATTATTAAACGACAGCTCTTTACCTTGTAGCTGCACTGCCGTTGCAACGCTAGCTTCGGCTGGATTGGCTTCGGTATAAAAAGCCGCTTTTTGATGGGGGTTTTCGCCGTAACGCATTTCTTGGGTTTTAAAATATTGCACATTAAAGGTATCAGAAAAATCACGTTTTTCATTGGCAGTGTTTCTGGCGCCAAAGTGATTGGCAATCATGCCGTCATATCCAGCAGTGTGTTCGAATGCCTTGACCATAAGCTGATATCTGGTGCTGTAATCGAGTTGACCCTGATTGTCTCGCATCTCATCGATAACCGTTTTGTAGTCGCTGGCATTAACCACAATAGCGACATCTTTATGATTTTTGGCAGCGGAGCGAACCATGGTTGGGCCACCGATATCGATATTTTCAATAGCGGTTGGCAGGTCGCAGTTTGGATCTGCCACTGTGGCTGCGAAAGGGTATAGATTTACGACCACCATATCGATCGGTTGTATACCATGCTCTTCCATGACCGCATCATCTTTACCGCGACGGCCTAAAATTCCACCATGAACTTTGGGGTGTAATGTTTTCACGCGACCATCCATCATTTCTGGGAAGCCGGTGTAGTCGGATACTTCTGTTACTGCAATATTGTTTTCGCTGAGCAGGCGAAAGGTGCCGCCAGTAGAGAGTAACTCAACACCCTGCTTAGTCAGGGCTTGGGCAAATTCTACAATGCCAGTTTTGTCAGAAACACTGATTAGTGCGCGTGAGACTTTTCTTGGGTCGCTCATGGAATCCTCGAATTGAAAAAGTTATTACAGAAGGTTGTATTGTTTTAATTTTTTACGCAATGTGCCGCGGTTAAGCCCAAGCATCTCAGCGGTTCTACTTTGATTTTGCCGCGTATAGTTCATCACGGCGGCGAGCAGAGGGGGTTCCACCTCATTCATGACCAGCTCATAAAGATCAGTGGTATCCTGACCGTCTAGGTCTTTAAAGTAACGTTGCATAGCCTCGGCTACGCTATAGCGAAGAGATTGCTGAGACTGCATCGCACTGTTAACAACAGGGACTTGGCTGGAGGTTTCTTCGCTTGCGTCTATAGATGACTTTTCTGCAGAGGTCATGCGGCTTGTTCCTGATACTGCGCACGTGCAAAAAACTGCTGCAGTAATGCTCGCTGTTCCATGGTGCTGTCTAGTTTATTAAATTGACTGGTAAAGTCTTTACCACCCGGAAGGGGGTTTATATACCAGCCAATATGTTTTCTTGAAATGCGTACGCCGCCCACTTCACCATAGAACTCATGCAGGGCCTTAAGATGGCGCGTCATTACCCTGCCTGCTTCCTCAATGCTGGGAGGTGCTAATAATTTTCCCTGCTCAAGGTAGTGGTTTATCTGCTGAAAAACCCATGGATTGCCCTGCGCGGCGCGGCCGATCATAACGGCAGCGGCACCTGTATATTCGAGCACTGAGACCGCCTTTTCTGGGGTGCTGATATCGCCATTGGCCAGCACTGGGATGGACACAGCTTCCACAACTTGGGCGATAGTGTCGTACTCTACTTCGCCGACAAAGCGACAGGCACGAGTGCGGCCATGCACAGCCAGTGCGGCTATGCCCGCGTCCTCAGCAATTTTGGCAATGGTCACGGCGTTACGATTTTGTCGATCCCAGCCTGTGCGAATCTTTAAGGTAACTGGTACCTCAACGGCCTCAACCACGGCCTTTAGAATATCATTTACCAGAGCTGGATCTTGCAAAAGTGCTGAGCCAGCGGCACGTTTACAGACTTTTTTCGCTGGGCAGCCCATATTGATATCAATAATTTGGGCCCCTTGATCGACATTGAACTGCGCAGCCTCAGCCATCATCTGTGGATCATAGCCGGCAATCTGCACAGACCTTGGCGCGGGTTCATCGCCAAATTGAATTCGCAGTCGCGATTTCCTGGTAGACCAGGTGCTCGGATCTGCCGCTACCATTTCAGAGACAACCAGTCCGGCACCCATCTCTCGACAGAGTTGTCGGAACGGCAGGTCAGTCACGCCAGCCATAGGGGCTAGAATAGTTCTGTGCTCTACCTGATATTGGCCAATACTAAACAAAAGGGACTCGAATTTAAGGCTGCGAAAATTGGACAACCATAATAACCTCTGGGTAACTGATTAAAAAGTGATCAATCAAAAAAAGACTAAATTTTTACTCTGAGGCTAGTCAGTAAGTTCTATGGCATAGCTCGTAGCCTTATCGCCGGGGTCAACGATCTCTAAATGGATCTGAATACCCTGGTTGCGCGGCATAATAATCGCGTTGGCCAGCCACCCCTGAAGATAGTCGCTGGGTGAAAAAAGTCGCTCAGCAACAGGAGCATCATTAAGATCGACAAATCGAATCAGAAGCTGAGGGAAGCGCTGTTCGAAACCGGCACGGTTATTGAGCAGTAAACGAATACTGAGAGCATCGCGATGTTGGGGATGGGCCTGAACAATAAACTGTGAAATCTCGATACCGTCAAGATTGCGATATTCGCTAATAGGGCAGCCTGTAGTGGCGCACAACTTTTGCACCAGGCGCCGATATTCAGGATTCAGGCTGAGGCTGGCGCTATTGAAATGGACTGCCTGAGCGCTTAGCAACAGCGTAGCAAGGATCAATATCAGCGCAGCTGAAAAAAAAGGCAGCGCCTTAGTGTTACTTGGCCGCTTCGGATGAGTGCTTAGCAAGTCATCGTCTAGAGCTTTTGTCTGAGATGCCGCAGCTAATTTTGGCAGGTTGCCATCGATATTGACGGCGTCGAGCTCGTCACCAATTTGCTGGTCTAAAGCCTGGTTTAATTCACCCTCTATTTCATATTCGGCATCTTCCGGGAAGTCGATAAGGCCATCGAGAACATAGGGCATGTACTCAATATTGGCTGACTCTGGGTCCGGCTGTTGCAGGAAATCATCTGCTTTAAAGACCATTAGGCAGGTGCCACAGCGCACTAGGCCTCCGGCGGCCGAGAGCTGACTTGGCTGGGCACGAAAGGCAATGTTGCAGTCTGGACAGCGAGTAATAATGTCGGACATTTGATTACGTTAGTGAGCGGATCAGCCTCAGTTTAGCAGGATTAATCGCCACCAGGTGTTAGCGAATTTTGTAGCCGCTAAGTTGCACCCAATCGGACTCGACTGCCGGCGCCGAGAAATTAAAGTGCTGAAGATAGGGTGCACAGACATCATCAATCTGGCTTTCTAGCAGGCCTGACAAGCACAGTAGTCCGCCAATGGCCGTAAGGTTACTAATGCCTGGTGCCAGCTGTATTAAAGGCGCAGCAAGAATGTTAGCCAACATAACATCGGCCGTTAAGTCGCTGGGAATTTCGTCCGGCAAGTAAGTTGTAAGTTTGCCGTTGGCAATATTATTGCGCTCAGCATTGTCGCGGCTGGCCAGCAGCGCTTGAGGATCATTATCTATTGCTATAACTTGTTTTGCGCCGAGTAATAGAGCGGCAATACCTAAAATACCAGAGCCGCAGCCATAATCGATAAGCGTCTTGCCGACCAGATCTTGCTGGTCGAGCCAGCGTAAACAGAGAAATGTTGTAGGGTGGCTGCCAGTGCCAAAAGCTAAGCCTGGGTCGAGGCTAAGATTGATCCCGTCAGGCTCCGGTGGCTCAATCCAACTCGGGCAAATCCACAGGCGATCACCACATTTAACCGGCTGAAAATACTTCTTCCACTCCTGCGACCAGTCTTTGTCTTCTAGTAGTTCCCAGCGCATAGCTGGTGGTGGCTGAATAGCAGCAGAGAGTTGTGCGGCGATTTGGTCAGTATCAATGGTGGCGGGGAATAACGCTTTGACAACGCAGTTATCCCAAAGAGGGCGCTCGCCTACTCCAGGAGCAAAAATTGGCTGATCCGCCGCATCTTCTAATGTCACTGAGACGGCGCCAGATCCAATAAGTGCATCCTCAACGATTTCGCTGCGCTCGCGGGAAGCGTCAATTAATAACTGGAGCCATTGCATAGAAACATAGTGCCGAGCCGAGCTTTCAAGTTAGAAAGCTATAGCCCGAGCTTTTTCTCAAGATAATGAATGTTCACGCCACCTTTTTTAAAGGCTTCGTCTGTAACCAAATCAGCATGTAGGTCAATATTGGTCTTGATGCCATCAATCACCATTTCATCGAGAGCGTTGCGCATTCGCGACAGTGCGGAGTTCCTGTCGCGGCCATAAGTAATAATTTTGCCGATCAGCGAGTCGTAGTTGGGCGGCACGCGATAGCCATTGTAGATATGTGAGTCCACACGTACACCATTGCCACCAGGGGCATGGTAGGCGTTGATGGTTCCGGGCTGAGGCATAAATGTCACAGGGTCTTCAGCATTGATACGACATTCGAAAGAATGGCCGCGGAAAATTATCTGGTCCTGTTTAAAGCTCAACTCGCGACCACTGGCGATCAAAAGCTGTTCCTTAACAATATCCACGCCAGTAATCATTTCCGAAACTGGATGCTCCACCTGAACTCGAGTATTCATCTCAATAAAGTAGAAGTTGCCATCTTCGTAGAGAAACTCAAAGGTGCCAGCGCCGCGGTAGTTGATTTGAATGCAGGCATTGACACAGCTTTGGAATACAGCCTGTCGCGCCTCTTCCGGGATACCTGGAGCAGGTGCCTCCTCAATCACTTTTTGGTGGCGGCGCTGTAATGAGCAGTCGCGGTCTCCCAAATGGATAGCATGGCCCTGACCATCAGATAATACCTGCACCTCCACATGGCGTGGGTTCTGCAGGAATTTTTCCATATAGACAGTACCATCGCCAAACGCAGCAGCTGCCTCGGTTTTAGTAATGGCGACAGAGTTGATCAGGCTTTGCTCGTTCTCGACAACGCGCATGCCACGACCGCCACCACCGGCAGCCGCCTTGATGATGACCGGGTAGCCAATTCTAAGTGCAGTGGCTTTTAGTTCTGCAGGATCAGTGGAAAGTGGGCCATCGGAGCCCGGCACTGTAGGTACTCCAGCTGCCTTCATCGCCTTAATGGCGGCAACCTTGTCGCCCATTACGCGAATAACATCTGCCGTCGGGCCAATAAAGACAAAACCGCTGTTCTCTACCTGTTCAGCAAAGTCGGCATTCTCAGCTAAAAACCCATAACCGGGATGCACGCCTTGTGCGCCGGTAATTTCCATGGCGCTAATCAGCGCAGGAACGTTGAGATAGCTCTGTGGCGAGGGGTTGGGGCCGATACAAACGGCTTCGTCGGCAAGCTTTACATGTTTGAGGTCGGCGTCAATTTTTGAGTGGACGGCAACGGTCTTGATATCCAGCTCTTTACAGGCGCGAAGTATTCGCAAGGCAATTTCGCCGCGATTGGCGATCAGCACTTTGTCGAGCATAATTCAGCTCCTAGATTATGGTGAACATAGGCTGGTCGAATTCTACGGGCTCGCCGTCTTCAACTAAAATAGCACCGATGGTGCCGGCCTTGTCAGCTTCAATCTGATTCATCATTTTCATCGCTTCGATAATGCACAGCACATCACCCTGAGCAACTGTTTGGCCAACCGTCACAAAGGTGGGCGAGCCGGGCGCCGGAGAGCCATAGAAGCTGCCTACCATAGGTGAGCGCACCACATGACCGGCCGGCGCCTCAGGAGCCGCTGCCGCTGGGGGCGCTGGCGCAGGTGCTGCTGTCGCTGCAGGTGCCGCCGCTACGGGAGCAGGGGCTGGAGCTGCGGGCGCAGGCGCTGCATAAGCAACTGCGGACATACCGCGGCTAATGCGCACGGACTCTTCACCCTCAGTGATTTCCAATTCATTAATGTTGGATTCTTCAAGTAGCTCAATTAGCTTCTTAACTTTGCGAATATCCATTTTAGTCTCTCAATAGGTCAATAATTAGTGGTCGAGCTTGTCCAGCACAGCCTGCAGGGCAAGTTCGTAGCTTTTAGCGCCAAAGCCGCAAATAACGCCTTCAGCAATATCTGAAAAATAGGAGTGGCGTCGAAATTCTTCTCGGCCATGTACATTGGAAAGATGCACTTCGATAAATGGAATTTCCACACCCAACAGCGCGTCGCGCAAAGCTACGCTGGTATGAGTGAAGGCGCCGGGATTGAGGATAATAAAGTTCACCCCCTCTTGCCTGGCATCATGAATGCGCTGAATCAGCTCATACTCGGCATTGCTCTGTAAGGCGAGTAGATAGTGTCCGGCAGAAATAGTGACATCAGTGAGCTGCTGGTTAATGTGTTCCAAAGTTTGAGCGCCATAAAGCTCTGGCTCACGAGTGCCAAGGAGATTTAGATTGGGGCCGTGCAGTAGCAGAATCGTTGCCATGATGACTCTCGGGTAGTAGTGCCAAAGATGGCAGTCTGCACTAAATTGTAAGGGCTGTCTAGGAATTGACCAAAAAATGACATTTTCGACGAATTTGCCAGAATTTAATGATTTTTTTGCGCACGTTAGAGGGCGTTATATTAAAAGTGACCACTGATAATACGGAGATATACTCATTTAGAGGCATTTTTGCACCAATTTAGCGCAATTATAGCGAAGATAGGGTAACTTCTTAAAAGTTGTGGCTATCGTCGGCTAAAATCCTATAAAAATCAATAAATGGCTAATTAGTGCGACTTATTGCATCCAGAATCATAGGTTCGAGTAAAATCTGCGGCAGTATTTCGGGCTCGCCCTGTCCTTTGGGGTACATCAAATACAGGGGCACACCGCTGCGCTGGTACTGATTTAGGAGTTTGGTGATTTCAGGATCATTGTTGGTCCAGTCACCTTTAAGGTAGGTCACATTGTTTTCTGCCAATGCCTGATAGAAGGTATCTGAGCCCAGTGCAACCCTCTCGTTTACGAGACAGGTAATGCACCAGTCAGCGGTCAGATTAATAAATACTGCCTGGCCATCTGAGCGCAGATCACTCAGCAGCTGAGGTGAATAGGTTTGCCATAGCGGCTCTTCACGAGATTCAGAGACTGAGAGCGAGGGAAGTGCCAGAGCACCGATTAGACAAGCTGCCGCGAGTATCTTGCTGCGGCTCAGGCCGGAGGACTGATTGAGTTTCCAGAGCCAGATCGCCATAGCAATTAATACCAGGCCAATTACCACCGTGGCAGCGACATCTATATTAGTCTGGCGACCCGCTACCCAGAATAACCACACAGCCGTAATATACAGAGGGAAGGATAGAAACTGTTTAAATGTATCCATCCACTGCCCGGGGCGTGGTAGTTTTTGGCTCAGGCCGGGAATCCAAGTCAGTAAAATAAATGGCAGCGCCATACCCAAGCCTAAACAAGCAAATACTAACAGTGCTATGTAGGATGGTTGAGATACCGCAAAGCCAAGGGCTGGCCCCATAAATGGTGCCGTACAGGGGCTGGCAACCGTGGTCGCCAACACGCCAGTCATAAAGGATGAGCCCAAGCTCTCTTCATTATCCGCCGACTGACCTACTGACATCAGGCCGCTGCCAATCTCCAGATAGCCGGAAAATGCCAGACCCATTACAAAAAACAGATAGATCAGGAAAATAACAAATAACGGTGATTGCAGCTGAAAACCCCAGCCAATGGCTTCTCCGGCTGCCCGCAGCGCAAGCATAACCACTGCGATAGCAACAAAGCTCGATACTACACCTGCGGTATAGGCAAGCCCGTGCGCCTGTTTACCCCGATCTGTCTGATGCGTCATAGTAAAACTCAGCGCTTTAATCGACAGAACGGGGAAAACACAGGGCATCAGATTGAGAATCATGCCGCCAGCCAGTGCGAAGAGTAGAATCAAACCTAGCGAAAAGTCTCCTGCGCTCTCGGCATTGGACGCGGTTGCACTCTGCGCAGAGCTGCTCGGTGTAGTGCTGATCTCAACAATACCGCTGGCGAGATCAATAGTTAGCCACTGCTTGTAAGGGGGGTAGCAGAGGCCGGCATCGGCGCAGCCCTGGGACTCAATTTGCATTTCAATCTGCGTGGCACTTGACTGAAACGGCACTGCCACTGAGGTTTGTTGGTAATAAACTTCAACATCAGCCTCAAAATAATCGTCCCATTTAACCTTGCCTGATTCAAAAACAGGACTGCGCAGTTGGCTGCTAGCGTCTACGGCATTAAATTTGAAGCGGTCACGGTAGAGGTAATAGCCATCGCGAATGGACCAATTAAAAATAATTTGATCCTCCTCAACTGCAACAGCCAGCTGATAGGCCTGCTCAACAGGGACAAAGCTAGGGGCAGAGGAGCTTAGAACGGCGGCGTTACCTATTGACTGCGCCACGCCCCCGGTAAAAGTTTGTGCCCAACCATGAGAGCCAACGAGGCATAATATGGCCAGCAGGCAGCTGTGAAAGCGATTTTTCATATTGATTAAACATCCTGCTGTCATCGTAATGGGTTGATGGCATCGTATAAAAGCTAACTGTAACATTCAGGGCACGTGCTGACGCGAAAAAATGTTTCTTAGTCAGCCTCAATGCCAAGGCCCGTGCTATAGTTTCCAAAAGGAATTCTATGAAAAATTTACTAATTTTTGTTGTGCTGTTCGCTGTTCAGTCGGTTACCCTGGCCGCTGCCGACCCGGCCGCTGATTTAAGCGTCACCAATGCCTACATAAGAACTATGCCCCCTGGGCAAACCAAGACTGCAGGCTTTTTTGCCGTTACTAATAACGGTGCTCTGAGTTGCCAGCTAACCGACGCCAAATCTTCTCTTAGCGACCGCATTGAGTTTCATGAGCACCAGTATATGCAGGGGATGATGAAAATGAGACCAGTTGCAGCTGTCATTGTTCCTCCCGGTGAAACCATTGTCTTTGCTCCGGGTGGACTGCATCTTATGCTGTTCAATATAGATGCTGCTCTCAAAGCCGGAGATAGTACGCAGATGCAGTTAGCCACGGATCAATGCGGATCAATTAGCTTCAATGCAGAGGTGCGGGGTCTGGTTAAAAAATCCAAACCAATGGATGAGATGCACCACTAATGAACTGGATAACGCGGCTCAGGTCCCGCTGGAGTAGCTCTTATAGAGATATGAGCGAAACATTGTCTGATGACTATATTGGTGAGCGCGCGCCGAAGACATTGCGTTATGGCCTGTTGGGTGCTCTGGTTTTGCTGCTGTTATTAGTATTACTCGGATGGTTTTGGAGTGATGAGCCCGATCAGTTTGATGTGCGATCTGCCAGCGCTGAGCTTGGCCCGCCAGTTGTTGGCACAGCGACGACGGCTACCCTGATAAATGTTGTTGATCTGCTGCTTAATAAACGCGGAGGTTATCTGAGCAATGATGCATTGCCGCCGGGCATCTGGCTGGACAATGTACCGAGCTGGGAGTTTGGCGTCATTGTCCAGGTTCGGGATCTGAGCAAAGCGATGCGTGAATCCTTCAGTCGCTCTCAATCACAGTCTACTGAGGATCGCGACTTGTCTCTCGCCGAGCCCCGTTTCAATGTCGATCACACTAGCTGGGCAGTGCCCTGGCCTGAAAGTGAATATTCCGATGGTCGCAATTATCTGAGCAATTATTTAGTGCGTCTCAGCGATGAGGAAACCTTTGATGCGCAGTTCTATGCGCGCGCCGATAATCTGCGCTATTGGTTGGGAACGGTTGAAACAAGACTGGGTAGTCTCTCTCAGCGACTTTCAGCCAGCGTCGGTCAACGTCGAATCAATACCGATTTGGCCGGTGCAAATGGTGCCCGACAATCGACCCAGTCACCTCAGGAACTGGTGATCAAGACCAACTGGCTGGAAATTGATAATGTATTTTATGAAGCGCGAGGTACCTCCTGGGCGCTGCTGCACTTCTTGAAAGCGATCGAGGTTGATTTTGCCGATGTACTGGCGAAGAAAAATGCCATTACCAGTGTGCAGCAAATTATTCGTGAATTGGAAATGACGCAACAGTCGGTGAATACGCCGATGATTGTCAATGGAGAAGGTTTTGGAATGCTGGCCAATCACTCCCTTGTGATGGCCTCTTATATCAGTCGCGCCAATGCGGCAATTATTGATTTACGGGAGCTGCTCTCCCAAGGTTAAATGGAATGACAGAAGTCTTGGACACAGATGGAATTGGTTCGGGGGCGGATTCAAATATTGACAGTCAGTCAGACAGCGAACTAAGTCGCGCACTGATTTCTGCCCGTCTCAAAGGCGGCGTGATGGTCGTCGACGGCAACTTTAAAGTTGTGATGATTGACAGTAAAGCGGCTGGCTTCTGTGGTCTCTCTTCAGGTCAGTCGCAGGGCAAACCTTTTTACTCTCTTTTCCCCTCATTGCTCGGCAGTCTGTTTGCCACCCAGTTACACGAGGTGGTGACATTGATGGGTGCAAGGCGCTGCTCGCGCCCCATCGATAATGATTTGTTGGACCAGTTTGTCAGTGCTTGCAGCCATCATCTTGAGGAAAATTCTGTTCTGTTTGGCATTTCCATGCGCGCCTATGCAGAGGCTGGTAGCACCTATGGTCTTATTCAGCTTAAGTTACAAACAGCGTTAATCAATGAGTCGACAGCAGATACTGCCAGTCCCCACAGGCTTGACCAACTGACCAATAAACATCGGCATGATTTTTCTCCGGCAGAGGATGCAATACTTATTGTTACCGATTGCTATGGGTATATAGAAGCCATCAGCCATTCTGCTCAGGAGCTTTTTGGTTATAGCGAACAGTTACTTAAGGGCAGTTCAGCACGGGTGTTATTTCCAGGGCTGGATGGTCTCGAGGGTATGAATATCACAGAGGCACTGCCGGTCCTGAGTGCCCAGCACAGTCAGGGCTATATCCTCGCGGCAACAGCCGAGGGCGAGACTAAAGCACTTGATGCTCAGCTATTTAATGGAGCCGATGACAGCGATAAGTTTATCCTGTTGTGCCGTGACCGAACCGATGCCAGCCGAGACGCGGAGGAGCTAACCAATCGAGGACATCTTTTTGACTTAACCACCAGCAGCGTAGCCGATGCTGTACTTATGGTAGACAGCGAAGGCTTTGTGACGGAGATGAATCCTATCGCCGAACAGTTACTCGGATTTGAATTGGATATTTCCAAGGCGGCACAGATTCAGGCGTTTATGCCGCTGGCTAACGAAGACACAGGTATCAGTGTTACCCCAATTCAGGAAGCCCTTAATAAAGCAACGAATGTAGAGGTGACTCAATCATTGCTGCTAAAGGTACGTGGCGTTGAGCCTATGTCAGTCGCCATATCTGCTTTCCCATTACGTGATTCACTGGGCCGGGTAAAAAATGTTTAGTTATTTTTCGTCCTCTCAGTGAGGCGCGCAGGGTATCCAGCCGCTTAAAATGGCAGTCAAAACATGACAGTTTAACGGGGTTGCCGAACAGACATTCTCTGGCTGAAAAGATTCAGCGCGCGATAGAGAGTGCCAAACGCGAGGGTGCAATTCACGCGCTGCTCTATATAGATCTTTACAATTTTTCGGTCATCAATGACACCAGTGGCCATATGGCTGGTGATGAGCTGCTCAAGCAATTTGCCCGTCTGTTGTTGGAGATCACTGGGCCGAGCGACTTCGTCGCTCGTATCGGTAACGATGAATTCGCCTTACTGCTGTTCTGCGTCAACTACGACAAAGCCATGGCTTTGGCAGAGCAGATACTGGAGATTATTAAAGACTTTAGTATTCCATGGGAGGGTGAGGTGCTAAAGGTGGGTGCCAGTATTGGCGGGATTATGGTCGACAATGAGGCGCTGTCCGATATTGACTTAATGATATCCGCCGGCTCCTCCTGCGCGGCAGCGAGAGATAAGGGCCGCAATAAAATTCATTTTCAATCATTTAATGAGGAGGTTGCCAAGCGCCGCAGTTTGGCGACCAGTATGCCGAAAATTGTTTCGGCGCTGGATGAAGACCGCTTTACCCTTTTTGCCCAACCGATCACTGCCCTTAATCGTGGCATCGCTCTGCCTAAGTACTATGAAATTCTGGTACGTATGCGCGACAGTGACGGCACTATTTTGCCGCCCTCTGAGTTTATTCCTGTCGCTGAACATTTTTCGCTAATCGATGATCTCGATAAATGGGTGTTTAAAAATGCACTGAAATTTTTACTCAAACTAAACAGTCAGGGCCTTCCATTACCCACATTATCGGTAAATTTATCCGGCAGCACAGTGGGCGACGAAAATGCCATTGATTATATTTTGGCAGGCTTTAGTGACAGTGGTATCTCGCCAAAGCATATTCAATTTGAAATCACTGAAACTGCGGCAGTCAAACATCTGCCCGAAGCCAAACGCCTTATCGCGACCTTGAGATCTGTCGGGGTATCGTTTGCACTGAATGATTTTGGCAGTGGACTGTCATCGTTTGCCTACTTGAAAGAGTTGCCTATCGACTGTTTAAAAATAGATTCAAGCTTTATTCAAACGATGGATAATAGCGAAGTCGACTATTCGGTAGTTAGCACTATCAACCACCTTGGCCATATTATGGGAGTCAATGCGGTTGCAGAAGCGGTGGAGAATAAAAAGCAACTAGAACTTTTAAAGAAAATTGGCGTTGACTATATTCAAGGCTTCTTGGTTCAGCACCCAGAACCCCTGAATAAATTACTACAGCTGTAAGCGGCCGTTAAAGTAATTTAAGACCATTGTATTCAGCGCTGTGCAGACGCGGACCGTACTTTCCTACCACGGCACTGGCCGCTCGATTGGCAAAGGTGGCGGCTTCCATACAGGATCGGCCTTGGGTGATTGCATATAGATAGGCTCCGGCAAACATGTCACCAGCACCATTGGTATCTACTGCGGTAATTGGCTGGGCCGCTGCGCGTTGCAAACTACATCCATCGTACACAACAACACCTTCAGCGCCGAGGGTAATAGCAAATTGTGCCGCGGTTTTTTGTAATTGCTCAATGGCAGTCTCCAGGCTTTCGGTGTCACACCAGCACAGTGCTTCCTGCTTATTACAAAATAGCAGGTCAATACCATCGCCAATGATCTCTTCGAGCCCGACTTTAAAATACTCAACAATACCTGGGTCAGAAAGACTCATGGCCACCTTGGTGCCAGCAGCCTGCGCAGTTTCACGCGCCTTGATTGCCGCTGCTCTGCCGGTATCACTTGTGACTAAATAGCCTTCAATATAAACATATTCAGATTCGGCGATTGCCACAGCGTCGATATCATCGGGAGCCAGAGTTTCACCAATTCCTAAAAAAGAATTCATCGTGCGTTCAGCATCCGGCGTCACCATCACCAAACACTTACCGGTAATGCCTGCATCCAGCTGATCGCTGCCGCTGTGATCGACTCCATTGTCGATCAGATCCTGAAGATAAAACTGACCATTTTGATCATCTGCCACCTTGCAGGCCATATAGCCCTTGCCACCAAACTGAGTAAGCGAAATAACTGTATTGGCGCCAGAGCCGCCGCAGGCGCGGCTGGATAAGGTTAGATGATCCTGCAGGCTCTCAACAAGAAACTGTTGACGATCTTCGTCGACCAATGTCATCAGTCCCTTTTCAATTTCCAGGCGCGCAAGGTCCTGATCCGATACTTGAATTTCAGTATCGACCAGAGCATTGCCCAAGCCAAAAATATGGTATTTCTTCATTTTTACGCCTTGGCAGTATGGGTAACGATACCCTGCTGGGTGGCCAAAAATAATATATCGGCCGGCTTGAGAGCGAACAGCCCATTAGTAACGACGCCGGTAATTTGGTTGATTTGCTCTTCAAGCACACAGGCTGAACCCATGGGGTAGAGGCCGTGAACATCCAGGATTAGATTACCATTGTCAGTTACCACGCCTTCACGCCAGACTGGGTCGCCACCGAGCTTTACCAGTTCGCGGGCAACATGGCTGCGTGCCATAGGTATTACTTCAACTGGCAGCGGAAAGGTACCCAAATAGTCTACCCATTTACTCTCATCTGCTATGCAGACAAATTCATCAGCTACTGCAGTGACAATTTTTTCGCGGGTCAGTGCTGCTCCGCCACCTTTGATTAGCTCGAGGCGATCATTGGCTTCATCTGCACCATCGATATAAATGCTGACTTGAGGTACGTTGTTTAATTCGAACACTTCAATGCCATGACTGCGAAGTCTTTCGGCTGAACCCTCGGAGCTAGCAACTGTGCCCTGAAACAAATGTTTGTGTTGCGCAATCAAATCAATAAAACAGTTAGCTGTTGAACCGGTGCCGATGCCAACGATACTGTCATCTTCAATTCTGGTTAAGGTGTAATCCACTGCTGCTTGCGCCACAGCTTGCTTTAGTTGGTTTTGGTCCACGGATTACCTCAGGGTGATTGCTGAATAAATGTGCCACTGATTATACGGTGATATTACCAATAAAACACAGCGGCTAAGCGCCTTAGTTTTGCTATTGGGCTGGCGTAAACTGCGAGATCAACTTACCATTGGACTACAACTGAATAATGCTGGAAGCCCGATGCCACAAAAGTATGTTAAAAAAATCCTCGATGCACGTATCTATGATCTGGCAATAGAGTCGCCCATTGATGCTGCGCCCTTACTTTCACAGCGCTTATCCAATGAAATTTTGCTTAAGCGTGAAGATTTGCAGCCAGTATTCTCATTTAAACTTCGCGGCGCCTACAACAAGCTGCGCCACTTATCTAAAGAGCAACTTGCCGCTGGCGTGATTGCGGCTTCAGCGGGCAATCATGCCCAGGGTCTAGCTTTGGCCGCCAAAAAAATGGGTGTCAAAGCGACCATTGTTATGCCCAAGACGACACCGCAAATCAAAGTCGATGCGGTGCGTGCCCGCGGCGCCAAAGTGGTGTTGGTGGGTGATAACTATGACACTGCGGCTGCCCATGCCGACAAGCTGATTGAAGAGCAGGGCCTGACTTATATCCACCCCTTTGATGACCCAGATATTATTGCTGGCCAGGGTACGGTGGGTATGGAAATTTTGCGCCAACATCCGGGTAAGCTGGATGCGATTTTCATTGCCGTGGGCGGTGGTGGGCTCTGCGCTGGTGTGGCTGCCTATGTTAAATATGTGCGTCCAGGGGTAAAGATTATTGCCGTGGAATCTGATGATGCCGCCTGTCTTGACGCGGCGATGAAAGCAGGCCGTCGCGTGCGACTAAAGGAAGTAGGCATTTTTGCCGACGGCACAGCCGTGGCTCAGGTGGGTAAAGAAACCTTCCGCGTGCTCAAGGATCTGGTGGATGAGGTGATTACTGTCAGTACCGATGAGATCTGTGCTGCGCTTAAAGATGTCTACAACGATACTCGTGCGATCTGTGAGCCTTCAGGGGCTATGGGTGTTGCGGGATTGAAAAAATATGTTGAGCAGTATGGCATCGAGGGGCAGACATTGCTCTCTATCCAATGTGGGGCCAACATTGATTTTGATCGTCTGCGCTATATTTCTGAGCGCACCGAAACCGGTGAGAAGCGTGAAGCTGTGTTGGCAGTGACCTTGGACGAGAAGCCGGGTAGCTTTCAGGCGTTTTGCAAATTACTGGGTCGGCGCAGTATTTCTGAGTTTAACTATCGCTATAACGATGCCAATCGAGCACAGGTGTTTGCGGGTATGAAAGTGACCTCGGATGAAGACCGAGAACAGCTGGTCGACGACCTTGTCGGCAGAGGTTACGAGGTGTCAGATATGACTGATAACGAAATGGCCAAGTTGCATATTCGCCATATGGTCGGCGGTCGTTCACCTCAGGTGGGTGATGAGCAGGTCTATCGTTTTGAGTTTCCAGAACGTCCGGGCGCCATGTTGAATTTCTTGGTTCATTTGGGTGGGCGTTTTAATATTTCGATGTTTCACTACCGAAATCATGGCTCGGCATTTGGTCGTGTGCTGGTGGGTTTTCAGGCCTCGAAAAAAGATCAGCGAGAATTAAAGAAGTTTTTAGATGATCTAGGGTATCGCTATGAGAATGAAACCGATAATGAAGCCTATCGGTTTTTTCTCGGCAGCTAGTAATCTCGCTCGAATATTTAGAGTAGGTCAGAAATCAGGCGAATCTGGATAGCCTCAAAACCAGAGCCTGCCAGCGCATCTGAAATAACCACCACGCTATCGTCAGGTGAAAACTCATTGCGCTGAATCATAATGGCCGCAGCGGTTGCCAGGGTCTTTTCGGAATCTTGGCTAAACTCAATCTGATAGCTTAAAACATTGCGGTTCATTACCAGTTGGCGGCGTGTGCGGCTATCATCGGTAAAGGCGCAGATAATTGATTCTTGGGGGTGACAGTTAGTCACTCGATTGGCCATTCGCCCGCGGCGTGTGGGCACAATGATTGCTTTGGCTGAAATCGACTCAGCCAGATTAACCGCTGCCATAGCAATTTGTTGCTTGTCGCCGTCGAGTTCTAAGTTGTCAGTAAAGCGTAAACCACGACTGCTCTCTGTTGAGCGAGAAATCCGATCGAGGATCTCGACACATTTCACTGGGTACTTACCTACCGTAGTTTCCCCTGACAGCATAATGGCGTCAGCTTCCTCATAGACAGCATTGGCTACATCGGTTACTTCAGCCCGCGTTGGAATCGGATTTTCAATCATTGATTCAAGCATGTGCGTAGCGACAATAACGCGCTTGCCCATTTCGGCGCAGGTTCGAATAATACGGCGCTGTATACGTGGCAGTACTTCTAAAGGAATTTCCACACCGAGATCGCCCCGGGCGACCATAATGCCGTCGGCGGCAGCGATAATCTCTACCATATTGGTGATGGCTTCCTGATCTTCAAGCTTTGCGACGATCTTGATTTTATCCGCCTTATCGCCCAGCATCTCCCTTAACTCAAGAATATCATCGGCCTGACGCACAAATGATAGCGCGATAAAATCCACACCCTGTCGCACACCAAATTCGATATCGCGGCGGTCCTTTTCAGTAATTGCCGGAAGATTTACGCGAATGCCGGGCAAGTTGACATGACGCTTACTTTTCAGCAGACCGCCATCAATAACTTTAACCTGCATTACGCGATCTTCTTTGCTCAGTACCTCGAGATTAATCAGACCGTTATCTACGGTAATCATATCGCCGACATCGACATCGTTGATCAGATCTTCATAGTTAATATGGATAGAGGATGACTCAACATCCTCTGCGCCGCGAGCGACGATGGAGATGGTATCGCCTTCATTGAGGTGCAGATCATTGACCATATCGCCGGTGCGAATTTCAGGCCCCTGTGTATCCAGTAGCACCGCAATGGGGTGGTTGAGCTTTTTATTCAGGCTCTGAATAGCCTGAATAATTTTTGCATGTGACTCATGGTTGCCATGGGACATATTTAATCGAGCTACATTCATCCCGGCATTGGCCAGCTTCTCAAGCATCTCAATGGATTCTGTGGCTGGGCCAATGGTACAAATTATTTTCGTTTTGCGCATATTATCTCGCGGTCCGTGACTATTAAATGTAAAGGGATATCCCAGCACTGGCGGGATATAAGGTCTACTTCCTGGCAGCTGTGAGCAAGGCCAACAAGCACTGGTTTAAGTTTCTCTTGTGCGCCCATAAAAGCGAGAGTCCGATCATAGTAACCACCGCCCATGCCTATGCGATTACCCTGTCGATCAAAGCCGACAAGCGGCATAAAGATAATATCGAGACTCCATGGTGCCGCCACCTGAGCAATATTAAAGGCGGGCTCAAGAATGCCGAATTTATTCGTCACCAGCTGAGTTTTACTGCTGTATTCAATAAAATAGAGACTATTGGTTTTCATTGGATGCAGTGCTGGCAGGAAACACTGTTTGCCAGATTTGATTGCAGTATCCAATAGCTTATCTGGGTCGATTTCACCGTCATTGGCCAGATAGAGAGCGACACGCTTAGCGCGCATAAAGAAGGTTTCTCTGCGCAGGTTTGCTGCCAGACTCATACCGGCACTGCGTTGTTCAACTGTCGAGAGAGAGCGTCTTTTAGCACGCAGTTGCTGTCGAGTATCACCACTATTCATGGATTTAAACCAATTTAAATTAAGCCCCAGAGTGCCGCTGCCAACGTGGCCTTGAACCGAGAAGTTCAAGGTGGCGACTCTCGCAACAAATCAGGCTTTCCGACGCACGGAAGTGCACAACAATGTTGACGGAAAGAAGCCGAGTGTAGATTATCGGCTCAGGGACTTCTTGGCTGGCAAACACCCCAGGAAACGCCATTATAGCAGGGCAAAAATGAAATGCAGAGTATAAAATCGAGAAATTAAACCCCTAATTGCGGACAAAAAAAGCACCAAAATAGGGCTTGTTTAGCTACTTAGGTCGGCGAGAACAGAATCCAACTTTAAGTCCATTGATTGGAGGATATCTGACGCCTCTGAGTCCTGCTTGGCGGCGTTTTCTGAGCGAATTAAATCATGACTTAAATTGAGCGCAGCCATGACCGCAATGCGTTCGAGACCAATAATATGCGACCCTCGGCGAATTTCTTCCATCTTATCATTGAGCCGCTCGGCTGAATGCTCCAGCGCCTCGCGTTCATCCTGCTTACAGTTGACCTGATACTCTTTATCGAGAATGCGAATTTTTAGGGAAATTGACGCCATTATTGCTCTGCACTCAGATTGCGCAGACGATTGATCATGGTCTCAATCTTTTGTCTGGCCATTTCATTTTTTTCCAATAACTCGCCGCGCTCGCCAACTAAACCGGCCTCGCGCTCTCGCAGTGCCTGATTCTCACGTTTCAACTGCTGGCAGAGCCCAATCAGGCGGTCGAGTTTTTGTTCAAATATATCGGAATCAGTCATCAGAGCTATTGTGCCAATTGGTAGGGGTCTAAATCACATCGCTTTCGCGTAACTATAGGCATTGTATAGAGCATGGTCAATTACAAGATGTGCTCATTGTGGCCCTTAATCTGAGTGCAGCGGCATATTAAGGGTGGTAGGATGCGCTCTAAATAAATGAGGTGATACTGTGACATTTGAACAACTGGAAGATCTGTTTTTTACCCTGAAAATAAATGCCAGCCCATCTGGCTTTCACGGTTTCCTCTGTGGTCGGTTAAGTTGCGGTGCAGTGGATTTAAAACAGCTGGTTGAGGCCTCGTCAAGTTGGCTGGGGCTCTCTCATGAGCAGGCTGAAGCGGCAGAAAACTCCCTAGAAGAGTTTTATCAATCGTCGCTAAACAATCTGGAAGATCTGAGCTTTCTGTTTCAGCCGCTACTGCCTGATGATGAAATGCCACTCTCCGAGCGCCTAATGGCTGTTGGCGAATGGTGCTGCAACTATATTTCTGGACTCGGCGAGGGCATGGGCGAGGAATTCGAAGTCTCTATGGATGGCAAAGAGGCGTTGCAAGATATCTCGGCGATTGGCCAAATTTCTGTCGACTTTGAAACAGATGATGATGGCGAGCGCGACTATGCTGAGTTGGTCGAATTTATTCGGATTGCCGTACAGCTTGTGTTTGCCGACCTGCATCCGGAACTGGATGCTGAAACCGAGCCGACTATCCACTAAGTGATGATTTCTAAAAAAGAGTACGCAGCCAGACGCAGAGAACTAATGGCAATGATGCAGCCAAACAGTATCGCCGTGGTTGCGGCTGCGCCTGAAAAAATCCGCTCTAGAGACACTCATTACCCCTATAAACAACACACCAGTCTCAGCTATCTCTGTGGATTCCCAGAGCCCGAGTCAGCAATGGTTATAATTCCGGGCCGCGAACAGGGTGAGTTTGTGCTGTTCTGTCGCGACAAGGATCCTGTCAGGGAAACTTGGGATGGCTATCGTGAAGGACCTGAAGGCGCTGTGCGCCATTACGCCGCCGATGACGCATTTCCGATTGATGATATCGATGACATTTTGCCTGGCATGCTCGAGGGCAAGGATCGAGTCTATTATGGGATTGGCAAGGATGCAGATTTTGACAAGCACCTGATGGACTGGGTCAATAACGTGCGCAATCTGCGTGGCAGCGACGCTATGCCGCCCAGTGAGTTTGTTGATCTCGATCATTTTGTCAATGAAATGCGCTTGATCAAAACTGCCGGTGAAATTAAGTTAATGCGCAAATCTGGCGAAATCGCAGCGCAGGCACATTGTAGAGCCATGCAAATCAGTCAACCCGGCATGTATGAATATCAGCTTCAGGCTGAAATAGAGCACGAGTTTATGGCCTGTGGTGCGTCGGCTCCTGCCTATAGCAGCATTGTTGGCGGAGGCAAAAATGGCTGTATCCTGCACTACATTGAAAACCGAGATAAACTTAAGTCAGGCGATCTGGTGCTGATTGACGCCGGTTGTGAATATGCAAATTACGCCTCTGATATTACCCGCACCTTCCCAATCAATGGGACTTTTACAACTGAGCAGGCGGCTATCTACGACATTGTTTTAGCGGCACAAAATGCAGCTATTGAACAGATTGCTCCGGGCCTTGAATATAACTTGGCTAACGATGCCACGATTCGCGTTATCACTCAGGGCTTGGTGGACTTAAAAATTCTGCGGGGCGATGTCAATGAGCTAATTGCTCAGGGCGCCTACCGAGACTTTTATATGCACAGTGTAGGGCACTGGCTGGGTATGGATGTGCATGATGTGGGTGATTATAAAATTGATAACAGCTGGCGAGTCTATGAACCTGGTATGGTATTGACCGTGGAGCCGGGCATCTATATTTCCCCCGACAACAAAAATGTTGCGCCAAAGTGGCGTGGTATCGCTGTGCGTATTGAAGATAATATTCTCGTCACTAAAGCTGGATGCGAAGATTTGACCTCTGGGGTGCCCAAGGCTCGAGATCAAATTGAACTGCTGATGGCCGGATAAGCCAATGTCTCTATCTGCCGCCAGCAACTCTCACTACGATATTGTTATTGTTGGCGCCGGTATGGTTGGTGCAGCAGCGGCCTGTCTGCTGGCGCATTCAAGCAAGGGCCACAAAACCGGCCCGCTAAGTATTGCCCTTATTGAAGCTAATGCCGCCAGCCCATTTGATGCCAGTCAGTTTGACTCTCGAGTTGCTGCGATCACCGAAAAGTCGCGGCAAGTGCTCGAGCGCTGCGGAGTTTGGTCTGCCATTGCTGGCCGTCGAATCAGTCCTTTTCAGGCTATGCAAGTTTGGGATGCAGAGGGCACTGGCAGAATACAATTTAACTGTGCAGAGATAGAGCAACCTAATCTGGGACATATCATCGAAAACTCGCTTATGGTCGAGGCGTTGCTGGCGGAAGTAGCGGTGCTGGATAATATCGATTTTATCTGTCCGGCAAAAATAGTTGATTACCAGCAAGCCGAAGATCAACTCAGCATTGAGTTGGATAACGGTCATTATTTGCACACCAAACTGTTAATCGCTGCGGACGGTGCTAACTCAAGTATTCGTCAGCATTTTGATTTTTCCACCAAGGAGTGGGATTACGGCCATAAGGCAATTGTCAGCACTATTCAAACCGAACAGCCAAATCAACAAACTGCCTGGCAGCGGTTTATGCCCACCGGCCCCCTAGCTTTCTTACCGCTAAATAATGATGGTGATCTGCATCAGTGTTCGATTGTCTGGTCGCAGCAAACAGAGGTGGCCGATAGCTTACTAGCATTGGATGACCAGCAATTTTGTGATCAGCTATCTGTGGCTAGTGAGCACTGTTTGGGTAAAGTACTAACGGTTGAAAAGCGTTTTGCTATTCCATTGCGACAGCGTCATGCCGCCGACTATGTTGTGCATCGAGTGGCCTTGCTCGGTGATGCGGCGCATACGATTCATCCGCTGGCGGGGCAGGGCGCCAATCTAGGTTTTGCCGATGTTAATGCCCTAGTGGATGAGATTGAGCGCGCGGTGGCGCGGGGCAACGATATAGGTGAGTTAAGTACATTGACTCGCTATCAGCGTCGTCGCAAGCCAGACAATTTGAAGACCATGGCGGCGATGGAGGGCTTTAAACGTTTGTTTGGAGCAGACAATCTCGGATTGCGGTTACTGCGCAACATTGGAATGTCCAGATTGGATCGGATACGGCCGTTGAAAAACACCATTATCAAAAAGGCCATGGGCCTATAAGCGGCTAGACCTCGAGGGATCTAATCTTCTTCATTATTCGCCTGCATTCTTTGCAAGCGTTTTTCTTCGTCTCTTAACACGGCTTTAATTTCATCTAATACACTGTCAACATCGGACTGATCTTCGGGTTCAGCGAAGAAGCCGCTGAGTGCTGTGTCCGGCTTGAGAGCGCCATCTTGATAAAGTGCCCAAATTTCTTTGGCGTAATTGCTGCCCAATAGCTGTGGTGCAAACTGTCCGTAGTAGGTGGTCATATTGGCAATATCACGGGCCAACATGGATTCGGCATTGTTATTAGCTGAGGCATCGACAGCCTGAGGCAGATCGATAATCACCGGGCCGTAGTCATCGACCAGCACATTAAACTCAGATAGATCACCGTGGACGATTCCGGCGCACAGCATCATCACAACATATTGCATAACGACAGCGTGATCTTCCAGCGCCTGCTCTTCGTCCATAGCGACATCGCCGAGGCGTGGCGCTACATTGCCGTCGTCATCGCTAACCAGTTCCATTAGCAACACGCCGTCAAAACAGCCGTAGGGGGTAGGCACTCGCACCCCAGCATTGGCTAATAAATACAGTGCGTCGACCTCGGCATTTTGCCAGGTCTCTTCCTGCTGCTTGCGCCCATATTTGGAGCCTTTATCCATAGCGCGAGCGCGCCGGCTATTGCGAACCTTGCGGCCCTCTTGATACTGCACAGCTTTTTTAAAACTGCGTTTGGCCGCCTCTTTGTAAACTTTGGCACAGCGCACTTCGGAGCCACATCGAACGGTGTAGACGGTAGCCTCTTTGCCGCTCATCAACTGACCAATGACTTCGTCTATGACGCCATCGTCCAGGAGAGGTTGCAGTCGTTTAGGGCTTTTCATTTAGTCTCATTTTGGTTCCTGCTGGCTCAGGGCAACCAGTTTAAAAGAGCCATTATTGGCGAGAACTTCAATATACCTGAAATAGTCCTTCGCTTTGTGCTCTAACGGAATAAAATTATTGACTACAAAAAGTGCTTGCCCAGTGTTTGCAAGTAATCGCTGGGCGGCACTGAGAAATTTAACCGTCATATCACCATCGATGGAAAAGCCTTGGTGAAAGGGCGGATTGCACAGCACCATATCGAAACGCTGATTAATTTGATCCCCAGCATCTGCTGCGACAGTCGCCGTTTCAATTGCCAGGCGCTGGAGGTTGACAGCGGCGGCTGTCAGCGCCGCGGCATTATTGTCTGTTGCTACGATCTGGGTGAAACCATAGGGGCTGGCTTGAGCGGACAAATAGCCGTAGCCACAACCCAGGTCCAACAGTGTTTTTGGCGCTGCGCTGTAGCGCGTTAGAAACTGCGGCAGGTGCTCGACCAGAAAAGCACTGCCACGATCAATTTTTTCCCAGCCAAAGATGCCGGGTTTGCTATCGAGTGACAGACCCGCAATAGGTCGAGTCTGTGAATAATTTTTGTCGTCTAGCGGCGGCTGATCTGTTTTTTGAAGCTGCACGCTGGCTAAATAATGAGCGCCATGTTTCTCGGCAGCGGTTTTGTCACTAAAAAGTTTACAGGCTTGTTTCACATAGGTCTTAAGCCCATCATTTTTTTCGCCGGTTAATAGCAGCTGGCCATTTAGCTTAAGCAGCTTGGCCGCCTGATTAATGACATGGTGACTACTGGCGCGTTCTTTGGATACTCGAAAGAGCAGGCTGTCAAAACTTTGGGGCTCCAGTGTTGAAAAATCAAAGTCATTAAAGACAATGTCAATATTAGCGGCTGCGGCACTTTGGCTAATATCGTAACGATTGCTGAATACTGCCGCGTTGCGCTGCTCTGAACTTCCCACCATTTGCCAATTCACATTGGCCCAGTTCTCGTCTGCCACAATAAGGCAGTTGCCGCCAATGCTTTGCAGTCGCTGTAACAGGAGTGCAACGCTTCTATCGGTAGGAGTTTGATTCATAAAATAGAGGCAACTTCCAACGCGGTGAGGGGACGATATTCACCAGATTCCAGCTCTGGATCCAGGACAATATCGCCCACTTTAAAGCGATGAAGGCTCACAACCTGATTGCCCAGTGCGGCAAATATTCGCTTCACCTGATGGTACTTGCCCTCAGCAATAGTCAGATTAATATTGTAGTCATCGACTATCTCCATCGTAGCCGGCATACAGCGATGCTTCTCGCCTTCCAGTATTACGCCTTCGGCAAGTTGTTGCGGATAGTCGGGAGTAATAGCTTCGGCCAATCCCACCTGATAGATCTTGGCGCAATCTGAGCGTGGTGAAGTCAGTCGATGGTTCCAATGACCATCGTCGGTGATCAGTAATAGTCCAGTGGTTTCGATATCTAGAAGCCCGGCAATTTGCAGTTCTTCACTGCGATGTTCATACATCAAGCTAATCGCTGTCGGATTATGATTATCCTTGGTGACGGAGACAACGCCGGCAGGTTTGTTGAGCATAAAATAGCGCTTGCTGGCTTTGCTGATGGTGGAGCCTTCAATAGTGACGTCCTGATCACTGTTGATTTTTTGTGCCGGGTTGCTGGCGACTTCGTCATCGATACAGACCACGCCATTTTTGATCAGGCGCTTTGCATCTGTGCGCGACAGATCTGTGGCATTGCTGATGTATTTATCGAGGCGCAGCATTATTCAACGCTTGAGGCTAGGATTACCGCAGCTTCTTTGGCAAAGTAGGTCAAAATGCCATCTGCGCCAGCGCGCTTAAATGCCAGTAGGGACTCTAAAATAACCGCGTCGCGATTAAGCCAGCCATGGTCAAATGCAGCGCAGTGCATGGCGTATTCACCGCTGACCTGATAGACAAATGTAGGTGCCTTAAGCTCATCTTTTACGCGCCGAAGAATATCCAGATAGGGCATGCCGGGTTTGACCATAATCATATCTGCACCCTCATCTAAATCCAGTGCACATTCATGCAGGGCCTCGTCAGAGTTGCCCGGGTCCATTTGATAGGTTTTTTTGTCGCCACCGAGAATACTGTTGGCAGAGCCCACGGCCTCACGAAAGGGGCCGTAGTAGCTGGAGGCATATTTGGCGGAGTAGGCCATTATTTGAGTGTTGATAAAGTCGCTTTCCTCCAGCGCTTCGCGAATAACGGCAATACGGCCATCCATCATATCTGAGGGCGCGACAATATCCGCGCCGGCTTGGGCATGAGAAAGGGCCTGCTTTACCAGTACTTCAATAGTAATGTCGTTGAGTACATAGCCGGTGTCTTCATCAATAATGCCGTCTTGGCCATGACTGGTAAAAGGGTCCAGGGCGACATCTATAATCACCCCCAGCTCGGGGACTGCCGCTTTAATGGCGCTGATGGCACGTTGTGCCAAACCTTCAGGATTGAAGGCCTCTTCGGCTAGGAGCGATTTTTTTTCCTCAGGCACAACGGGGAAAAGCGCGATAGCTGGAATACCGAGCGCGGCTATTTCAATGGCCTCTTCGACCAGCAGATCTATAGACAGTCGATTAACGCCGGGCATCGATGCCACAGCCTCAGATTGCTTGGCCCCTTCGATAACAAATATTGGCAGAATAAGATCATTGACGGACAGTGCAGTTTCTCTAGTCAGTCGACGTGAAAAATCCGTGGCGCGATTGCGACGCATGCGCGTGTATGGATAAGGGCCGCGACTTGTTGAAAAGCTCATAAGTATTCCCGTTTAAAAGATCTGCTGCTTGCTGATTCTACAGTTTATCGCGGCTTTGGCTTAAAGTGTTGCAAAAACACGCTCTGCGGCATCCAGAGTATCTTGGATATCTTGATCGCTATGAGCCGCTGACATAAAGCCAGCTTCATATGAGGCGGGAGCGAGATAGACGCCCTCTTGCAACATGCCGTGGAAAAATTTGGCAAAGCGCTCGGTATCGCACTTCATTACCTGAGAGTAGTTAATGATTTTTTCTTCTTCAGAAAAAAAGATACCCCACATAGTGCCCACATGATTGCTGGTTAAAGGTATGCCTGCAGCAGCGGCGCGCTCACAGAGACCTTCGACTAATCTAGCAGTGCGAGCAGATACGGGTGCCAGGAATCCCGGCTGTGAAACGAGGTTGAGCGTGGCCAGACCAGCAGCCATAGCAACCGGGTTACCCGACAATGTGCCGGCCTGGTAGACAGGGCCAAGGGGTGCAATATGTTGCATAATCTCGCGCTTGCCGCCAAAGGCCCCCACTGGCATGCCACCGCCAATCACCTTGCCTAGGCAAATTAAGTCGGCATCAATGCCATAGTAACCAATAGCGCCCTGCTGGCTGATGCGGAATCCGGTCATAACTTCATCAATAATTAAGAGCGCCCCTCTGGCGGTACAGCATTCGCGCAGAGCTTCCAAAAATCCGGGAATCGGTGGTACGCAATTCATATTGCCTACGACAGGCTCGACAATAATGCAAGCGACTTGATCGCCAATCTCAGCAAACGCCTGCTTTACCTGATCGATATCGTTGTAGGAGAGCGTCACTGTGTGGTCGGCGAGACAGTCTGGCACGCCAGGCGAGCTGGGTACGCCAAGGGTTAATGCTCCAGACCCTGCTTTAACCAGCAGAGAATCAGAGTGACCATGGTAGCAGCCTTCAAACTTGATGATTTTGTCGCGCCCGGTGTACCCGCGGGCGAGGCGAATGGCGCTCATAGTAGCTTCAGTACCGGAGTTGACCATGCGAATCATCTCCATCCCGGGAACAATGGAACAAATCTTGTCGGCCAGTTCAATTTCAAGTTCGGTGGGGGTGCCAAAGGTCATGGCTTTTTCCAGCTGGGTTCGAATCGCGTCTAAAACATCTGCATGTCCATGACCAAGAAGCATAGGCCCCCAGGAGAGAACGTAGTCGGTATAACGTTTGCCATCGGCATCAAACATATAGGCGCCGCTGGCGCGATCAAAGAATAGTGGTGTGCCACCCACCGCACCAAAGGCACGCACCGGCGAGTTAACGCCCCCAGGAATATGTTTCTGAGCGGCGTCATAAAGGGTTTGGGAACGCGAAATCGAATCTATCATTAAGATGTCCTAATTGGGGTTTACTCTCCGATAAAAGTAATCTTTTACCGGATCAAAGATACGGAGCCTTCTAGTGGCCGGATTAAAAGGGCTGAACAATCACCAAAATAACAATGGCGACCAAAAATAACACCGGCACCTCGTTGAATAGTCGGAAGTACACATGGGATTTATCGTTGCTGTCATTCGCCAGCTTCTTCATATGGCCGAGACACATATAGTGGTAGCCGATTAGCAGAACTACCAGTATTGCTTTGATCTGAAACCAAGTCTGTGAAAGGTAGGCCTGCGGTGCCATGGACACTAACCAGAGCCCCAGCACAACAGTGGCAACCATTGAGGGGTTGGCTATGCCGCGATACAGTTTGCGCTGCATAATCTTAAATCGCTCGATGCTGATTTGGTCTTCAGACATAGCGTGATAGACAAACAGCCTAGGCAGATAAAATAACGCCGCAAACCAGCAGATAACAGAAATAACATGAAAGGCTAGAACCCATTTGTACATTTAATGCCTCGTTTAGTCCCTAGATGCACCGATACTAGGGGTATGGGCATATCTGGCTGGAAGAGTTTGGGGTATTATAGGCGGCTGAAACGATTCTGGATATTTAAAAGCGAGGCTCAGGTGATTAAAATTGGCATAGTAGGTGGAACAGGCTACACAGGGGCAGAGCTGCTGCGACTGTTGGCCGGGCATCCCAATGCTGATCTGGTAACTATTACCTCACGCAGCGAGAGTGGAGTGCCTGTTGCGCAGCTTTATCCCAACCTTAGAGGCATTGTAGATCTGCCTTTCACCGAGCCGGATATGGATAAGCTCGGCCAGTGCGATGTCGTGTTTTTTGCCACACCGCACGGTGTGGCTCAGAGTACGGTGCCGGCGATCTTAGCCGCAGGCGCTAAAGTTATTGATCTGTCCGCTGATTTTCGAATAAGAGATATTGAATTATGGGAAAAATGGTATGGCCAGAGCCACGCTGCTCCTGAGCTGGTGGCCAACGCTGTGTACGGTCTTCCCGAGTACAACCGCGATGCCATTATTGATGCAGAGTTAGTTGCTTGCCCTGGCTGTTACCCAACCAGTATCCAGCTTGGCTTATTGCCCTTATTAGAGGCGGGCTGTGTTGATGTGCATGATCTAATTGCCAATTCAGCCTCTGGTGTCAGTGGCGCGGGCAGGCAGGCGAGCGTGGCTAATTTATTGTCTGAGGCCAGCGATAGTTTCAAAGCTTATGGTGCATCTGGCCATAGGCATCTGCCAGAAATTGAGCAGGGTCTGTCAGATATTGCGCAAAAAGAAGTGAGCCTTACCTTTGTGCCGCACCTGCTGCCGATCAATAGGGGCATCCACTCAACGATATATGCCAACCTGATAGACACAGATGTGGATGTTCAGGCATTGTTTGAAGCGCGCTTTGCCAATGAGCCCTTTGTCGATGTATTGCCCGCGGGCAGTCACCCTGAAACCCGCACTGTGCGTGGCTCCAACTTCTGTCGTATCGCGGTGCATCGTCCCGGTGACGGCAACAGGGTAGTGGTGCTCGTGGTTGAGGATAATCTCACTAAAGGTGCTTCAGGTCAGGCTATACAATGTATGAATCTGATGTTTGGTCTACCGGAAATGAGCGGTTTAAAACTGCCCGGATTAATGCCCTGATGACGGAGCGCAAGCCGATTGTTATCACATATAGGCCTGGCCAAGGTTACTGGTTAGTCGGCGGTTTTGTAGTTGTGGTTATAGTTACTCTGTTTTTAGGTCGATACTGGGGCAGCAAAATTTTCGATCGCGAAATGCTCGAAAAGGTAGAGCTAGAAAAAAGAACCGTGCAACTCGAAACTGAGTTGATAGAGAACAATCGCAATCTGAGCCGTTTAAAGCTTAGTTCAGAGGTAGATGCGGTCGCCTTGGAGAATACAAGGCAGGAAATGATTGGGCTGCAGCGTCAGATATATCGGCGCGGAGAGGAGTTAAAACTTTATCAGGAACTGTTACAGGACAAAAATCAGCCCAAGGGCCTGTCTGTCAGTGACTTAAATCTGGTTGCGATGGACGATGGGCGGTTTAAGTATCGCTGGGTTGCGCGCCAGAAAACGGTAAAAATGCAAACCCTGAGTGTCTATTCTGAAATGTGGGTACTGGGTACTCAGGGCGACCAAGAGGTTAGCCTGCCCTTGGATACGCTGGATGATCAGGTTAAAAAGCTGCCGATTAAACTTGAGTTTAAATATTTCTCAATCAATCAGGGCATCGTGCAGTTGCCTGAAGGCTTTGAACCTGAACAGGTCAGAATCACGTTGAGATATACTTGGATGAAAGAAGCACAATCCGATCAAAAGTTTGATTGGAAACTTGAGGAATAAAAAATGTTTGGTATAAAAAGTGGTGATAGCCACGGTCCATTCTCTCTGGGATCTACAACTTTGATTGCCAGAGGAACTGAGTTGGAAGGGGATTTAAACTTTAAAGGCAGCCTGGAAGTAGAGGGCTCCATTACAGGAAATATTCTCTCCGAAGATGAAGATGCCCGTATAAGAATCTTGCAGGGCGGCTCGGTTAAAGGTGATGTCTGGGTGGCAACCGTGTTGGTTAATGGCCATGTAACAGGTGATATCTATGCCAGCAAGCAGGCCAAACTGGCGTCGCAGGCAGTCGTCGAAGGTAATGTGCATTACAATTTGATTGAAATTGAAAAAGGCGCAGAGGTAGTGGGCAGTTTCGTCCATGAGCAGCCTCAAACTAATGTATCGGCTTTCCCTAAAGATGGGCGAGCTGAAGAAACGGCTGATTCGGCCAAAAAGGCTGAAAAGCAACTGTAATCTGTTATAGGACATGGAGAGGATATGTCAGGAATTCAAACATTTACACCCACTGCACTAGAGGTCACTGATCGCGCGGTAGCCAAAGTGCAAAGTCTAAAAACCGAGGAAGATAACGACGAGCTAAAGCTTCGTGTCTATGTTACCGGTGGCGGCTGTTCGGGTTTTCAATACGGGTTTTCATTTGAGGACTTGATGGCCGAAGACGATACGCCAGTGTCTCGAGATGGCGTTACTGTGTTAATCGACTCGCTGAGCTTTCAGTATCTCGCTGGATCGACAGTGGATTATGAAGAGGGGCTGATGGGCTCCAGATTTATAATTACTAATCCCAATGCTTCAACTACTTGCGGATGTGGGGCCTCTTTCTCGATTTAAAAAGGATGTTCGATAATGAAAAAGATTTTCATCGTTTTGCTACTCGCATTTTCAACACTGTCCTACGCTCTGGACATTGAGGTCCTGCCAACCGCCGCTGAAGTCACAGAATCACAGGCGATTGGGCTGGTTGCTCGTGTCGACTTTGAGCAGGCGGATTAACTTCTTGGGGCTCTCGAGCGCGCCGAGCAATACTATCAGCAAGAGGGCATGAGCCTCAGCCATTCCCCGGTAGCCTTTGTGGTATTTGGTTCACCAGTGGCCATTTTTTTCAAAGAAAACTACCAAGATAATAAAAAAGTTGTCGATCTGGCGGCCAAGTTAACCGCACTCAATGTGATTGATATAAAGGTCTGTGAATTCGGCTATATCAACGAGGGTCTGGATAGCAGTAGCTTACTGCCCTTTGTTACTACCGTGCCTTTTGGCCCAAAAGAGTTGAGTCGCTTAATCAAAGAAGAAAAGTATAGTTACTTCTGAGCGCTGTTGGTTCTCAGGGTAAATAGACCGCACCCAAGATAGTTTCTCTCACAGCACCGGTTACCGCGGGTAAATTTCCGGGCTTATTTTCTATTCGTTGTTTGGCCAGCCAGGCAAAGGCGCAGGCTTCTACCCAGTTTGGGTCTAGCCCCAGCTGAGCCGTGGACTGCAATTCAACATTGTGCAGGCAGCTTTGCAATTGCGCCATCAGTTGACTGTTAAAGGCGCCGCCACCGCAGACAAAAACTTCATCTATAGCTGTATCGAGATTATTAATACAGTCCGCCAGAGTTTGGGCGGTGAATGCGGTGACTGTTGCCTGAATATCTTCTGCAGACAGGTTAAATTGTTGTAGCTGCTGTTCCAGCCAAGGCAGATTAAACTCTTCACGCCCCGTACTCTTAGGTGCCGACTGAGCTAAAAATGGGTGAGCTTTAAGTTGACTTAAAAGCGCATCGTCCACAGTTCCGCTAGCACCCCAGTTGCCATCATTGTCATAGGCATCGCCGGTATGCTTTTGGCACCAGGCGTCCAACAGCATATTGCCGGGTCCTGTATCAAATCCACTGCAGTCACCATTGGTCTTTAAAATGGTGATATTGGCAATACCACCAATATTGGCGACCACGCGATTTTTTTGTGGGCTGAAAAAAAGTTGGCGATGAAAAGCGGGTACCAGAGGCGCGCCCTGGCCGCCCAGCGCCAAATCTTTACGCCGAAAGTCCGCAGCAACAGAGCAGCCGCTGCGGGCGGCAATAATATTGGCATCGCCAATTTGTTGGCTGTAGCCATTTTCTGTTTGGTTGGGAACGGAATGACGAACGGTTTGGCCATGGGAGCCGATGGCAATGATCTTGTCGGCACTCAGATTAAGTTTGTCCATCAGTCCCAGGGCTGCATCGGCAAATAGCTCACCCAGAGCGCGGTCAGTTTCAGCGTAGAGTTGCACCGTATCTCTGCCCGGAAGGCAGAGGTTCAAAATATCTTTGCGCAGCTGCTCGGGAATAGGATGGCTATGGCTACCAATGAGTTTTAGCTGCCCAGCACTAAAGTCGACTGCCGCGGCATCAATACTATCAATGCTGGTACCCGACATAAGGCCTATATAAGTATTCGCCTCGCTCATTGGTCTAGTTGGCGCTGACACTGGCGTTTTCGCTCTGCGCGGAAGCCAGTTGTGTCGCCGCCTGATATTCCGCGAGCTGTGCCAGTATTGGATTGGTGCTTCGGACAAAAGCTTGCTTCTCTGCCTTAGCTATAGGACGAGCCTGAGGTAGCTTTACTGTGCGCGGGTTGCGATGGACACCATTGACTAAAAATTCATAATGTAGATGCGGACCTGTGGCATAACCTGTTGAGCCGACAGTGCCTATCAGCTGTCGCTGTCGAACGCTTTGACCCCTGCGGACTTTCTTATTATTGAGATGCAGATATTTGGTGACATAGGTCTGACCGTGCTGAACAAATACATAGTTGCCATTGGCTTTGCTATAACCGGCTGCTGTGACCTTGCCATCGCCAGCCGCATAAACAGGTGTGCCTCTAGGGGCCGCATAGTCAACGCCGCGATGAGCTTTAATCTTTTTATGGATGGGGTGTTTGCGCCTCAGGTTAAAGCCGGAGCTGATACGGAAAATATCTAGAGGTGTGCGCAGAAAAGCCTTGCGCATGCTAAGGCCGTTGGGGGTGTAGTAATTGCTAAGTCCCTTGGCGTTTTTATAGCGTACGGCCTGATAGGTTTTACCGCGATTAGTAAAGGCAGCGGCGATGATATTACCTGACGGCAGTTTTTCACCGTCTATATACCTGTCTTCGAATAGCAGTGAAAACGAGTCGCCAGGGCGAATATCAAAAACAAAATCAATATCCCAGCCAAAGATATTGGCCAGCTCCATAATAAGCTTATCGGGTAGGCTAGCTTTCTTGGCCGACAAATAAAGGGAGTCGGAAATTATTCCCTCTCGGTAGCTCAGTAACACCTCGGGTTCGCGCAGGTGTTTCTCGGCACTATAGCTGTCGTTAGTGCGAGTAAAAATCAGACTCTCCAGCGGTGATTTAATATAGTGCAGCACGGCGAGTTGGTCCTTACTATCTACACCAAAACGAAATTTCTCTCCAGGATAGAGGTTGCGTAATGATTTTCCCTGTTTCGATGAGGAGATTTGGTAGACATCTTTGGCGCTGAGTTTTGCGCGCTGAAAAATCAATGACAGACTGTCGCCGTTAGCTACTTTCTGCTCTTTCCAAAATAGCTCCAAATCTTGAGGTGTTGCTACCAAGTCCTCGGGAGCAGGTTCTTGAACATTGAGAGGGATGGATTCAGCGAATTGACGTCTATTATCGACATCAGTTTGAGGGTAGAGCAGCACAGCGAGTAGGCATCCTGTCACGGCCGCAGCGAACATCAGATGCCGCCGAGGAAATTCTTGCGCCATTGAAAGCAATGAGTGACCTACCTTTTGCATTTTTTTCATTGAGCTAGAACACCAACAATTTGATCTTCACGCAATTTTAGCCTGCTTAATTAATAAGTTACAACGGTAACCTCGTGCTTTTTGATAACCATGCCATGTACCGCGCTGATACATAGGGCACTATCAGCGGGACTGAGGGGCTAGAAATTCTTGTATTTGGCGTGCCAATCTGTAGAGTTGGCGATCCTTGTAACTATGCAGCGAACTAAGAAAACATGAACCAAAGTGGTAGCCAACTAACCGAACAATTGCGTAAACGTGGTCTTATAGCTCAGGTCTCTGGTGACAGCGAGTTGGAAGAGCACCTCGATCAGAGCCGTACATTATATTGTGGCTTCGATCCTACCGCTGATAGTTTGCATCTCGGCCATCTTGTTCCCCTGCTGGTTTTGAAGCGGTTTCAGGAGGCTGGGCATAAACCCATAGCGTTGGTTGGCGGCGCTACGGGAATGATCGGTGATCCCAGCTTCAAAGCGGATGAGCGCAAGCTTAATACGCCAGATGTGATTGCGGGATGGGCGGATAAGATTAAAGGCCAGGTCAGTCAGTTTATTGACTTTGATTGCGGCGATAATTCAGCCGTTGTGGCAAATAATCTAGATTGGACTGCGCAGATGAGTGCGCTGGATTTTCTGCGCGATGTCGGCAAGCACTTCTCGGTTAATAATATGATTGCCAAGGAGTCAGTGAAACAGCGTATAGATAGAGAGGGTTCTGGTATCTCGTTTACCGAGTTTTCCTACTCTCTGTTACAGGGCTTAGATTTTGCCGAGCTCAATCGCCGTTATGATTGCACCTTGCAAGTGGGTGGCAGCGACCAGTGGGGTAATATTGTCAGCGGTATCGATCTCAGTCGGCGGCAGAATAAATCCCAGTGTTTCGCCCTCACTGTGCCACTGATTACCAAGGCTGATGGCACGAAGTTTGGCAAAACAGAGGCTGGTGCGGTGTGGCTCGATGGCAATAAAACCTCGCCTTATAGCTTCTATCAGTTTTGGTTAAATGTGGCAGATGCTGATGTTTACAAGTTCTTACACTACTTTACTTTTTTGCCTGTGCAGGACATTGAGGCTATTGAAGCCGCAGATGCCGCCGCCGAAGGTCGACCTCAGGCTCAGGCTGTCCTTGCGCGGGAGGCAACCAGGCTGGTACATGGCGAAGAGGGCCTTAATGCGGCTCTGCGGATTACCGAAGTGCTGTTTAGTGGCGACCCGAATGCTCTGTCGGAGCAAGACTTTCAGCAGTTGCGCCAAGACGGGCTGCCGTCTTCGCCTCTGACGGATGCCGACCTGCAAGAGAACCCACTGACTAATCTATTGACTGAATGCGGGATGGCTAAGGCCGGGCGCGAAGTGAAGGATGCACTGGGCCGCAATTCTGTGTTTGTGAATGGCCAGGCTAAAGGTGCGCAAGATAATATGAATAGCGCATCAATCTTTGCTTTGGAGCAGGCTTTATACAGTCGTTTCTTTCTTGTCCGTCTGGGCAAAAAGAAGTACCACATCTTCGAGCGTCTCTAGACGCTCGCCAGCTTCTTCTTCAGAGCCCTTTTTTGGGCTCTTTTTGCCTCCTTGCAAAATAATCCCCAATAAGTGGTTGACAGTACATAGCCTATCTGTAGAATGCGCGCTCCTGCAAAGGTGAGCTGGCACGAAATAGCCAGCAATAGCGGGTGAAAACGGCGATTTAAGTTATTTTCACTTAGTTGTTGACAGAAGTATTTTTGCCGCTAGAATGCGCGCTCCCAACAGTAATGTTGAGACACGAAATAAGCGTCAAATCAGAGAGTGAAATTAAAGTTGAATAATTCACTTTCTATAGTTGACAAAGGGTT
>JAQWUP010000005.1 GCA_029242085.1 Porticoccaceae bacterium
GCTGTTGGTGGCCCCCAGTGGGATGATGTTGAGCGTCATCTGCGTCCGGAGAAGGGTTTGTTGACCATTCGCTCTGAGCTGGATCTATTTGGTAATTTGCGCCCGGCCATTATGTACCCGCAGTTGGCGCATGCGTCGTCGCTTAAGCCTGAGTTTGTTTCGGGCTTGGATATTTTGATTGTCCGTGAGTTGGTGGGTGGTATTTACTTTGGTGAGCCCCGGGGTATTCGCACTTTGGATAATGGCGAACGCGAGGGCTATAACACTTACAAGTACAATGAGTCTGAGATTCGTCGTATTGGCAAGATGGCTTTTGAAGCGGCGATGGTGCGTGGCAAGCGTCTCTGCTCAGTGGATAAGTCTAATGTGTTGGAAGCGACTATTTTATGGCGTGAGATTGTCAGTGATATGGCGGTGGACTACCCTGAGGTGGAGCTGAGTCATATGTATGTTGATAATGCGGCGATGCAGTTGGTGATGGAGCCTAAGCAGTTTGATGTGGTGGTTACTGGCAATATGTTTGGTGATATTTTGTCGGATACGGCGGCGATGTTAACTGGCTCGATTGGTATGTTGCCCTCGGCGTCTTTGGATAAAGATGGCGGTGGTATGTATGAGCCCTGTCATGGATCTGCGCCGGATATTGCCGGGCAGGGTGTGGCTAATCCGCTGGCGACTATTTTGTCGGTGGCGATGATGTTGCGTTATTCGCTGGATGCTGTTGATGCGGCGGATGCGATTGAGAAGGCGGTGAGTGATGTGCTGGATCAGGGGTTGCGTACTGGGGATATTTATACCGATGGTATGACTAAGGTTGGTACGGTTGAGATGGGTGATGCGGTGGTTGCGGCGCTTTAAAACCCGTCGTCCTGAGCGTAGTCGAAGGATCTTTTGTTTTGAGCGGGCGCAGCAGGTATATGTGCGGGCGAAGCCATGGCGAGCCTTTACGATCGGTCCCATGGCTACAGTCATTTTCAGCGTTCGCACAACTCGCTTCGCTCAGACAGGGTGCTCTCTTTTTCTAAAAATGACTGTAGCCATAAGCGGGCCCTGATTGATCGTAAAGGCTCGCCATGGCTTTGCTGCAAGATTGAGCGAGTGTCGGGGTTTATAGATCCTTCGGCTGCGCTCAGGATGACAATGTTGGCAACGCTGTCATCCTGACAGAGCGAAGCGACGAAGGATCTCCTGCAGTTGGCAGAGTCATGATTAAGAATTAATTAAATTTAAGAGAGTTTAGAAAATGAAAAAAACGGGATTTGTAGGTTGGCGTGGCATGGTTGGTTCTGTGCTGATGGACAGAATGCGTGAAGAAAATGACTTTGCCCATATTGAGCCAATATTTTTTACTACTTCGCAAGCGGGTCAGGCAGGTCCAGATGTGGGTGTGGAAATACCTCTGTTGCAAAGTGCCTTTGATATCGATGCTCTGCAGCAGATGGATATTATTGTTACCTGTCAGGGTGGCGATTACACCAAAGAGGTTTATCCACAGCTGCGGAAAGCGGGCTGGGATGGTTACTGGATTGATGCGGCCTCGGCGCTGCGTATGCAAGACAGTTCTATTATTGTTCTCGATCCGGTCAATATGAATGTGGTTAAAGATGGCTTGGCCAACGGCGTTAAGGATTTTATTGGTGGCAACTGCACCGTTAGTTTGATGCTAATGAGTCTGGGCGGCCTGTTTAATGCCAATCTGGTGGAATGGGCTTCGTCCATGACCTATCAGGCGGCCTCTGGTGCTGGTGCGCAGAATATGCGCGAGCTAATTAATCAGATGGGCGTGATTAAAGATTCAGCGGCCGATGCGCTGGCGAACCCTTCTTCGGCGATTTTGGATATTGACCGTCAGGTAACTGAAACATTGCGCAGCGATGGTTTTCCCGTGGATAACTGGGGCTATCCTCTCGCGGGTAGTCTGTTGCCTTATATCGATTCTCAGCTCGAAAATGGTCAGAGCCGTGAGGAGTGGAAAAATCAGGCAGAGACGAACAAGATTCTTAATCGTGAAGGTAATCCGATTCCGCTGGATGGCCTCTGTGTACGCATTGGTTCTATGCGCTGCCACAGTCAGGCGCTGACCATTAAGCTGACTCAGGATGTACCTATAGATGAGATTGAGTCAATGCTGGCTGAGGGCAATCAGTGGGCCAAGGTTGTTGCTAATGATAAGGAATCTTCTGTAGCTCAGCTAACACCTGCGGCTGTAACCGGTGGCTTAGATGTGCCTGTTGGGCGTTTGCGCAAGATGAATATGGGCGAACAGTATTTGTCGGCTTTTACCGTTGGTGATCAGTTATTGTGGGGCGCTGCTGAACCATTGCGTCGTATGTTGAGAATTCTTATTGACTAATGATGTAAAGATTTTATACGTCGCTAAGGGCTTTTGATGAGTCGCTAAGGGCTTTTGACTGAGGAAATTCAGTGATTAGCCCTTTTTTTATGGGTTTTCGCAATTATTCGAGAAAATAATGTCAGTATGACTAGAATATTTCTCTGCAATCTCTAGAATCTAGCCGTAGGCTAATCGAAAGGAAGTCAGGGCTTAGGTTTCTGAGCTTAATTATCTTGCTTAATGGGTAGAAAACTATGATAACCAAGCAATGGTCGATCAAACTGGCAATAGCATCAGTCCTCGCGGCGCTGTTATACACAACCACAGCAATTGCAGTGGGATTTGGAGATATAACGCTTAAGTCAGCGCTCAATGAACCTCTGGATGCAGAGATTGCGCTCACTAATATAGAGGGCATTGACGAAGGTTTGCTCTTGGTTCAATTGGCTCCTGCAGAGGCCTTTGCCCAGGCTGGTGTTACGCGCGACTATTATCTCACCCAGTTAGCGTTTTCTGTCGACACCAATGCTGCCGGTGAAACGGTTGTAAAAGCAACCAGCGAGGGGCCAATTCTCGAGCCCTATCTCGATTTTCTGGTGCAGCTGGAATGGCCCGCCGGACGTCTGGTGCGAGAATATACATTGCTGCTAGATCTACCAATTTATAGCGGCGAAGAAACATCTGCGAAATCCGTTGAGTTTGCTGCGGTAACACCTAAGGCAACGGTTAGTGCTGCCAATCGAAAGCTTTCCGGTGACGCGCATCGAGTTGTGGTTGGCGACACATTGTGGAATGTTTCCAAGCGTCTGCGACCTCGCGGCTCAACCATCTTGCAAACCATGGATGCTCTTTACAGCCAAAATCCCGCGGCCTTTGTCGATGGTGATGCCAATAAAATGAAGGAGGGAGCAATCCTCCGTCTGCCTTCCTATGATGATATTCAACGGGAAGCTGGCGACATAGTGGCGGTGCAAATCGGGCTGACAGAAGAGCAGCCAGCGCTGGCCCCGCAGCTAGCCGATGAAGAGATTGATAACAGCCTTTTCGATGAGAGCGTTGCAGATGACAGCGCGCTCGATGAGGATATTTTTGCCATTAGCGCCGAGGATGACGCCAGTAGCGGGCGCCTAGAGCTTGCCTCTGCTCTGGACGAGTCTGCAAATTCTACCGAGGCCGGCGGCCTTGGCAATGATGAAACTGAGTCGACGGATATGGCTGCCAATGTTGGCGATGATGTCGAGCAGTTGGCCACTGACCTCGCCGTTGCTCAAGATGAGCAGAATAGAACCGAGTTAGAAAATATTGAACTGCGCGAGCGTATGGCCCTACTAGAAGCACAGGTCGATCTGATGAGCGATTTGGCGGCAGTGAGTGAAACTCAGGCAGCAGTGGAGGCTGAGTCTGAGGCGGCAACTGCAGTGCCGGCGAAAATTGCTAAACCAAATAAACCTTTGAGTTTGGTTGACCAGATAGAGCGCCAGCCCTGGTATATTTGGGCAGTGGCGGGATCTATCCTGCTGGTACTGCTACTGTTATTGCGCCGATCAAGAATCAATAAAGAATCTGATCTGGATCAGCCGCTCGATGGAGATGTTCTGGCTGGAGACCAGAGCTATCAGGATTATGATCAAGAGCCTGCGGTCAATACGGGTGCTAATTTATTGATCGACGATCTCGATGGTCTGGAGCTAAATCCAGAAGATAACCTGTTTGATGAGACTGACAAGGAAATCTTCCCAGAGGAGGATAGCGCGGTAAGTCCTGAAATATTCGATTCTATGGTGGAGGCGGTTGCCGAAGCTGAGGTGTATTTATCGCTGGGCAATCTAGAGCAGGCGGTGGAAATTCTTGAAGAGGCCCGCGCCGCAGATGCAACAGATACTGCCGCGCGTCTAAAGTTGATGGAAATATTGTTTAGAGAAGAGCGTAGAGACGAGCTCGCAGATATCTACGCCGAGATAGAGCAAACTGGCGATGAGGTGGCTACGGCCATGGCCTCGGTAATTCTCGGCCCTGAAGAGGAAGTGGTTGCCAATATTGTTGAAGAGAGTGCTCAGGCAGATGAACAGCCGCTGGAAGCTGAATCGTCTCTGGAGGTTGAAGAGATTTTAGCGGCTGACGAGCCTGAAGAAATTGAAGTGTCGGAGGAAGCTCAGCCCGCTGAGTCCGAGGCCGTCCCAGAGATTGATATTTCCGATCTGTTAGAGGGCGCATTGGAGTCCGGTGGCGAGATTGAAACCGATGCTTTGGATGAGTCCGTGCTGGCTGGTGATTTCGATGATAGTTTTATGGATGGCGGTATATTTTCAGATGAGATCAGTCCCGACAATGAGGCCGAAAAAGGCGTTGAGCTGCCAGGTGTGGCCGAGTTGCAACAGACAGTCGGTGAGAGTGTTTCCACGAATCTGGATGACTTCGACGACTACGATACTGCCGACGATATCAATGCGGTTGACGTAAAGTTGGACCTGGCTAATACCTATATTGAAATGGGTGATCCGGAGGGCGCGCGGGAAATTTTGGAAGAGATTATTGGCGAATCTGACGCCGAGGGTCAGGCCAAAGCTCGGGCGGTACTGGAGAGTTTATAAACGTGTCTGAATGGGTTTATACCCCCAACTGCAAGATTCCCGAAGGTCAGGGTCTTCCCGATGGAATCAATCGCTATGCTGCCGTCGCTCAATACGACGGCAGCACTTTTTGTGGCTTTCAAAAACAAAAGCAAAGCCCGTCGGTGCAGGCCGAGTTAGAGCGAGCGCTGAGCTATGTTGCCAACGGCCCGATAGTGCTTAGTTGTGCAGGGCGCACTGACAGTGCGGTGCATGCCAGTCATCAGGTAGTGCATTTTGACAGTGCAGCAGATCGAACCGGTCGCAACTGGATTAAGGGCGCCAATAGCCAGCTGCCGGATAGTATTTCACTGGTTTGGGCTGATCGGGTAGGGTCTGACTTTCATGCCCGATTCAGTGCCACGGCGCGCACCTATCGCTATGTAATAGCCGCCTGTGACGCGCGACCAGGCATCTTTTCCCAGGCTGTGACCTGGGTGAAATATCCCTTGAATGCCGCAGCGATGCAGCTGGCCTGTGAACATCTATTGGGTGAACAGGATTTCTCTGCTTTCCGTGGTGCTGGCTGTCAGTCGCTGTCGCCATTTCGCAATGTCAGCAGTGCGAATATCTATCAGCATGGGCAGTTGCTGGTGTTTGAGGTGACGGCCAATGCCTTTGTTTTGCATATGGTGCGCAATATGATTGGGTCATTGATGGAAGTGGGTTTTGGTCGTCAAGAGCCAGTCTGGATCAAGACATTACTGGCGCAGGGCGATCGCTGTAAAAGCGCAGCAACCGCAGCGCCAAATGGCCTATATCTGGTCGATGTGCGTTATCCAGATAATCTGGGTATTCCCAACTTGCCACTGGGGCCGCTGTTTTTACCAGACCAACTTTCCCATACTAGCTAGAGTAGAATTAAAAATATGTCAGTGCGCGTAAAAATTTGCGGTATCACCTCACCGGAGCAGGCGCTTATGGCGCAGGATGCTGGCGCTGATCTCCTGGGTCTGGTGATCTACTCGAAAAGTTCCAGATATGTCGATGTGCAGCGCGCCGCGCAGATTCGTCAGGTGATTGGTCCCAATACCCAGTGTGTGGTGCTGTTAGTCAATGCCGATGAAGCATTGGTAAATGAGGTTATCGAGCAGGTAAAACCGGATCTGCTGCAGTTCCATGGCGATGAAAGACCCGAATTCTGTCATCAGTTTAACTTTCCCTTTATCCGTGCCATTCGTATGCGCGAAGGTCTGGATATCGATGCAGAGGTAAGCGCATACCATGCACAGGGTGGTTTCTTATTCGATGCCTGGAGTGAAGATCAATATGGCGGCACTGGCCATCAGTTCGACTGGAGTCGGCTGCCAACCGCAACAGATTATGCGCTTATTTTGGCCGGAGGCTTAAACCCAGACAATATTGCCGAGGCAGTGCGTTTGGTAAAGCCGGATATGGTCGATGTCAGTGGTGGCGTCGAATCATCTCCGGGCATTAAAGACAGAGCCAAGGTGGCGGCGTTTGTTCGCCACGCCAAAGAAGCGACTATAGTTAGTAAATAAATGGCGCAGGCCTTATCCATGATGAAAATGTCATGTTAGAATGCGCGACTTCGGAGTTATAGCGGTTTTTGGTATTTGCTATAGCCATTGGTTAGCTTAAGGGAAATAGATGAACTGGCTGAACAAAATTAGACCCAAAGGACCCTCAAGCAGTGCAGAGCGGTCAAATTCCGTACCCGAAGGGCTTTGGAAAAAATGCCCCAAATGCGCCTCTCCTCTCTACCGCCCCGAATTAGAACGCAATCTCGATGTGTGCCCAAAATGTGATCACCATATGCGTATCGGTGCGCGCCGTCGTCTGGATGTATTTCTCGATGAGCAGGGTCGCACAGAGGTCGCAGAAGATGTAGAAGCCATAGATCGGCTGAAGTTTCGCGATGTTAAAAAGTACAAAGATCGCCTCACCGAAGCGCAGAAAAAAACCGGTGAAAAAGATGCACTGATTGCTATGAGCGGCAGTGTTAAAGGCCTCCCTGTTGTGGCCGTAGCTTTTGAGTTTGCCTTTCACGGTGGCTCTATGGGCTATGCCGTCGGCGAGAAGTTTACTCGCGCTGCCAATCTGGCACTGGCTGAAAAGCGTCCGTTTATATGCTTCTCTGCCACCGGTGGTGCTCGTATGCAAGAAGCGCTGATTTCACTGATGCAGATGGCTAAAACCAGCGCTGTGCTGGAGCGCCTAAGGGTCGCTGGCGTGCCCTATGTCTCGGTTATGACCGATCCCGTTTACGGTGGTGTCTCTGCCAGTCTGGCAATGCTAGGTGATTTAAATGTCGCCGAGCCCGGTGCTCGTGCCGGTTTTGCGGGTCCCAATATTATTGAACAAACCATTCGTCAAAAGCTGCCCAAAGGTTTCCAGCGCAGTGAATTTTTGCTCGAGAAGGGTCATATCGATATGATTATTTCTCGTCACCAGATGCGCGACCGTCTCGGCAGCATCCTGTCAAAGCTGATCAACGTTCCAGAACCCGTCGATGCCTAACCGCTCTTTAGCGGAATGGTTGACTCTGTTGGAGAGCAGGCACCCCAGCGAAATTGAGCTGGGGTTGAGCAGAGTCGACAATGTTTGGCAGCGACTTCAAGCCACAGCACAACCTAAACTACCTGAATCTAAGCCGCCAATAGCAATTACAGTTGCCGGTACCAATGGTAAAGGGTCCTGTATCGCCAGTATGCAGGCCTTGCTATTACAGCATGGCTATTCTGTCGGTATGTTTACCTCGCCGCATTTTCTAACCTATAACGAACGCATCTGTATTGCTGGCAAGCCGGTTTCAGACCGACTAATTGTCGCTGCCTTTGAGCAGATAGAGGCGGTCAGTGGCGATATTTCATTGACCTATTTTGAGTTTGGCACATTGGCTGCTCTGCTGGTATTTAGGGACGCCAATCCCGATGTGATGCTTTTAGAAGTGGGCCTTGGTGGTCGCTTGGACGCGATTAATATTATTGATGCCGATATTGCGGTGGTCACCAGTATTGCTCTGGACCATCAAGACTGGCTGGGCGATACCAGAGAGGCCATAGCTGGCGAGAAAATTGGTATTGCCAGAGTGGGGCGCCCGCTAATTATTGGTGAGCAGGATTATCCTCAGGGCTTTGAACAGATGGTGTCGGATACCGGTGCCGATGCACTTTATATTGGGCGTGATTTTTCTTACACAGAGGAGCCTTATTTTAGCGCCAAACTCAATTCTGATGCAGGTCCCTTGCACATTGACCGGCTGCCCAGTGCGGGACTGTTACCCGTCAATAAAACGCTGGCTCTGCAGGCATTATTGGCCGCTGGATTAACGCTCAACCCAGAGGATAGCCGCACAGCACTGGAGTCGGTGCGTCTAACTGGCCGCCATCAGGTGCTGAGCTACAAAGGCATCGATGTTATTTTAGATGTCGCCCACAACCCGGCAGCAGCAGGCGCTCTAGCGCACAAACTGAGTGCAGTAGAGGAGCGATCCCTGGCTGTTGCCTCGGTGCTGGAAGACAAAGACTGGGCAGGCATAGTTGCGGCTATGGGCAGCGTTGTGGATGAATGGTTTATTGCGCAAATAAGCGACACTCCGAGAGCCGCTGAGGGTCAAACTCTGCTCGAATTGTTATACAATGCAGGCAAGTCAGGGCAGTTACTCGAATCCATTGAGCAGGCGCTGGACAGTGCGCTTGAGCAGGCAACCACAGGAGACAGAGTTGTGGTGTTTGGTTCATTTCATACGGTGGCAGCAGTGTTAAATATTATTTTGGCAGAGGTCTCTAGTGAGTGATGGTTTAAAACAGCGAATTGCCGGGGCACTGGTACTCGGCGCTCTGGGGTTAATCATACTGCCGGTGCTGTTTGATTTTGCTGATCCACTTAAAATAGATCGCACCAGTAAACTGCCTGCCGTCCCTGAGATAGAGGCTGTGCAAGTGGTGGTGGCGGAGCGCCCAGCAGGGGTGCCAGAAAAATCATTATTATCCGCAATCTTTGATATCGACGAGTCTGAGCCCGCGACCGATAACAGCGAAAAAAACTACGGCCTCAATGCCACTGACCTGCCCAATGCCTGGGTGATCCAGGTGAGTAGTTTTGCTGAGAAAGACAAAGCCGAAGAATTTATAAATCAGCTGCGCAAAGAAAAATTCAAAGCCTTTATCAAGAGCGCGGTGGTGCAAAATAAGACCCGCTATCGCGTCTATGTCGGCCCCAAGATAGACAGGCGCAGAGCGCAAAAAGACAAATCAAAAATTGATGCGGCCTTTAAAACCGACGCAATTGTTTTGCAATACGCACCCTAGACTACAGAGTAGAAAGCGGGACTAAAGACCAATGGACATAGCGACAGCAGATTGGGGAATCGTTGGTATTATCGCCATTTCTGGTTTGATCAGTTTGGTGCGCGGGTTTGTTAAAGAGGCGATGTCTCTGGTGATTTGGATTGCTGCCTTTGCCGTGGCCATGAGCTTTAAAGAACCGGCGGCAGATTTGTTGGTCAACTTTATTGCACTGGCATCAATCAGGCAGTTAGCGGCCTGGGGTGGTTTGTTTGTTGGCACCCTGATATTGGGTGCGATGGTTAATTTTTTATTGGGGAAGCTGGTCAGCTCAACCGGATTGAGCGGCACAGACAGGACGTTAGGGTTAGTTTTTGGGGTGTTTAGAGGGCTATTGATTGTGCTGGCGCTGGTAATAATATTACCGCAAGCGGTGCCGGTAGATCAGGATCCCTGGTGGTTGGCGTCATCGTTAATTCCGCTGTTTCAGGGCTTCGAAGCCTGGGGCAGGGAAGCGGCAACGGCCGTCACAGACTTTATTACGGGTTGGATATAGCAGATGTGTGGTGTAGTAGGAATCTCCGGAACTTCAGATGTTAATACGCGGCTTTACGATGCCCTCACCATGTTGCAGCATCGCGGTCAGGATGCAGCGGGCATAGTGACCGAGGCCAATGGCGAGCTGCATCAGTGTAAAGGCGAAGGCCTTGCGCGTGATGTATTTCATCGTCGCCATATGCTGCGTCTGGTGGGCAATGTGGGTATTGGTCATGTGCGCTATCCCACGGCGGGCAGTTCGGGCCCAGCGCTGGCCCAGCCAATGTATGTTAATTCCCCCTATGGAATCTTTATTGCTCACAATGGCAATCTCACCAATGCTGCCGAATTGCGACACAATATTTTCCGCGATGATCTGCGTCATCTCAATACCGACTCCGACTCTGAGGTACTGCTCAATGTATTCGCCCATGAGCTGCAGTCGCGCAGAAAACTAGAGCCCACCAGTGAAGATATATTTGCCGCGGTTACCCATGTTCACGAGCGCTGTCGTGGTGCCTATGCGGTCGTTGGCCTGATTGCCAACTATGGCATGTTTGCCTTTCGCGATGCCTATGGCATTCGCCCACTGTGTTTTGGTAAGCGTGAAACGGAAGCCGGTGTTGAGTATGCTGTGGTATCCGAATCGGTTGTGTTGGACAGTCTGGGGTTTGAATTTATTCGCGATCTGGATCCCGGTGAGGCCTTGTTTATCGATAAGTCCGGTCAGATTCATTTACAGCAATGTGCCAAAAACCACGAGTTGGTGCCCTGTATTTTTGAGCATGTTTATTTTGCTCGCCCCGATTCTTTAATCGACAATATTTCCGTCTACAAATGTCGCCTGCGTATGGGTGAGAAACTGGCCGACAAGTTAACCCGTGAAAAGCCAGACCATGATATTGATGTGGTTATTCCGATCCCCGACACCAGTCGCGTATCGGCTCAGGCTATGGCCGAGCGATTGGGCGTAAAGTTGCGTGAAGGCTTTATGAAAAATCGCTATATCGGTCGCACCTTTATTATGCCGGGCCAGACCGAGCGCAAGAAGTCAGTGCGCCAAAAACTCAATGCAGTGAAGTTAGAATTTGCCGGCAAAAATGTATTGCTGGTCGATGACTCCATTGTGCGCGGTACTACCTCGCAAGAAATAATTCAGATGGCGCGGGACGCAGGCGCGAAAAAAGTCTATATGGCTTCAGCGGCTCCCGGTGTGCGCTATCCAAATGTCTATGGTATCGATATGCCATCGGCCACCGAACTGATCGCCCATGGTCGCACCGATGAAGAAGTGGGTCAGCTGATAGGTGCCGACTGGATTATTTATCAAGATCTACAGGATTTAATTGATTCAGGTACTGAGGGCAACGATAGTATTAAACGTTTTGAAAGTTCAGTATTTGATGGTAACTATATTACCGGCGATGTGGATAAGGCTTACTTAGACGCCATTGAGGCACTGCGCAATGACTCTGCTAAACAGAATAAAGACAGTGCAGGTGAGCCCAAAGAAGGGCAGGTTATCGGTATTCACAACAATAGTTCACTCGCCTCACAGTAGCAGGCGGAATAAAAAAGGTAGCGACAAACAACATGGCTAATCAGGACGATAAGTGGCAACAGGATACAACAGCTATTCGTGGCGGTTATCAGCGCACGCATGAGAATGAACATTCAGAAGCCATGTTTCTGACCTCAAGCTATGTTTTTGAAAATACCGAGATGGCTGCTAAATATTTTAGCAATGAGCTGCAGGGCAATGTCTATTCACGCTACACCAACCCCACGGTACGCAGTTTTGAAGAACGCCTAGCCGCCATGGAAGAGGGCGAGCAATGTGTGGCCACCGCCTCGGGAATGGCGGCGGCGCTGTCGGTGATTATGGCTCTGCTCAAGTCGGGTGATCATGTGGTCTGCTCGCAGGATGTGTTTGGCAGCACCAGAGTGATGATGAACAAGTACATCGTTAAATTTGGTGTTGAGGTCACCTATGTGCCACTGGGTGATCTGAGCGCATGGGCCGATGCGATTCAGCCCAATACCAAAATGCTGTTTTGTGAAACGCCCTCGAATCCCCTGTCAGAGGTTGCCGACCTAGAAGCCCTTGCCGCACTGTCGAAAAAGACCAATGCCCTGTTTGTGGTGGACAACTGCTTCTGCACGCCAATTCTACAAAAGCCGCTCAACTGGGGCGCCGATATTGTGCTCCATTCAGCGACTAAATATATTGATGGCCAGGGTCGATGTCTCGGCGGCGCTGTTGTGGGCAGCGCTGCGCTAATGGAAGAGGTGGTTGGCTTTTTGCGTGCAGCAGGGCCTAGCATGAGCCCCTTTAATGCCTGGGTATTTCTGAAGGGTTTAGAGACATTGCGTATTCGTATGCAGGCCCATTCTGCCAATGCAGCAGAGCTGGCAGTCTGGCTCAATGCGCACCCCAAAGTGACCAAAGTCTACTACGCAGGTCTGGAAGAGCATCCTGGGCATGGGCTGGCTAAAAAGCAGCAGAGCGGATTTGGTGGCGTGGTGTCATTCTGTGTAGAGGGTGGCCGTGAACAGGCCTGGCGGGTTATCGATAGCACCAAGATGCTCTCACTGACTGCCAATCTTGGCGATGCCAAGACCACCATTGTGCATCCAGCTACCACCACCCATGGTCGCCTGAGTGATGATGAGCGGGAAGCCGCAGGCATCAGCCAGAGTCTTATTCGCGTAGCGGTAGGGCTAGAGGATATTATTGATATTAAAGCCGACCTAGAACTCGGGTTAGGCGCATTATAAAAAATAGGTTTTCTATGTTTTCTACTACCCCAGCAATGCCAAATGCAGACCAAGCGTTACCAGGTCGCAGCGCTGAAATGCCAGTTAATAACGCTAACTTTATTAATGGTCAGCCTACCCAGGCGCCTTTCGCCGAAGGTCTAGAGACCGCCTATTTTGCCATGGGCTGTTTCTGGGGCGCCGAGCGCCGCTTTTGGGAGCAGCCGGGTGTGGTGACATCAGCAGTAGGCTACGCAGGGGGACATACGCCCAACCCCACGTACGAAGAAACTTGCACAGGCTTAACCGCGCATACAGAAGTGGTATTGGTGGTATTTGATCCGAAACTAATCAGCTATGAAAAACTGTTAGCGGTGTTCTGGGAGGCCCATGATCCTACACAGGGTATGCGGCAGGGTAACGATCGCGGGTCACAGTATCGCTCGGCAATCTACTGCACTAGTGCCGATCAGCTCAATGCTGCCATGGCATCAGCAAAGGCAGTTCAGACTCAGTTGACTGATTTAGGATTTGGTGAGATCACCTCAGAAATTATCGCTGCGCCGACTTTTTATTATGCTGAAGAATATCATCAGCAGTATCTGGCCAAGAATCCTGCGGGTTACTGTGGTTTGCGTGGGACTGGTATTAGCTGCGCCTGAGCCAAACCAATATTGGCACAGTATCTCAATCCCTGATTAACGATTCAAACCCCTTTGTCATCCTCAAAGAGCGACGCGACTGAAGAGGCTCTTGATTCAGTATCTTTTGCGCTACCGATTTTAGTGTGAGATATTTCGCTACGCTCAATATGACAGTGGGCAATTAAGTTTGACTAAAGGTTTGATAACCGACTCCGCTCCAATCTGGGGTCAGCAATTGGAATAGCTTTAAGCAACTGCTGTGTATAGGCCTGTTGCGGATTCTTCCAAAGTGTCTCTGTATCTCCCTGCTCGATAATCACGCCCTTATTCATCACCATCACCCGATCTGAAATACAGCGAACCACTGAAAGATCATGCGAGATAAACAGCATGGTCAGATTATGACGCTCGACCAAATCGAGAATTAAATCCAATATCTGTGCCTGAATAGTGACATCTAATGCGGAGACGGGCTCGTCGGCAATTATTAATTCTGGTTTGGTGGCGATGGCGCGACCAATGGCGATACGCTGACGCTGGCCACCAGAGAATTCATGGGGATATTTGCGCATCTGACCATGGGCCAGCCCGACATCATCCATCAGCTGGCGCACCTGCTGCTCTATGTTTTTACTATTGGCCAGGCCGTGATAGAGCAGTGGTTCCGCCAGTGTTTGGTAGACGGTCATCCTTGGGTTGAGCGATGCATAGGGATCTTGAAAGATCATTTGCATCTTGCGTCGCCAGGGCACCATCTGTTTTGAATCGAGGCCGGTCAGGGGGTTGCCATCGAAGCTAACCTGGCCTGCGGTGGTCGGTGCTAGCTGTAATATAGATCGACCTAGTGTCGATTTTCCCGAGCCTGATTCGCCGACTAATCCAAGAATTTCGCCCCGTTGAATCGCCAGTGATACGCCATCGACTGCTTTGATCACCTTATGCTGTCGGCCCGCTTTACTGTGATCGATAAAATGAGTTTTTAGGTTGGTCACCTCGACTAAAAGGTTATCCGCTTGCAGGCGACTGGGGAGTGTTTTGGCGCCTTCGGGAATCGCGTTTAAGAGCTTTTTGGTATAGTCATTTTGGCTATGGTAGAAGATAGCATCTGTATCGCCAGCTTCTCTAATGGTGCCTTCGCACATAACCAGTACCTTGTCGGCTATACCGGCTACTACGCCCAAATCATGGCTAATAAAAATAACCGCGACATCGCGGGTCTGCTGCAGTTTTTTAATTAGCTCTAATATCTGTGCCTGAATCGTCACGTCCAGTGCGGTGGTGGGCTCATCACAGATCAGCAGCCGCGGCTCGTTGATCAGTGCCATGGCAATCATGACGCGCTGGCGCATACCGCCTGAAAATTCATGGGGATAACAGTCGAAGCGGGCCTGTGGATTAATAATACCAACTTCAACGAGTAACTCGATGGCACGTGCGCGGGCATCTTCTCGGCTCTGTTTGCGCTGGTTATCTGGGTGGTAAATCAGTGGCTCAATTAACTGCTCGCCAATACTGATATAGGGATTTAGCGAGGTCATTGGGTCTTGGAATACAACCGCGATATCATTGCCGCGATAATGGCGCATACGTTTAGCACCGCAGCGCAGCAAATCTTCGCCGTCAAATAATGCGGTGCCACCTTCTATCTTAGCTGGTGGTTTGGGCAGTAGATCCAGTAGGCTATAACAGGTGACAGATTTTCCAGAGCCGGACTCGCCGACAATGGCCAAGGTTTCACCTCGATCCACGGTAAAACTTACATCGTCGACCGCTTTGACCACACCATTTCTGGTATGGAAATACACCTTTAAACCGTTTACCTCAAGCAGTGCCATTGTCCTGTTCCTTATTAGTCTTTGGAGGTTCGCGGGTCGAGAGCGTCACGCAAACCATCGCCGAGAAAGTTGAGTGCAAACAATGTTAGGGACAATGTCACGCCGGGAAAGATAAGCAGCCATGGAAACTCTTCCATGGTTTCCACACCGTAATTGATCAGTAATCCCCATGAGCTTTGGGGCGGCTGGATACCCAGGCCTAAAAAGCTTAGAAAGGCTTCGAGCAACATGACGCTGGGTATGGTCAGAGTGGTGTAAACGATGACTGGGCCCAAGGTGTTGGGAATAATATGGCGGCGAATAATAGTCCATTGGGACAGGCCGAGGGAATGGGCGGCTTCGACAAATTCCTGCTTGCGCAGAGCCATCACCTGGCCGCGAACAATACGCGCCATGGTCAACCATTCCACCGCGCCGATAGCCCCAAATAACAGCAGGATATTGCGTCCGAATACCACCATTAGCAGCACAATAAATATCATAAAGGGCAGGGCGTACATAATATCGACAATACGCATCATCACCGCGTCGACACGACCGCCAACAAATCCGGCGATAGCGCCCCAGAGTACTCCAATCACCAAGGCAACCGCGGTGGCAATAAAGCCGACGGTCAATGAGACACGACCGCCATACATAATTCGGGTCAGCATATCGCGACCAAAGATATCTGTACCCAGCCAGTGCTGGGCAGAGGGGGATGTTGCACCTAGCAACAGGTTCTGTTCCTCGTAACCATAGGGTGCAATCCATGGGGTTAAAACGGATACCACACAGAGTAAAACGATGATGGCCAGGCCAAATAGGGCGAGGTAGTTTTTGCTCAGTTTAATCCAGGCGTCTTGCCACAGAGAGGTGCCTTGTTCTTCAATTGTCGACATTAGCTTTCTCCCCGCGTCTGCTGGCGCAGTTTGGGGTTTAACCAAATCGCGAGCATATCTGAGAGAAGATTAAAGACGATAATCAGTGTCGAAAAGAATACGGTAGTGCCGAGTATCATGGTGTAGTCGCGGTTAAAGGCGGCCTGAACATAGAAGCGTCCAAGGCCGGGAATTTGAAAAATGGTTTCCACTACAAATGAGCCACCCAACAGACCGGCAAAGGCGGGGCCTAAAAAGGCGATTACCGGAATAAGGCCGCCGCGCAGTGCGTGCTTGGCAATAATTAGAGGTTCGCTAAGCCCCTTGGCTCTAGCGGTACGAATATAGTCTTGAGACAGTACTTCGAGCATACCGCCCCGAGAAAGACGGGCAATATAGGCGGCATAGCCAGTCCCCAGTGTTATGGCGGGCAGTATTTTGTCGCCGGGCATATCGTCCCAGCCAGACACTGGCAGCCATTCCAAATAAATGCCAAAGACCAGGACTAGTAGAGGCCCAAGTAAAAACGAGGGCATACAGATACCGATCATAGCGGCAGACATGGGAATATAGTCTTGGGCTGTATTGGGGCGCATGGCGGCGGCAACACCGGCGCTGACACCAATCACCAGCGCCACCAACATGGCATAGAAGGCCAGCTCTGCAGTAGCGGGTAAACCGGCGGCAATTAGTTCTGTTACATCTCGGCCCGGGTATTTAAACGAGGGGCCAAAATCGCCCTTGAGCACATCGCCGAGGTAGCTGATATATTGTTGCCACAGCGGCTGGTCGAGGTTGTACTGTGCTTCGAGCGCCTTGATAACTTCCGGGGGTACAGCTTTGTCGGCTGAAAAGGGCCCGCCCGGGGCCGAGTGCACCAGCATAAAGGTCAGGCTGATCACAATTAACAGCACAGGTATTGCCTGCAGCAGCCGATAAAATACAAATCTCAACATCAGTGCTGGCCCTCTGTGGATTGGTTTTGCTCTGGCGCTGCTTGCAGATACATCTCGGTAAATGAGGGCTGATTAAGAATGTTATCGGCGTAGTTTTTTACCGAATCATTGACCAGATTGACCGAGGTATAAATGTAGATAGGAATCACTGGCAGCTCATCCATCAGTATCTTTTCAGCCTGACCAAATACTGCCAATCGCTCTTTATGGGTTTTCACTGTAGGAGCAATATCGGCAATCAAACGATCGTATTCGGCATTGCACCAGCCAGTACGATTATTGCCACCGTTACAGAGAAACATATCGAGAAAGCTATTGGGGTCTACGTAGTCACCAATCCAGCCGGCACGAGATATCTCATAGTTGCCGGCACTTTCACTGTCCAGATAAACCTTCCATTCCTGATTGAGTAGCTTGATATCAATATTGAGATATTTTTTCCACATCTGTTGGATAGCCACAGCAATCTTGCGATGGCCCTCACTGGTGTTATAGAGAATTTCGGTAGCGGGAAAGCCCTCGCCATTCGGGTATCCGGCCTCGACCAATAGTTGTCGCGCCGCCTCTGGATCGAAGCGCAGATCTGACTCTGGGTAATAGCCCATGGTGCCCGGCGGGGTCATGGCATAGGCGGGAATCTGTCCAGCTTTAAGGATACTCTTGGAAATCGTTTCCCGGTCTATGGTCATGGCCAGCGCCCGCCGTACTCGCTTGTCCTGCAGCTGAGGCACGCGGGTATTGATGCGATAAAAGTAGATGCCAAGGTAGGGCGCTATATGCAGTGAGGCGTCATTGGCCTCGAGATAGACGGGAATTTTATCCGAGGGAATACTGCCCGTGCGATGTAATTGCCCAGCGCGAAACATACGTTCTTCACTGACCACATTTTCGGTGGGATAAAACACTATTTGATTAAGTTGAACAGTATCTGCATTCCAGTAATAGGGGTTGCGCTGCACGGTAATCCGGCGATTAATCTTCCAGTCAACTAATTGAAAGGCACCATTGCCGACATTGTTGCCCTCGTAGGTCCAGCGTGTACCGCGCTCATCGGCAGTACCAAATTTTTCCACTGTGGCGCGATGCACAGGATAGAGGCTGTAATGATCCAACAGCTGCAAGAAGTAGGGGGTTGGGTTGGACAGGGTGACTTGCAAGCTGTAATCGTCGAGGGCCTTGACACCCACCTGATCAAAGTCGGTCACTGTCCCCTCATAATATTCCTGCGCATTTTCAATAGAGAAGTACATATAGGCATAGAGATTGCCCAGTGCCGGTTGCAGTGCGCGCCACCAGGACCAGGCATAGTCATGGGCATTGTGGGGGTCGCCATTTGACCAGCGGGCATTCTCGCGCAGCTTAAAGGTGTAGACACGGCCATCGTCGCTGATCGTCCAGGATTCAGCGACACCGGGTTTGGGTGCCAGGGTTTTGCTGTCTTTGCCAATCAACCCTTCCATTAGAGCGGTAATAATATGATGTTCGGGGACCCCGGTGGCTATATGGGGGTCGAGACTCTGGGGCTCCGTGCCATTACCCCAATGCAAGGTGCCATCGCGATTGCCCTGATCCACATTGCTCTCGCCACCGCCACAGGCTGAGAGCAGCAGGGTAGGAATAATTAGTAACAAGGGGAGTATTAAACGTTGCCTTACACGGTTGTTCATTAACAGAGAACCCTTCACTTGATAATTTTGGCTGTTGCCCTGAGTTTAGTTCTAGTCCAACAGGAGTCCAACTCTGGGAGTGTAGCAATCTCTGCATAAATACACTATTTGCTGAGCAGCACTGCGGACTTCGTTGAGCTATTTGACCCTGTATAGGGGTAGTGGTTCTGGGTATTTAACAATCTACTGATTATTGGCATAAGCGGTTGCACTTGTCGGGTAAACCTCGGATAATCTCGCGCTTCGATTTAATGGTGGCCCCCTTTGGTCCCCTCGCAACAGCCAGCCATGAACTCCGCCAGGCCCGGAAGGGAGCAACGGTAGTGGTTACGCTGTGTGCCGAGGTGTGGCTATTGGGGGTCATCGCCATTAGCCCTTCCAGCGCTCCAGTTATCTCCCTATAATGAATGCTTTAAACCGAGCAGATGCAGCTATGAGTTATCAGGTTCTAGCCCGTAAATGGCGACCCCGTTCCTTTGCCGAAATGGCGGGGCAGGAGCATGTGCTGCAGGCATTGATCAATGCGCTGGATAATGACCGGTTGCACCATGCCTATCTGTTCACGGGCACCCGCGGTGTGGGCAAAACCACCATCGGACGTATTCTGTCGAAATGCCTGAATTGCGAGCAGCGTGTCAGCTCAGTGCCCTGTGG
>JAQWUP010000007.1 GCA_029242085.1 Porticoccaceae bacterium
AATAGGTCATTGTTCGTTTTTTTAAGTAACAAAGGATGTAACAAAAGCAGTTTTCTAAACCCATTAAAGTTATATTAATCAATAGCTTACAGTCTGATATCAGTTCCCGCCGCCTCCACCAAATAGCAGCCCCACAAGGGGCTTTGAGGACCCGTAAGATATTGAATTTGTATTGGTCAAAGCAGAAAGAAATCAAGTATTTAGGAAGAAAATACGCTTTGCTGAAACATTTGTGATGCAACGAATGGTGAGTGCTTGCCGTTTTGTTACCATAGGTGAATGCCATATAAGAAATAACTAATATCGACAGTTAGCCTAATCGTTAGCCAGGTTTACTAATGCATTGATAAGTACATTACTACCCGCCTCAATATCCTCTTTCTTAGCATTCTCAGCTTCATTGTGAGAAATACCCTTTTCACAGGGAATAAAAATCATTGAGGTGGGGGCAACGCGAGATACATAGACTGCATCATGGCCCGCGCCAGATACCATTTCTTTATTGCTGTAGCCTAGGTCCACAGTTGCTTTGCGTACAGCATCAATACAGCTGGTATCAAAGGCCACAGCCGGTGATTGCCATTCAATTGCAATATCATGATCAAGGTTTGCAAGCGCGCAGCTTTCAGCGACGATCTCACGAAAACGACGATCCATTTCTGCTAATACAGATTTATCAGGATGGCGTAGATCAACTGCCACAATCAGATGCTCTGGCACAGTATTGCGAGCTCCGGGTTGAGCGCTGATATCGCCAAAGGTAACCCTAGACCAAGGGGCAAATTCTGCCGTCATTGCGTAGAGATTTTTAATGATGCCGTGCAAGGCCATAAATGGATCACGGCGGCCTTCCATTGGTGTTGGCCCTGCATGAACGGGCTGACCGGTAATCGTTAGATCATACCAATTCATACCCTGCACGCCGGTCAAAATTCCAATCTGCAACTCTTCGTTCTCAAGAATAGGACCCTGCTCGATATGCAGTTCGATAAAGCCTTTTATCGGGTAGGGAGTGCATGCCGTATCACCCAAATAATCGATCCGCTCTAGCTCTTGTTTAATTGTTTTCCCCGTTTTATCGCTGCGGTTATGTCCATATTCCAATGGAAACTCGCCACACCAGACACCGGATCCGACCATTGCTGGAGAGAACCGAGCTCCTTCTTCGTTAGTCCATATCACCGCCTCTATTGGGGCACTGGTGCTGATATCATGATCATTTAATGAGCGGATAACTTCCAAACCGGCCAACACACCATAGACACCATCAAATTTTCCGCCGGTCGGTTGGGTATCAATATGGGAGCCCGTTACCACCGCCGGTAATGCGTTATTAAGACCAGGTCTACGGGCAAAGATATTACCCATTTGATCAATCCGCAGATCACAGCCGGCTTCTTCCGCCCATTGCACCCATAGATCTCTGGCCTGTTTATCCAGATCAGTCAGTGCCTGCCGATTGCAACCGCCTTTTGCTGTAGCCCCAATCTTGGCCATTTGCATCAGGCTATCCCAGAGTCTTGGCCCATTGATTTTAACTAAGTTGCTCATGAATGGTTTTCTGTTTCAAAGCGGGTTAGCGCATCGATTGAGCGCTGGTGAAGCCCTGCTGTGGCGCCGCCGCATAGATTGATTGCCTGGCCGTTAATAAATCCGCAGTCCTCAGCAGCTAAGAAATGGATTAAAGCGGCAACCTCTGCTGGCTCGCAGATGCGGCCCATAGGGTTCCAGTTTTTTTCAAAATTTACCAGATCTTCACCGCCCTCGGCATGGGCCATTGGCGTGTTAACCGTTGAAGGACATACACAGTTAACGCGTATGCCCCGATCCGCCAATTCCAGCGCTGCTGATTGAGTGACACCTACGGCAGCATGTTTTGATGCAGTGTATGAACTGAGATCAACAACACCCATTTTCCCTGCCAGTGAAGCAGTGTTAATAATTGAACCCGGATTGCTCATAAAAGGCACAGCCGCTTGGATACCATTGACTATTCCCATTAGATTTATATCAAAGCAGTGCTGGAAGTCTTGCACTGTGGAGTCCATCAGTGATTTGTAGTCTGCAAATACGCCAGCATTATTAACCAGAATATCTATATTGCCATAGGCATCGACAGCCGTGCGCATCAGCATTTGCATCTGCTGCAAATCTCTCACATCAACTTCAACGCCGACACAGCCTAACTCTAGACTTAACCCAGAGCTATTGGCTAAGTCGGCTATGACAACCTTGGCTCCACTTTGTAAAAAGCGTTGAACAGTCTCCAGACCAATGCCAGAGGCACCACCTGTCACCACTGCAACCTTGCCGGCGAGAGAATAATTTTGGTTTTTAGGCATAGTAGTCACCTTAGAATTTGAGATAAAAAAACGGGGCTAAGGCCCCGTTTTCTGGATTACCACAATTTGTATTAGAAACTGTAGTGCAGGTTAACGCCAACGGTTCTCTGAGCGCCCAAGAACTTCATATAGGTACCATTGAGCGCCTGAAGATCAAACCCCTGAGGATAATAAACTTCATCAGTCAGGTTATTGCCCCAGACAGATAGCACCCAGGACTCGTTTGGGTTAGAAACTGCCACTCGGCCGTTCCACAGGGTATAGGAATCAGTTTTGAGCATTGGGTCGTTGTAGGCTTCGCGAAATGCTTCATCGGTATATTTAAAGTCAGTTTGCAGCTCTATCTGCAGAGTTTCACTCACCATAAAACGATAACGAACCAAACCGGTAGCCTGCATATCTGCCGCATTTGGCATAGCTGACCCCAACCGAGCATCTTCTAGCTCGTGATCAAGTAAGCCAATTGCCAGGCGCATATCCAATGATTCAGTAGGTGCCCAGGTTAAATCGAGTTCCGCACCCGTAATGGTGGCGTCCTCAGCATTGGTCAGTGGGAAGGTACCTGCATCTGTGGCTATAACTGTTTGAATACCTTCGTAATCATAGTTAAAGATTGCACCATTTAACTGTGCACTGCCATCAGCCATGGTCGCTTTGAAACCGGCTTCAATGGCTGTCACTTCCTCTATGCCGAAAGGCGCGAGCTCTGAGCTATCAAATGTGAAGTCACCAAAGTATCCGCCGCTTTTAAAGCCTGTACTCACTGAGCCATAAATAAGCAAGTCCTCATTGGCACGGTAATCTAATCCAAGCTTTCCGGAGACTCGATCTTCGCTGATTTCATCATCCTGTGAGGTAAAAGGAGTCAGTGCGCCATCGAAATCCTCGCCAAAGAAGGTCGCATCTGCGTCTAACAGAGTACCATCAAAGGCAAGATAGGTCCCCGCGTTACTGAACTCTCGGGTTTCGTCCGAATAGCGCAAGCCAGCCACTAAGGTCAGCTTGTCATTTAAAGCAAACTCGGTGTTGCCATAAACGGCCATTGACTCAGTCTCTTGCAAATAGCCCCAGGCTAAATCGAGACCGCCGAGGCCTAATTCCGGGTCATTAATAGCGGAGACTTCCGTCAACTCAATATAGTTGTCTGTTTCGACTTCATCGCTGGAGTAAAAAGCCCCAACCATCCAGGTAAAGGAGTCACTCCCGCCAGACAACCGGAATTCCTGACTCACTTGTGAGATATCTTCGTCTTTTTCAATCGTGCCATAGGGGGTAATCGTTGGCGTGTGGTCGACGCTGATCTCCGCCCAGACCCGTTCCATATCAGTAACGCCCGTAATAGAGGTTAGGGCCATATCGCCTAAGTCCCAGTTGGCTGTCAGCACTACTGCTGAACTCTCTACATCAAGCAACTTCGAAAGAGCTACAGACGCAGCATCTATATCGTGTTTGTAAGGATCGCTGCTGGTTCTTGTGAAACCATCATAGTCGGTGCATTGCTGAGCCAGAATCTGGCTGCCTGAGCAGGTGCCAAAATCCGCGTTCAATGTGCCAAATGATGTGCCGGGAATGGTTGTGCCAGTCTGATCGCCAATACTCACCGACAGATTAGCATTAAAGTCGTCACCATTGTCATAGGCGAGCTGGGCTCTTACGGCTGTGCTATCGATGTCGCCAAAGGTATGGTTGCCTTGATTCCATTTATGCTGGCCATCTCGGTCATCGAGTCGCACACTAAGACGACCTGACATATTGTCCGACAGTGCGCCGCCGATTGCAGCCTCTACTTCCCGACTGTCAAAATTACCTGCCCCCAAGCGAATATAACCCTCGGTTTCGCTAGTCGGCTTCACAGACACGATATTGATTGCACCGCCGTTAGTATTGCGACCATACAAGGTGCCCTGAGGGCCTTTGAGCACTTCTACTCGCTCAACATCAAACATCATAAAGCTAAGCATGGCGGGAGAGGTGAGGAACACCTCGTCAACATAGACGCCAACGGAAGGATTATTATTGACGTTAAAGTCGTTAAGGCCAACTCCGCGCACGGTGATTGCAGGATTCAAGCCGGCTAGGGTAGATTTTATATCGACATTGGGAGCAAGTTTAGCGATATCCAGGGCTGTTTCAATGCGCATGTCAGAAATATCTTGAGCAGTAGCGGCGGTTACAGAGATACTCACGTCATTGAGATTTTGTGCTCTCTTCTGCGCTGTAACAATAACTTCCTCTAATGCTGCAGACGCAGCATGACCGGAAAATGCCACGGCAATGGCAGCTACCATGACCTGTGGTCTTAAATGTTTGATACCTTTGTTAAATTTCATAAGTCCCCCAATAAGTTAAAGAATCCAGTCCAACGGTATGGGAATTGGTTGATAGACATAATCACCCTTAGTGGGTAACGGGCGAAAGCTAATCCTTAGGCTATTATGCACCCAAGCTCAAAGGCCGCTAAACTAGAATTCAATTTTTGGTGTCCTGTTTGCTCATGGAGAGAATTATTTCACAGTCAATTAATGATCGATCAGTTTTGGTAGCGGCATGTGCCTGTGGCGTGGTTGGCGTGTTGGTGTTCGCTCTGCTGCCCATGGTTTTGGGCGTCACGGCAACCCATTTCGCTTTGAATGATAGTCAGGCGGGCCTACTGGCATCCGCTTATTTTGGCAGCTATGCGGTTATTACGCTGTCATCTGCGTTTTGGGTAAGAGACTTTAGCTGGCGAACCCTGGCAGCCGTTAGCATGTGCACAATGGCCCTATCAATTGGTGCGATTCTCTTTTTCAAGTCCTACCTAGTCACGCTGTTGGGGCTTTCGGTTTGTGGAGTTGGGGCCGCCGTGGTGCATGCGCTTGGATATATTATTGTCTCTGACCGGCAAGATAAGGACCGCGGATTTGCCATTAAGCTGATACCGGAACAGCTAGTTCCAGCTATTTTGCTGATAGCACTATCCTTCTATTTTGTTGATCTTGTTAATTTCTTTAGCCTCTTCTCAAGCATGCTGACAGTAGTCTTGTTGTGCATGCTGCTGGTTCCTTTTATGCCCGCTAGCGGTTCCACAGGTTATCAGAAAATTGAGATCAAAGGCTCTGGTGCGGTAGCCCTAGGGCTGGTTGCACTGATGCTATATTTCGCTGGATTTGCTGGGCTCTGGGCATTTTTTGAGCGTATTGCCAGCGATGGCTCAATGGAGACTGAGGTTACAGCACAGCTGATTAGCCTTGGCTTGATAAGCTCCGCTGCTGGTCCCTTTGTCGCCGCCTGGCTTGGGGTGCGATTTGGTCGCGTCAAGCCGCTACTGGTGTCTCTGGCATTAGTCACATTACCTTTACTGCTGTTGCAGGATCTTAGCGTATCTAAATATGCGGTAGTTATGCTTTTACTGCCAGCTGGTTGGTTTTTTGGAAATGCCTATTTTTACACAATAATTACATTACATGACCAGTCAGAGCGAATGGCGGGGTTGATTCCTTTTGCGCTCGCCCTGGGGGCACTTATTGGCCCCGGTCTATTTGTCGCAGCCAAAGAGGCTTTTGGTCTCTCTGGCAGTTATTGGGTCAGCGCTGGGTTATTTGTGCTTGGCACCAGTATTATTTTAAAACTTGATCAGGTAGCAACCAGAGGGAGTTAATAATGGAAACCCGCAGCGAAAATATTTATTTCCTTGAATATGCTATCAAACGGATGTGGATGGCCGCAGGGGCCACAGAAATCCATGCGGATTACGTTGCTGATGCTATTGCTTTTGCCCACAAGCAGGGCAAGCTCAATCAGGGTCTTGGCGTCTATGAAGCGATAGATATAGCCCTCGAGATGGGCCTATTAGATATCCAGTCAGAGCCGCAGGTTATTGCAGAAGGGCCTACCTGGGCGACTGTGGATGGCAACAAATCCTCCGGTTACTGGTGTTTAAATATGATGGCCGATCTGGCCATAGAAAAAGCACGCACCCAGGGCATAGCCATTGTTTTTGGTGGTAACCACAATGATGCTGGCAGTTTTGCTCGCTATGTTTACAAAGCGTTTGAGCAAGACATGATGGCTTTTTCATCCAATAACACGGTGCCGCTAGCAGCGCCTTTTGGGGGGTTGCACAACAAACTTTCATGCCCGCCCTTTGATGCGATTGTACCAGCTGGCGACAAAAGCCCAATCTGGGCTAGCGTTGCCTTAGCGGAGTTTTACGATGCTGATGTGTCAGAAGCAGCGATCCATAAAAAGCCCTTAAAAGGGAAATGGCTAATTGACCCGGAGTCAGGCGACCTTAGCGACGATGTAACAGCCTATGCTAAACCTATTGAGGGTTACGGAAGAGTGTGGGACTGTTCCGCTGCAGGTCAGATAGAAACGCCTCGTACCTATGCATTGAATATGTGGACAGAGGCAATGACTGCGATTATAAACCCAATCGGTATCCCCTCTACCGACCTGCCAACCATAGATGACGTAATTTCCGATGATAAAAATAGCTCAGCCACGGTTGGGGGCAGTTATTACCTGTGTATTAATCCGGCGGTATTTGGGTCCATAGATGCAGTGAAAGCCAGGTCTGATAGCTATGTGGCTGCCATTGAAGACTGTCCACCAAGACCTGGCCACTCTGTGCGCGTGCCAGGATCGGCAGGCTATAAGTTCTTGCAGGAAAATGCCCAGATGGTCGATGTGTTAACCAATCACTGGGATCCATTTTTCGTCAATATTGCGGGTAAGTATGGCCTGACTGAGCAGCAATTGAGAGATGATTTTGCCGCTAAAAAATAGTGGCTCGTTAGAGCCACTGAGTCGGATTGGTGCGGCCATTGCGTGTTACCCAGCAATCGGCCAGCAGCGACAGCAATTCAAAAAATAGCCCAGTTGCTACATGGGTGCTCATTTGATTTGAGTCCCTGTTAGGGTTTAGTTCAACCATATCGGCACCAATGATATCGAACTCTCTGGAGCGCAAAATAATATCTCTGACTTGACGGGGCGTTAAGCCAAAGGGTTCCGGCCCTGTGGTCCCCATCATATAGCTACTATCTAGGCCATCTACATCAAAAGAAAAATAGGTCTTCTCTTTGCCGGCGACTTCACGGGCTTTGTCCATGACATAATCGATACCTTTCTCAAATACTTCGTCGGCAGAGATCACCGTCATACCGGAATCATGTGAAAACTCCCAGAGGATATTTGATCTACCTCTTATACCAATTTGCACGGTACGCTCAGGATCGATAAATCCATTGAGTACCGCCTGCCGAAAAACCGAACCATCGTTAACAGAATCACCACCCCAGGTTGCCATGGTATCGCTGTGAGCGTCGACATGAATCAGGCTAAAACTGTCGTTATGAACCTCTGAGAGCCCCTTTAACACACCGAAGCTGGTGGTGTGTTCGCCACCGCAGGAAAGAGTTACTGCACCGGCCTTTGCCGCATCTCTGGCCTGCTGATAAATATCGTCCTGAATGCGCACGCCGAGACTTGCCGAACTCCAATTGACATCACCCAAGTCGACAATTTGGCACTGCTCAAAGGGAATATTTCCGGTGGCATCGTTGTAGGGGCCAAAGAACCGCGAACGTTCCCTAACCGCTCTAGGGCCGTGGCGAGTGCCGGCCAAGCCTATAGCGCCAAGGTCACAGGGGCTGCCAAACATGGCAATATCGGCGCCAGTGGGATCGATGCGATGGGGTGCTTGGAAAAATCCCGTGTGCATATGATGTGCTTCTGGATCTAGGTTATACCCCTGCTCAGCGGCCCGGGCGAAAAATTGCTGTACCAGATTATTTTTAAATGCAAACGCATCTGTGTCTAGTTGACGGTACCTGTCTAGGCGCTCTTGGCTGACCTTAGGCATAGTTCTTCCCCGATCTAATTAAGTGTAAAAATAACCCGCTGGTGATCAATGTAACAACGCCAGCTATGATGAGTAATATGGTGTATCCCTGGCCGGCAATAATGAATCCTGCAGCAGTAGGGCCAGTGACAGCCCCAAGAGCCTGGGCTCCGGGAATAAAAACAGAGTAGCGATCAGCGCGATCTAAGGCTGCAATAATCGCCATTTGGTAACCGAGAACATAATTCCAGAATAGAGAAAAAATAAAGGTCACAAGGGCAAAGCTGAGCATGCCAAATTGAGTGGAGTACCCGTAAAAAACCCCAATAAAAGCCAGCAGCGAAAGCCATACTGGAATACTCCGGCCAATACGCCCACCTATTATTGCTACCAGCATGCCGCCAATGACACCCCCGAGCATTGAGAAGGCCAGCGCAAAACCAATTTGATCTGTTAGCAGACCCCGATCTGCCGCGATGCGCTCAATAAAAGCCCATACGGCAGAGAGTGCGGCGAAATACACCATCAAAGCAAACAGCCCAGTTATTATTTGTCGCAGTAACTGCGGGTCGGTGATGATTTTGGTACTGCCAGATGATTTTTCCTGAGAGCTGTTGTCAATGCCATTAAGCACAAAGAGCCCCATACCCAGCGCAAAACTCAGTGCCAACATTAGGCCGCTAAAACCCCAGGAGGGAATGACCCATTGAGGCAATATAAACAGCAGGGCCGCGGCAAATAATTGCTGGGCCACTAGCAAGATCCCAAAGTTGCCATCGGCATTATGAGTTTGGCCTACGATTATAATAGCCAGGCCGAACAGTGCGCCTGCACCTGCACCGGCCATAAACAGCGCAACAGCAACTGGACTCAGTGGCAACGCAGCGGTCAGCAAGCTGAGCGATAAGAGAATATAAGACCCCTTGGCCAGTGTTTTGTGACCTATACGCTGCACCAAGTCAAAGCTGGCGATACAGGCACATAGGTAGCCGCCAAAATAGCTGCTGGCCAACAGTCCTGCCTGTTTTTCACTCAAGTTCAATGTATCCATTGCCGAACCGATGATCACCGGGAGTAATAAAAATACAGCCGCTCCGGCTGCGGCCATCACCGATGCAGATACAACAGCGCCAGAGACTTTTCTATTTAACGTTATCTCAGTCATTTAAAGCCCGGGCGCCATACCGCCAGCTACGGGCAACGCCTGGCCAGTAATATAGGATGCGCCGTCACTCGCCAGAAATACCACTGCATCACCTATAGCCTCTGGATTAGCAGAATACCCAAGAGGAATCGATGCGTTTTCAATGTCCTGTGCCTGCTGCAGAGACACGCCGTTGCTCTCAGCAATAGACTGTAGAGTAAGCGCATGCATCTGTGTCACCACAGAGCCAGGGCATACTGCGTTAACACGGATATTATCGGCAGCATATTGCAATGCCAGCTGTTTACTCAAACCGACAAGGGCAAACTTAGTGGCTGTGTAATTGGCTGGAATGCCATTTATGGCCCCTAATCCAGCCAGTGAGGCAATATTAATAATGGACCCCGAATTCTGCTGTTTGAAAAAAGGCAGAACGGTTTGACAGCCAGTCACGGCACCCATCAGGTTCACCTGATTACTCAGCTGCCAATCTGAATCAGTGATGGCCAAAAAATCTTCATTTCCTACTGCAACACCAGCGTTGTTGACTAGCACGTCGAGCTTTTTATATTGCTTCAATACAAAATCAAGGGCTTGGTCGAAGGATACTTTGTCACTGACATCACACAGCGTGGCCGCTGCTTCACCGCCCAGGGCTTGTAAATCGGTAACACCATTTTGAAGTGATTGCATATCGGCTAGATCACTAATAACGACGGTTGCCCCAGCTTTAATTAACTGCCGAGCAATGCCGTGGCCTATGCCTTTGCGATGACCCGCACCAGTAACCAGTGCAACCTTACCTGTAAGAGCGGCCATAATGTTTGTTATCCTATGTGGCGTTTTTTTTATTCATTATTTCTACCGCAGTCAGCAGCCATTTGGGGGCGTCAGCCTCGGCGCCAACACCACCATAGGTTAAAAGGCCTTCTTTGGTAAATTTTCCATCGCAAATATCTCTGCTCACATCCTCTAGATCTTGCAAGAAAGACTCAAGATATTCTTCCTCCATTACATCTAATGTCAAGTGGACCGCCGGGGGTGTAGTAACGCCCAATAGCTTCCAGCCGCGCTCTTCCATACCGCCGACTAATAGTTGGATGTCGAAGTCGTCTGAGGCAATCATTAGCAGCGGGCCATCCGTTGGCCAGGTTTTTAATCCGGGCGTTGAGGCGCATTTTTCCATAATGGAGTGCTTTACATGGAGTATACGTTTAGCGTTATTTAGGTAGCCCTCTTCACCCCAATAATGCATTAGAGACCATATGCCAGCCACCGGCCCTAGGGTTCTGGAGCCCACAAAGCCTTGCGAGAGATAGAGCCCGCAGGCCCAGGCATCGATCGGCATATAGTGATAGCTCATCTCTTCTTGCGAGCGCCAAAGCACAGTCGAGCAGGGTTTTGGCGCATAGCCATATTTATGTAAATCGGCAGATATAGAGCGAACCCCTGGAACTGAAAAATCATAGGCGGGCACATCGACGCCCAGTTGCTTAAAGAAGGGCAAAATATAGCCGCCAACGCAGGCGTCTACATGTAACCAGAGGTTTTTCTCGATCGCGATTTCGCCCATCTGGGTAATGGGATCTACGGTGCCATAGGGCCAGTTGGGTGCCGAGCCGACAATACCGATAGTGTTGAGGCCTATGGCATCTTCCAGCGCCCGCATATCACAGGATAGGTCAGATGCTTGAGGAACCGTGACCACCTTGATATCAAGATACTGGCAGGTTTTATGCACTGTGGAATGGGTGGAGTAGGGTGCCACTACCTCTGGCTGAGTAATCTCTGGTTTGACCTCTCTCGCCCATTTACGCATGGCATGAAAAGCATTGAAATTTGACTCTGTACCGCCACTGGTCAAATTCGCTCCACTCTCAGGTCCACCGTTCATAAGATCGATACAGATATCCAGAACCTCATTTTCCATTTTAGCCGCAGCGGCCTCTTGGAAAGTGAACAGACCATTCCACTCCAGAAATTGCCCGTAGGCTTCATGGGTTAGTTTCTCCATTTCTTCGTGGCCCTGGAATGTAGTGCTGGCCAGTTTGCCCCGTTGACCTGACGTCATCTGCGACCGCAGTGTTTTGACTTGATCCATCACGGATTCGTAAGAATCGCCCTGTTTAGGTAATTTATAAATATCGCTAGACATGCCAATCCTCATAGTTGTTCTTTTGATAACAGCGCGATACTTTGGTCGAGCGCTGCCATCAGTTTGTTAATGTCTTCAGCACTGAAGGTTAAGGGCGGTGAAATCACCACAATACTGCCAATAGGACGAACTATAACGCCGAGACTTAAGCACAACTCATAAATTTTATGAGCGCCTAGCAGTGGCTCCTTGGTCTGCTTATCCTTGACCAGCTCAATACCAAGCATAAAGCCCTGCCCTCTAACATCACCCACAATATCGTGGTGTAATAATTTTTCTGCCTCCTGATGGAGAATAGGGCTTAGTTTTTTGACATTTTGCAATATATCTTCAGCGTCGAGTATGTCGATATTCTTCAGTGCCGCCGCGCATGCGACCGCATGCCCTGTATAGGTGAAGCCCATCGAGAAAACGCCGCCCTCAGCTTGTGGCTGGCTAATAACATCGTATATTTCACTGGAAAAGATCGCGGCGCCCAGAGGGATGTATCCCGAGTTAATGCCCTTTGCCACAACTAGCACATCTGGTACGAAGCCAAAAACAGATTCGCAAGCGAACCATTCACCAAGTCGACCAAAAGCTGTTACTACTTCATCGACAACCATCAAAATATCATATTTTTTTAGCATACTGGCGACAGCAGCATGGTACCCAGTTGGCGCTACCAAAACACCTCCTGCACCCATAATAGGCTCGGCAATAAACGCCGCAACATTGTCGGCACCTAATTGCAAAATATGGTTTTCAAGCTCATTGCACAGAAAATCACAGTAGTCAGCCTCAGACAGGCTTTCAGCACCTACCGGACGTCGATACATATCCGCTGCAGATACATGGCTTATCCAATCGCTGCCCACTGCATCAAAACAGTTTTTTGTGGCCTGAATGCCGGTGAGGTTTGCCGCTATATAGGTACTACCGTGATAGCCATTATTGCGCGATATAACATGTTTTTTGTTGGGCTTTCCCCGCAGGTTATTGTAGTAATGGATCACTCTGATCGCGGAATCATTGGCTGTTGAGCCACCGCAGGTAAAATAGACATGATTCAGCGACCCCGGCGTTAACTGGGCTATTTTTTCCGCTAGCACAGCAGCAGGTTCGTTAGTGGTGTGGCCAAAAGGGTTGTAATACTGCATTTTGCCAACCTGACTGGCAATCGCCTCCGCCATATCAGCGCGGCCATGGCCAATGTTTGTACACCAAAGACCGGCTATGGCATCTAGATACTTATTCCCTTCGATATCAGTAACATAGCATCCGGAAGCACTGCTGATTACATGGCTCCCCTCGTCCTGAAAGGTGGCAAAGTCGGTATAGGGGTGAATAACATGCGCCCGGTCTTTACGCCAAATTTCGGACCCTCTGGGGCGATCTATACCTGGATTGGGTATCTTCTGGTGACTCATTTGCGAATTTCTCTGCTGATTGTAGGCTGCTAATGGAAACATGCTGTTCCCTGCTTACACAGCCCCCATAGTGGGTACTGAATTGACTCCTTGAAGAATATCCCCAATCCGGCTTTAATACAGGCCAAAGAGTGGGTCTATGAGTCAGCCATGTCACAGAAGTTACTATTATCCGATGAATGGTATCAGTCATTAGCCGGTATTGTCTCTGAGATCGGTGAAGACCAGTTTTGTTCTAGTTTTGCGAGCGTCTGCGAGGGTTTAACCGGCTATGACAGTACGGTTGTGCTGGCTTTTGTGCGCGACGAAAAACCAGTGTTAGTGTTCAGCAATCTCAGTGTTCTGGATGAAACGCCCACTCTTGGGCCCTATTTTGATGGTGCTTATTTATTAGATCCATTTTACGATCTATACAGGAGTGGGGCTGAAGACGGCGTGTATAGGCTTAACGAAGTGGCACCAGATTCGTTTGCCCAGACTGAGTACTACCGAAGCTATTTTAAAAACACACGAATAATTGATGAATCTGCCATTTTGGCAAAAATATCAGAGCATATGCATATTGGTATTTCTTTGGGGTTGCGGGATGGGAGTGCGCCGCGAGAGTTTAAAATCCAAGAGTTGCGAAAATTATTTCCATTGCTCTTATCTGCGTTTAGACAGCATTGGTCGAGGGAAAGCCAACTTGCGCCATTATTAGCTGCGGGGGATACTAACGGCCAATTCGGCAGCACTCTAGATGCGGCGTTTAATAATTTCGGCAGTGAATATCTCACTAAACGAGAATGTGAAATTGTTAAATTAATTCTTAAAGGATATGCCAGTAAATCAATTGCTGGGTTGTTGGATATCAGTGTTGATACTGTGAAAGTTCACCGCAAACGCTTCCATGCGAAGTTAGATATCTCTTCGCAGGCAGAACTGTTTTCCCTATTTCTTGAGGCTATCTCTATGGTGCCTCTGGATGACACCCGTGATCCGCTATATTACTACTACTCGAGTCAACAGATCCTGTAGCTGTTATTTATGCAAAAGTAACCAATACTAGGTATTTCGTTTTCTTTGACTATTGCCTATCTTGTTGTATCCCTCTTTAAAAGCAGTAAAAATTCTATGGCCCATTTTGATATAAAGAACTACACAGCTGCCCCCTTGATGATGTCCTCTGTCATTGAGTTTGAGGGATATAGTTGCCAAGAGGTCTTTGACATCATGGGTGACCCAGATAAGATACCGGATTGGTACTTGCTCGCTAAAGAGGTGAAAATCCACCAGCCCGTCGGTGAAGAGGAGCCAAGTTTTAATGTTGAGTTCACATTTTTCGGTGATGTGTTTGAGGAGATTCTATTCTGGGATGCACCTAATCGATATGTTTATAAAGCCGCAGGCAAAGACTTTCCAATTACAGATTATGTGGCTGAAATATGTGTCGAAAGCCATGGTAAAAAAGTAGGCAAAATGACATGGAATATCTACTACTCAAAAATTGCTGGCGATCATTTTCAAAAAATATTGCCAGTGATATTACCGACGATCAATCAAAAGAGTATGGAGAATTTATCGCCTTTGATTGGTGGTACGGCTGTTTCGGTCACTAGCTGACCAATGTTTCTTAAGTTATATGCGCTTTCCTGGTGCATTGTCTTACTTTGAGGAGGCCGCCTTAAGTAACAAAGGATGTAACAGAAGCAGTTTTATAAACCCATTAAAGCTATATTAATCAATAGCTTATAGTCTAAGTACAGTTCCCGCCGCCTCCACCATACAGACACTCCAAAAGGAGCTTTTTTGCAATTTTTAAAATATTGATTCAAATGACTTTAAACAGGATATCCTATGCGCAAAAGGGTCCACCAACATTTAAAAATCCACGATTTATGCAACAAAAAGGCGGACGTGGTTAAGATTATTCACAGGGTAAATCCGATGGTTAAGTCAACTCTAGGTTAGCCAGCTACTTGACCAGAGGTCACTGACATACTGTTGTCCACGACAATGCGTGTGCCGTTAACAAACTTTGATTCATCAGACGCAAGGTACACTGCGGCATAGGCAATATCTTCTGGCTCACCTGACTTGCTGGCATGTGCCGTCATATCCTCTAATACCTGCGCGCCGTATTTGGTGGTCATCTGGCTGCCAAATTCAGCTACCATAGGCGTTTCTATGCCTGAGGGGTGAATGGAATTGCAGCGCACACCATTGTTATTTTGAGCACAGTG
>JAQWUP010000012.1 GCA_029242085.1 Porticoccaceae bacterium
ATCCTTGAACTGTCGCGCACCTTTGCCCATGCCGATCCGGTGGTAGAGCCAATTCCTGTGGTACCGACCTGTCACTATATGATGGGTGGTATCCCGACCAATGTTGATGGTCAGGCGCTGACCATCGATAAAGACGGCAATGATCAGATTATTGATGGCTTTTATGCCTGTGGTGAAGCGGCCTGTGTATCAGTGCATGGCGCTAACCGACTGGGTGGTAACTCACTGCTGGATCTGGTGGTCTTTGGACGCGCCTCTGGTATGTTTATTGAGAAGCAGTTGCGTGAGGGGATTAACCTTAAAGAGGCCAGAGAAGCGGATATTGAACAGGCTATGACTGGCCTCAACCGTATCAATAACTCTTCCGATGGTGAGCAGGCCTCAGTATTGCGCGCCGAGTTGCAGACGATTATGCAGAACTATTTTGGCGTATTCCGTCGCGGCGACTTTATGCAGCAGGGCATTGAGAAGCTCAATGCACTGCGTCCGCGTATTGAAAACGTTGCTCTGGACGATAAGAGCAATGCCTTTAATACCGCGCGCATTGAAGCGCTGGAGCTGCAAAACCTGTTTGCCACTGCTGAAGCCACAGCGATCGCTGCTGAAGGCCGTACGGAAAGTCGCGGTGCCCATGCCCGTGAAGACTTCCAAGAGCGCGATGATGAAAACTGGTTGTGCCACTCGGTGTATTTCCCCGACAGCAAAACCCTCGGCAAGCGCGGTGTTAATTTCAATTTGAAAACCCGCGAAGCCTTCGAACCTAAAATACGTACCTATTAATAGGGGCTGACAGAACTATGTTAAATGTAAGTATTTATCGCTATAACCCTGAAGTCGATGCAGAGCCTTATATGCAGGATTATCAGGTTGATACTCAGGGCAAAGATGTGATGGTCCTGGATGTATTGGAAAAATTAAAAACGGAAGATCCAAGCCTGAGTTTTCGTCGTTCATGCCGCGAGGGTGTCTGTGGTTCAGACGGTTTAAATATCTCGGGCAAGAATGGTTTGGCCTGTATCACGCCGCTGTCATCTGCGGTCAAGGGCGATAAGCTAGTGATTCGCCCGCTGCCTGGTCTGCCAGTGATTCGTGATCTGGTGATCGATATGAGCCAGTTCTACGCCCAGTACGAAAAGATCCAGCCGTATATGATCAATAACACGCCAGCGCCCGCTATCGAGCGCTTGCAGTCGCCAGAAGAGCGCGCCAAGTTAGATGGTCTGTACGAATGTATTCTATGCGCCTGTTGCTCCACGGCTTGCCCATCTTTCTGGTGGAATCCAGAGAAATTTATTGGTCCGTCTGGTCTGTTGCAGGCCTACCGCTTTTTGGCCGACAGCCGCGATACGGCGACTGAGGAACGACTGGCAAATCTGGATGATCCCTTCAGCGTTTTCCGCTGTCACGGTATTATGAACTGTGTGCAGGTCTGCCCCAAAGGGCTCAATCCGACCAAGGCAATTGGCCATATTCGCAATATGCTGATCAGAAGTGCTACCTAATTTGGTAGATAGCCTCTCGATAGAGGTTAAATCGCTCCAAACGGCCAGTTTTTACTGGCCGTTTTGCTATTAGAGGTTTAGAATACCGCCCATATTTTTTGGCCTGATATCGAGTATTTAAAGGGGAATAACACTAATGCCTGAGGGCTTAATGGAGCAATTTCTCAGCTCCTCCCACTTTTCTGGTGGAAATGCGGCGTATATTGAAGGACTCTACGAAACCTATTTGCACGACCCTAACGGAGTGCCAGAGGAGTGGAGCAGCTTTTTCGACTCTCTACCGCGCACCAATGGCAGCATCACTCCCGATATATCCCACGACACTATTATTCAGCACTTCGAGCTTCTGGGTCGTCGTCAGGCGCGTCCAACGCCTGCACCGGGCTCCGGTGGCATCCATCTCGAGCATGAACGCAAGCAGGTCAAAGTTGTTCAGCTGATCAGTTCCTACCGCTTCCGTGGCCATCAAAAAGCCAACCTGGACCCGTTGAGTATTATGCAGCGCGAAGATGTGCCCGATCTGCACCTGCATTTTCATGGTCTGACCGATGCTGACCTGGATACCACTTTCCAAACTAGCCCGCTGTATATGGGCAAGCCCGAAGCTACCCTGCGCGAAATTGTTGCGACCCTCGAAGAGACCTACTGTGGTCATCTTGGGCCAGAGTTTATGCATATCACCAGCTTTGCCGAAAAGCAGTGGCTGGCGCAGCGCTTTGAATCGGTGCGCTCCAAGCCCACCTATGGTGATGAGGCGCGTATTGATGTACTCAGCCGTCTTACCGCGGCCGAGGGTCTGGAAAAACATCTGGATTCAAAGTACCCGGGCACCAAGCGTTTTGGTCTTGAGGGTGGCGAGAGCCTGATTCCATTGCTGGACTGTCTGGTCAGACGTTCGGGCGAATACGGCGGCAAAGAGATTGTGATGGCCATGGCTCACCGCGGCCGCCTCAATGTATTGGTGAATATTCTTGGCAAAAACCCCGCCGAGATGTTTGAAGAATTTGAAGGTAAGCGTCTGGTCAATACCTCGGGCGATGTTAAATACCATCAGGGCTTCTCATCCAATGTGATGACCCCCGGTGGTGAAGTGCATATGGCGCTGGGCTTTAACCCATCGCACTTGGAGATTTCCTGCCCCGTGGTGGTTGGTTCCGGTCGTGCGCGACAGGATCGCCGCAATGATCCCACCGGCCAGAAGGTTGTGCCTATTTTAATGCACGGTGATGCTGCGTTTGCCGGTCAGGGGGTGGTGATGGAGACCTTCCAGCTGTCCCAGACTCGCGCTTACAAAACCGGCGGCACTATCCATATTGTGATCAATAATCAGGTCGGCTTTACCACTAGCCGTCAGGACGATGCCCGCTCGACAGAATACTGCACCGATATTGCCAAGATGGTGGGTGCGCCGATTCTGCATGTGAATGGCGATAACCCAGATGCGGTGATGTTTGCGGCTATGCTGGCCACCGACTATCGCTATGAGTTTGGCAAAGATGTGGTCATTGATCTGGTCTGTTACCGTCGCCGTGGTCACAACGAGACCGATGAGCCGTCTTCGACTCAGCCGTTGATGTACGAGGTGATTCGCAAGCATTCCACCACTAGAACACTGTATGCCCAGAAGCTGGTGGCTGAAGGCGTAGTGGAACAGGATCAGGCCAATGAGATGGCCGATGCCTACCGAGCAAGCCTCGATAATGGCGACTTTGTGGTGCATAACCTGGTGCGTGAGCCAGATACTAGCTTGTTTGTTAACTGGGAGCCCTATCTGGGCCATGACTGGCGTACCCCAGCCAATACAGGTATCGACCTTAAAGCACTACAGGATGTGGCGGCGCGTATTACCTCGATTCCCGATGGTATTCAGGCCCAGCGTCAGGTGGCCAAAATTTATGATGACCGCCGCAAGATGGCCGGTGGTGCGCTGCCCCTAAACTGGGGTATGGCTGAACTGCTGGCCTATGGCACCTTGCTCGATGAAGGCTATCCGATCCGTATGACCGGTCAGGATGTGCGCCGCGGTACGTTCTCGCATCGCCATGCGGTGGTACTCAATCAGAAAGATGGCGAAGCCTATCTGCCGCTGGCCAATATGGCAGACGACCAGCCGCGCTTTGATATCTATGATTCAGTGCTCTCTGAAGAGGCAGTGCTGGCGTTTGAATATGGCTATGCCACCACAGCGCCGAAAGGTCTGATTATCTGGGAAGCCCAGTTTGGTGACTTTGCCAATGGCGCCCAGGTGGTGATTGATCAGTTTATTGCCAGTGGTGAACACAAATGGGCACGCCTATCCGGCCTGACCATGATGTTGCCCCATGGTTTTGAAGGCCAGGGGCCAGAGCATTCCTCTGCGCGTTTAGAGCGTTTCCTGCAACTCTGTGCCGAGCACAATATGCAGGTGGTAATTCCAACCACACCGGCACAGATATTCCATCTGCTGCGTCGTCAGGCCATTCGCCCGATGCGCCGTCCACTGGTGATAATGAGCCCGAAATGGATTTTGCGTCACAAGCTGGCCACCTCATCTCTGGAAGATCTGGCCAATGGTCAGTTCCACGATGTGATTGATGACAGCCTCGATCATGCCAAGGTGCGCCGCGTGGTGCTCTGCTCCGGAAAGATCTATTACCACTTGCTGGAAGAGCGCATGGAGCGCGGTATCGACGATATAGCTCTGATCCGTCTCGAGCAGCTTTACCCGTTCCCAGATGCGGAGCTGGAAGAGGCGCTGCGTCCCTATGAGAATATTGAAGATATTATCTGGTGTCAGGAAGAACCGATGAATCAGGGCGCCTGGTATAGCAGCCAGCACCATATGCGTCATGTAATACAGCGGTTGCAGCCGCAGCTACACCTCAGCTATGTGGGGCGTGAAAGTTCTGCAGCGCCTGCAAGCGGATATATGTCTGTTCATTTAGAAGAGCAGAAGAAATTTATTGATCAAGCATTAACCTTAGACTCTTAAAAAACCAGGAATAGATTAATGGCCATTGAAATTAAGGCACCTACCTACCCAGAATCTGTGCAAGAAGGCACGTTGGCGACTTGGCACAAAAATGTTGGCGACAGCGTCAACCGCGATGACCTGATTGTCGATATTGAAACCGACAAAGTGGTTCTTGAAGTTGTGGCGCCGGCAACTGGTACGCTGACCGAAGTTCTCAAAGCTGAGGGCGATATTATCCTTAGCAACGAAGTGATTGCCCGTATTGAAGAGGGTGCGGCAGCGAAAACTGCAGCGGCCCCGGCAGCCAAGCAAGAAGAGGCCGATGTGCAGGTTGCAGACGCACTGGTTAATCCAGCCGCTAAAAAGCTTGCCGATGAGCGCAATATTGATCTGTCTCAGGTCAGTGGCACGGGTAAGGGTGGCAGAATCACTAAAGAAGATGTGGTTAATTTCACTCCAGCGCCTGCTCCGGCTGCGGCTCCTGCGGCGGCTCCAGCCGCGGTAGAAGAGGCTATGCCTGCCGGCGAGCGTGTTGAGCGTCGAGTGGCCATGACCAGAATGCGCACCCGTATTGCTGAGCGTCTGCTGGATGTGACCCAGACTACTGCCTCACTAACCACTTTTAATGAAGTGGATATGTCAGCGCTGATGGGGCTGCGCAAACAGTACCAGGATGAATTTACCAAGACTCACAATGGCACCCGTTTGGGCTTTATGGGCTTCTTTGTAAAGGCAGCAGTTGAAGCGCTAAAACGTTTCCCACTGGTGAATGCCTCTATTGATGGCACCGATATTGTCTATCACGGCTTTCAGGATATCGGCGTTGCCGTTTCCACTGACCGCGGTCTGGTTGTGCCTGTACTGCGCAATGCTGAAAATATGAGCATTGCCACGATAGAGAACTCTATTGGTGAGTACGCCGGTAAGGCGCGCGACGGCAAGCTGAGCATTGAAGAGATGACTGGTGGTACCTTTACCATCACCAACGGTGGTGTCTATGGATCATTGCTTTCAACCCCAATTATTAACCCACCGCAGACCGCAATTCTGGGTATGCATACCATTCAGCAGCGTCCCGTTGCCGTGAATGGGCAGGTGGAAATCCGTCCAATGATGTATCTGGCGATGTCTTATGACCACCGCCTGATCGATGGCAAGGAAGCGGTACAATTCTTGGTTACGATTAAGCAGTTAATCGAAGATCCAGCTAAGATTTTACTTGAAATTTAACACATAAGTTATTGATAAATAGGTATTTAAATGTCAGATAAATATGATGTTGTGGTAGTTGGTAGTGGCCCCGCTGGCTATGTTGCCGCCATACGCGCCGCTCAGTTGGGGCTTAAAACCGCCTGTATTGAGAAGTGGCAGAATGATGAAGGCAAGGGCGTTAATGGCGGTACCTGCTTAAATGTGGGCTGTATCCCGTCTAAAGCATTGCTGGATAGTTCCTATAAGTATCATGAGGCCAAGGAAGATCTGGGCATTCATGGTATCAGCACCAGAGGTGTGGCCATGGATATTCCTGCCATGCTGGACCGCAAAAACAAGATTATTAACCAGCTGACGGGCGGTATCTCTGGTCTGTTTAAAGCTAATGGCGTGACTGCGCTGTATGGCAAAGGCAAGTTGTTGGCCGGTAAGAAAGTCGAGCTGACTGCCAACGA
>JAQWUP010000020.1 GCA_029242085.1 Porticoccaceae bacterium
CAATGCAAAAGCAGATTTCCGTTTACAAACCTTATAACAAACGAGAAACCATTTTTACAATTTACTGATCTTCATTGACTAACTGACTAATCCAACCAATCGAGATGTTCGCCCGGTCGAATCGGTTCTGGCGGTATAAAATCACGAACAACATTGCTGATAACCTCGCTCAGAAATCCCGTGACTTCCGGTTCAATTGAGCCGAAGTAATCATAGGTCAAGCTTTCCAGTGAGCCACTATAGACACTCAGGTACACCACACAAGCCGCCAGGTAAGTCCCATAGAGGCTGGGATGACTGCCATCGAAATCCTTGTGCAGCATCATCTCCGACTTACGTTTATAGGCCTCCTCAAAAGCCAAGCCGACATGAATCACAGTCTGCGTGCTGGGCTATACGCACTCCTATACCGGGGCTCGGGAATGGGTGGCGATAGACCATACCGCAGGGCAGGCCCAGCTCGACACCGATCTTGCGCACTTCGTCTTTAAATAGTTCGCGCAGTGGCTCAACTAACTCCAGCGCCATATCATCGGGTAAGCCGCCCACATTGTGGTGAGACTTAATCACATGGGCTTTGCCGGTTTTGGAGGCGGCAGACTCAATCACATCGGGGTAGATGGTGCCCTGAGCGAGGAAGTTAACATTGTCAATTTTGTTGGACTCTTCGTCGAAGATTTCAATAAAGGTATTGCCGATCACTTTGCGTTTGGCCTCGGGGTCGCTAACGCCGACCAGACCATTTAAGAATTTGTCTTGGGCATTGGCGCGAATCACTTTTACACCCATGTTTTTGGCGAACATCTCCATCACCATATCGCCTTCGTTTTTGCGCAGCAGGCCATTGTCGACAAACACACAGGTTAGCTGACTGCCAATGGCTTTATGAAGTAGCGCAGCAACTACTGAGGAATCTACACCCCCAGATAAACCCAACAGTACATGGCTGTCGCCTACCTGCTCCTGAACTCGGGCAATCTGATCTTCAATAATTGCCGCGGCGGTCCACAGAGCATCGCAGCCACAGATTTGCAGGGCGAAATGTTCAAACATACGCTGCCCCTGCAATGTATGAGTCACTTCAGGGTGGAACTGAATGCCGTAGAATTTTTTGTCTTCATTGACCATTCCGGCAATCGGGCAAGATGGAGTTGACGCCATCAGGCTAAATTCCTCAGGCATGGCCACAACCTTATCACCATGACTCATCCATACATCCAGCAGTGACTCACCGTCCTGGCCAATATGGTCTTTAACATCCTGTAACAGGCTCGACTCGGTTTCGACTTTCACCTGAGCATAACCAAACTCACGCACATCAGAGGTATCGACTTTACCGCCCAGCTGGCCAGCCATGGTTTGCATGCCGTAACAGATACCCAACACTGGCAGGCCCATGGTAAATACGCAGTCTGGTGCGCGAGGGGCATCGGCACCACCGGTCACCGACTCGGGGCCACCGGAGAGAATAATACCCTTGGGATCAAATTCGCGAATTTCTTCTTCGGTAATATCCCATGCACGAATCTCGGAGAACACACCGATCTCTCGCACACGGCGAGCGATTAACTGGGTGTACTGCGACCCGAAATCGAGAATAAGAATTTTTTGCGAATGTAGGTCTGACATTTAATAACCCTAAAAGAAGAAGGGCTGCGATATTGTTTGAACGCAGCCCTTTTTAAAACACAATAACAGCAACCGCTTATCGGCCACCGGCCGGATAATTCGGTGCTTCCTTAGTAATCTGCACATCGTGCACATGGCTCTCGCTGGTTCCCGCTGAGGTCACCCGCACAAACTCTGGTTGGGTGCGCATCTCGTCCATGGTGTTACAACCGGTGTAACCCATTGCTGAACGCAGTCCACCCATCATCTGATGAATAATGGCAGAGACCGGGCCTTTGTAGGGCACACGTCCCTCGATACCTTCGGGCACTAATTTCTCAGCGCCTTCGTTGGCATCTTGGAAATAGCGATCACTGGAACCCTGATTGCGTGCCATAGCACCCAATGAGCCCATGCCGCGGTAGGACTTATAGGAGCGGCCCTGATAGATCTCGATCTCACCCGGTGCCTCTTCTGTACCGGCTAACATTGAACCCATCATTACTGCGCTGGCACCGGCGACAACCGCTTTGGACATATCGCCAGAGTAGCGAATACCGCCATCAGCTATCACCGGAACATCGGTGCCTTCTAAGGCAGCGACCGCCTCGGCAATTGCGGTAATCTGGGGTACACCGATACCAGTGACAATTCTTGTTGTACTGATTGAGCCTGGACCAATACCCACTTTAACACCATCGGCACCGGCATCAGCCAGCGCCTTGGCACCGGCACCTGTAGCCACATTGCCACCGATCACCTGAACCTCGGGATAGTTCTCTTTGATCCACTTGACCCGATCCAAAACATTCTTGGAATGGCCATGGGCGGTATCAACAACCAGTACATCAGCACCAGCGGCAACCAGCGCGGCAACACGCTCGTCTGTGCCCTCACCTACGCCAACAGAGGCTCCAACACGCAGTCGACCCTGATCGTCTTTACAGGCATTGGGGTGCTGTTCGGCTTTATCAATATCGGTAACGGTAATTAGACCCCTGAGCTCGAAGTCATCATTCACTACCAAGACCTTTTCAATTCTGTGTTCATGGAGTAAAACGCGTACCGCATCTGGGTCCGCGCCTTCTTTTACCGTGACCAAGTCGTCTTTTGGTGTCATCACCGAGGTCACCAAGGCATCCATATCCGTGGCAAAGCGCACATCGCGACGGGTCACAATACCAATAAGGTTGCCATCTTCCAGAACAGGCAGGCCCGAGATATTATTGGCCACTGTGAGCTCATGCAGTTCCTGCAGCGTTGCCGTCGACTGAATAGTGTGCGGGTCTTTCACCACACCACTTTCATATTTTTTAACCGCATGCACTTCTTTGGCCTGCTGCTCAATCGTCATGCTCTTATGGATGATGCCAACACCGCCCTCAGCGGCAATAGCAATGGCCAAACGGGCTTCGGTCACTGTATCCATAGCGGCAGAGACCAGCGGGATATTCATCTTGATATCGCGGGTGAGCTGGGAATGGGTAGAGACATCTTTTGCGGTGACGGCAGAATACCCGGGGACTAGCAGTACATCGTCAAAGGTTAATGCTTCATGGGAAATGCGTAACATAGGGGACGCTTACCTCAGCGAGGTTTTGAAAAGTAAGCGCCGCATTATAAATCAGTGGCCACAGCTAGGTAAACAACTATTTAGCCTTTAAAAAGACACATAAAACAGTGACTTAAGCTCGCTCCCGGATGACTTTGGCTGGAGTGTGAAATAGATACAAAGTGATGGCTAGAATAAAGCTAATCGCCTCGGCAGCTGAAATAGCGGCAACAAAACGGTAATCTGATAACAGCATATAAAGCACAATCAGGAATCCCGCTGGCATAATTAAACTGCGGCAGCTGGCCACCAGTGCCGACTGAAACGGCAGATGGACTGCAGTGAGGTATCCGGATATCAGCATAGTAAAACCGGCAAAAATAAATACCGGCCAAATATAGGCGACAAACTCTAATGCGAGGGCAAGAGTATCACTGTCTCGCTCTACATCGATAAATAGGCCGATCAGCGATTCACTACCAAAGATCAATAGACTGATAATACCTGCACTGACCCCGCCAATCATAATACCGGCGGTACGCAAGAATGCCCGGATTCTCTGGGGGTTTCGTGCGCCAAAATTTTGCGAAATAATCACCTGAATTGAGTCTGAAATAGCAAAGAACGCCATAAACCCGATAAACAGCAGATAGTTGACCAATGTAATGGCGGCTACGCCAGTAACGCCCGCACGTTGAATAAGCATCCAGTTAAAAATAAAGGCAATCAGTGCGCCAGACACTTCATTAATAAATTCAGAGA
>JAQWUP010000027.1 GCA_029242085.1 Porticoccaceae bacterium
GCCCCTGCTCTATTCATGATCTTAAAGCAGCCAATGAATATGCCCTCAGACTCAAGGACCTGGCCGATAAAGTCAGTGACACCCTACTGATCGTGATGCGTGTTTATTTTGAAAAACCCCGCACCACTGTGGGCTGGAAAGGTCTGATTAACGACCCTTATATGAACGACTCATTCAAGATCACCGATGGTCTACATATTGGTCGCAAGCTACTGCACGATGTACTGGAGATTGGCCTGCCAACTGCAACTGAGGCCCTGGATCCAATCTCACCCCAGTATATGCAGGACCTGATTGCCTGGTCTGCGATTGGTGCACGCACCACCGAATCTCAAACACATCGTGAAATGGCGTCTGGCCTGTCATCCTCTGTTGGCTTTAAAAATGGTACTGATGGCAGCCTTACCGTGGCTATTAATGCTTTGCAGTCAGTGGCAAGCCCCCATCGTTTTCTAGGTATTAACTCAGAGGGTAATGTGTCGATCATCACTACCAAAGGCAATCCTAATGCCCATGTAGTTTTGCGTGGCGGTAATGGCAAGCCCAACTATGATTCGGTCAGCGTTTCTATCTGTGAGCAAGAGTTAGTTGCCGCAGGCATTGCCCCCAATATTATGGTTGATTGCAGCCATGCCAACTCCAATAAAGACCATAATTTACAGCCTCTGGTGCTGGATAATGTTGCCAATCAGATTGTTGAAGGCAATACATCTATTATTGGGGTAATGATGGAGAGTCATCTCAAAGGCGGTAATCAGAAGCTATCGAGCAATCCAGATGATATGGAATATGGTGTATCAGTCACCGATGCCTGTGTTGACTGGGAGACCACAGAAACCGCTCTAGTTTCAATGGCTGATAAGCTGCGGGATGCGCTCAGGGCCCGCTAAAACCACCTATTGCCAGCGATCACAAAAAAGCCCCCGCTGTTTTTAGCCGGGGCTTTTTTATTTTAGGTCATGGTCTACTCATCACAGAGGTATAGCCGACTAATATTGACTTTGAGTGCCTTTGCCAGAATAACTGCTTCGGTATCCTTAACACGCCTTAATTGAACTTCAATTTTTGCCAATGTGCTGCGGCTGATATCCCAGCCTAAAAGATTACAGCGCGCTGCCAATACCTCCTGAGTCACACCATTTTCATCACGAATTTGTTTCACTGCCCGTCCAACTATATTCATCTATTTTGCTCCTTGCGAGGAGCTAGATTCTGCCAGTGAAAGCTGTGCTCAATGTTCTGCAAATAGAACCGCCAAACTTAGGTAGTTGATGCCGCTCAGGGGAGCTGTGAAGCCCAGATTTTAGCGAGTGCTGAGCCGGATAGGCTCGCCCCAGAAGCAATAAAAAGGTATTGTTATACATTCCATTAACCTTAGTGAACCCGCTATGCCAAGATTACTTCTCCTTATCGCCATCGTCTTCTCTCTCTGGTACTGGTGGTCGGTTGTCAAACGGCTGCCGGCAGAAAAACGACGCCCATTTTTCTGGCGCACCGCCTTCTGGGGAATTTTGGGTACATCACTTATTTTGGTCGCCAGTGGACGAATGCACTGGCTGGGTGCTGGTTTAGCCGCCCTTATCCCTTTGGGAAAGTTAGTTCTCGGCTTTGGTATGCGCGCCCTACCCCTGCTGCAAATTCTCAGTCGTTTCAAAACCAGCCCATCACAGTTTCGCACCAGTGCATTAATGGTAGAGATAAATTTTGCCAGTAAACAGATGGATGGCGAAGTACTGCAGGGCGAGTTTGCCGGCAAGCGGCTCTCAGAATTAAATTCAGAACAGTTGCAGTTATTAGCTGATGAGCTGCGCGGCTCAGACCGCGAGTCATTTGTGCTTTTGCAAGCTTATATGCTGCGCAATGGCTCACAGCAGCAGTCTGGTGAGAGCTATCAAGCCGGTAACTTCTCAGATATCTCCAATGACGAAGCCTACAAAATATTGGGGCTCGAAGCGGATGCGGGCGAAGAGGATATTATCAAGGCTCACAAACGTCTGATGCAGCGCCTGCACCCAGATCGCGGCGGTAGCGACTATTTAGCCGCAAAAATAAATGCAGCCAAGGATCAGCTGCTCAGTTGATCAGCAAAACGCTCTCCTGTAACTCTTGATTGAATAAACGAGCCAATCTATGCGACCCAGCGACTATGCTGTTGATGCCGACAGAAAAATAAACTGGAAGGTCTTCCTCACTATCTGGCCCTACTTACTGGAGTACAGGGCCCGAATTGCAATTGCCTTAGCCTGTCTGGTGCTCTCTAAAGGTGCCAGTGTGGCCGGGCCCTTTCTGCTTAAATATATCGTCGACGATCTCACTGGCGATGGCGCCAGCAGCCTATTAATCGTACCCGTTGCCCTTATTGTCGCCTACGGCTTTGCGCGACTGTCGATGATTCTACTCGGTGAGATTAGAGATACGGTGTTCGGCCGAGTCACTGAGCGAGCGATGCGCCGTATCGGCCTACAGGTATTTATGCATGTGCACGGACTCGACCTCGACTTTCATCTCAATCGACGCACCGGTGGGCTATCAAGGGATATTGAACGAGGCACTAGTGGCATTAATTTTTTGATGCGCTTTTTCGTCTTTAATATTGCCCCGACATTAATAGAAATTGCACTGGTAATCGGTCTGCTTTTTTATAATTACGGCATTACCTTTGCCGCGATCACTATGATCTCGGTGGTTTTATATGTCGCCTTTTCCATGGTGACTACAGATTGGCGCACTCGGTTTGTTCGAGAAGCTGCCAAGGCTGACTCATTGGCTAGCACCATTTCGATCGACAGCCTGCTCAACTATGAAACGGTCAAATACTTTACCAATGAAGGCTACGAAGCTAGGCGTTACGACAAGTCATTACAGGAATGGGAACAGGCAAAACGTAAAAATCGTCTGTCGCTCCTAAGCCTCAATACTGGCCAAGCATTAATTATCACTGTGGCTATGACCATTATGATGTGGCTGGCCGCTCAGCGGGTTGTTGAAGGTAGTATGACCATCGGCGACTTTGTCCTGATCAATGCCTTTATGATGCAACTCTTTATACCATTAAATTTTCTCGGCTTTGTCTACCGTGAAATTAAAGGCTCAATGGCCAATATAGAAAACATGTTCGCGCTGATGGATCTAAGCTCCAGTGTCGGCGATGAGAAAAATGCCCGAGAGTTGCAGATAACTCAGGGCACCATAAGCTTTAATAATATATCTTTTCATTACCGAGCTGATCGTCCTATTGTTAAAGACCTCAGCTTTACTATTCAAGCCGGTGAAAAAATCGCTGTAGTCGGCGCCAGTGGTGCCGGTAAGTCGACTCTGGTAAAACTGCTTTTTCGCTTCTATGACCCGGTTCAGGGCAGTATATTAATCGATGGTCAGGATATCAGTCAGGTCAGCCAGCACAGCTTGCGCGGAGCTATTGGTATAGTGCCGCAGGATACTGTGCTGTTTAATCAGAGCATTTTTGAAAATATCCGCTATGGCAATCCCGAGGCTGCTGATTCTGAGGTATTTGAGGCGATTGCACTGGCTCATCTGGAGAGCTTTATAGACGAGTTACCGGATGGCGCAGATACTGTGGTAGGCGAGCGGGGATTGAAACTATCCGGTGGGGAAAAGCAGCGCGTGGCTATTGCGCGAACCATTCTAAAGCGTCCGCCAATTCTAGTGTTTGATGAGGCGACCTCGTCGCTGGACAGCAGGTCCGAGCGCTCTATCCTCGCAGCGCTAGAGGAGATATCCGAGGGCCATACCAGCATGGTTATTGCCCATCGACTGTCGACCATTGTCGATGCCGATAAAATCGTTGTTATGGATCACGGTGCTATCGTCGAGCAAGGCTCTCACCATGATTTGCTCAATCAAAAAGGTCGCTATTTTGAGCTCTGGAATGCTCAGTTACGCGAGCAGATCTGATATCTACTAACATTAGCGGCCAATCTCTGCCGCTGATTTCACTAAAAAAGGGCTGTAGTTGGCCAAAAAAGGATAACTAGTTCGCGTTTTAGACGCGGCCTAGTTGCAGCATCAGGAGCAACCCATAGAATCTCCCCCATCGAGAACTATTTGTGTTGGCAGGACGCTGACAAGGAGATTTACATATGGCCATCAATGCTAAAATCACAGCTAAAGACATAATAAAATTGTTCGCCAGTGCCTGTATTGCACTGCTGTTAACCTCCCCTTCTATAGCTGGAACTGTCTCAATCACCTATGAGGATACCGGTACATCAACTGATGGTGCCGGCGCGTACAAATTGACCATTGATGGTGTCACCACCTACGCGATGAATGCTAAATCCAAACATCCGAAGCCAGGGGATACTTGGAAAGCCGAGGTAAACACTTACGAAGATGTCCAAAATGGTGCCGGTAATTTCAATAGAAAAGATAAGCATATTAAAAAGTACAACCAGATTGGCTGGTTATTTAATTATGTCAGTGTTGCCGATAGCATCACTACCAGCCGACAACATTTGAATGCCGCCATCAATCAGGCAGTTTGGAAAATCATGAGCAAAAAGGTCAGGTTAGATTCAACAGCACAGTCCATCTACAACTATGCCACCAGTGGTCGCTTCGATGACTACAATTGGAGCAATAGCATGAGGGTATATAGCGGCGGGAAGTTTGAGTTTTTTGCCGCCGCAAGACCACCAATAGCAACACCTATTCCCAGCGCCATATTCCTGTTTGGTTCAGTGATTATCGGTTTATTTGGAATTGTCCGACGCAAGCCTGATCTGCAAGTCAGTGCTGACTAGAGACAGCAGTTACAAACTAAGCAATGCAAATGAAAAAAGGCTCAGTAAGAGCCTTTTTTTGTGCCTGCGATAAAGTGAATATAGCGTCCGAGCCACTTGTAGGGCTCCAGCACTGAATACCTGAGCTCCATCGCTATCACCGAGGCTGGATCTTCATGACCACCGCGCTGAGTAGTGACATAATCATGAAACACTCTAATTCCCGAGCAGCTTATCAATAGCAGTTGGCTCTCGACAAGCCACTGCTTTACCTGATCTGGTGCCAGTGGTGTGCCTGGTGTGAGGCTTCCAGGATGGGCTCTAAAGTCGGCATCCAACAGTTTAAAATTACCGCGAATCAGATTGCGATAAACCAAACCGTCGCGATTATAAAATGTCAGTGATAGATGCCCCGTATCGCCAACATAGGACCTAAGCTCGGCAATAAGCTTGCTCGGCTCTGCCAGCCATTCCACTACCGCGTGGCACAGTACCAGGTCGAATTTACCCAGCTCGCCGAGATCCTGATAAGGGCCCTGGTGCCAGCTGATTAGATGCTCTACAGCCTGCTGTGCAGCCAGGCCTTGGGCGGCAACCAGCATTTCTGCTGATATATCATTGTACACAACAGTATGGCCCAGCTCAGCGAGACGCACGCTGTGCTGCCCCAGACCGCCACCAATATCAAGAATACGCAGCGCAGGCCCGGTTTCGATTTCTGGTAGTGCGTTGATCAGATCGCGCCATATAACTGCAAGGCGAATCTCACCCTTGAGGCCTCCATAAACCTTGCGCGCAAACTTCTCGCTCAAACCATCAAAATTTCTATCGTTAAACTGGCTGGCCATTATTTATCGGGCTACTTTACAAATATTTTGCTATTAGAACAAAATCAATTAGGTGCGCATATAGCCTGTTAAACAATTGATCACTACAATAGGGGTTTATCTTTAAAGAGTTTAAATCATGCAATCTGCCACTCTCGCATTAACCAGACAGCTTATCTCTCGTTCCTCGGTTACACCTGAGGACAAGGGCTGTCAGCAATTGATGATCGAGCGCCTAGAAGCAGTTGGCTTTGTGGTTGAAGACCTGCGTTTCGATGATGTCGATAACTTCTGGGCCGTGCACGGCGAGTCTGGTCCTATTCTGTGTTTTGCAGGGCACACCGATGTTGTTCCCACCGGCCCTGAAGCTAAATGGACCTATCCGCCCTTCGAGCCCACCGAGCACAGTGGGCAGCTATACGGCCGCGGTGCCGCCGATATGAAAGGTGCACTGGCGGCAATGATTGTGGCAGTAGAGCAATTTGTCGCCGCGCACCCAAACCATCCTGGTCGAATTGCTTTTCTGATTACCAGCGACGAAGAAGGCATTGCCACTAACGGTACCGTCAAAGTGGTGGAATGGCTCCAACAACAGGGTATAACGCCCGATTACTGCCTAGTGGGCGAGCCCTCCAGTACAGCGCGGTGCGGTGATGTGATTAAAAATGGCCGCCGCGGCTCGCTTGGCTGCGCCATGCGCATTAAAGGAAAGCAGGGGCATGTCGCCTACCCGCATCTGGCCAGCAATCCTGTCCATAATGCGGTACCCGCACTAACAGAGCTGACTACAGAGGTCTGGGATCAGGGTAACCAGTTCTTTCCCGCGACTAGCTTGCAGATATCCAATATCAATGGTGGCACGGGCGTTACCAATGTTATTCCTGGAGAGCTGAATATTCTTTTTAACTTTCGCTTCTCGACCGAGGTGACCGACCAGATATTGCGCCAGCGCACCGAGGCTATCCTAGATAAGCATGGACTCGACTATGAGATGGATTGGACGCTCAGCGGCCAGGCTTTCCTCACCGCTGAAGGCGAGCTGGTGGACGCTGCGGTAGCCAGTATTCTCGATGTAACCGGAATAGAAACCGAGCTCTCTACTGCTGGCGGTACATCAGATGGTCGCTTTATTGCCCCCATGGGTACACAGGTCGTCGAACTTGGGCCGGTTAATGCCAGTATTCATCAGGTCGATGAAAACGTAAATATTGCCGACTTAGATACTCTGACAGCAATCTATCAGAGCCTATTAGGCAAGCTGTTTATTCCTTGAATCAAACCAGTGTTTTCCTCTATGCCTCTACTGTACTGATATGGGGCTCCACCTGGATTGCGATTACTTTTCAGCTGGGTGAGGTAGATCCGCTGGTTTCAGTAATCTATCGAATGGCGCTGGCATCGGCCATTTTATTTATCTGGTGTAGATTGCGCGGTATCACACTGGCCCTTAGATCCGGCAACCACCGCTTTTTGGCTGCTCAGGGTGTCTGTCTATTCGGCATCAATTACTGGATGATCTACTGGTCAGAAACCTATTTACCCAGCGGCATTATCGCTGTACTTTTTTCTCTTATTGTTTTTTTCAATATTGTTAATGCACGAATATTCTTGCAGCGACCCACTGATTTCAAAACAGTGGTCGGCGGTATCATTGGCCTGTCTGGGATCTGCATGCTGTTCTATCCAGAGCTGACCAAGTTTGAATCCAGTGCAGGCGCTATTAAAGGCGCTCTGTTTGCTCTGGCAGCAGTATTTTCTGCATCGCTGGGCAATATTCTGGCTACCAGAAACGGCAATGTGGGAATTTCTGTATGGGCGATTAATGCCTGGGGTACTCTCTACGGAACTCTGGCGCTACTGATTATCGCGCTGCTGACAGACGCCACTTTCGCTTACGAAAACACCTTTGAATACACTGCCTCGCTAGTGTATTTATCCACTTTCGGTACCATTCTAGCTTTTGGCGCCTATATCAAATTGCTAATTCTAATTGGCCCCGAAAAAGCCGGCTACAGCGGGCTGCTTATCCCCTTTGTGGCAATTATTCTGTCGACAATATTTGAAGACTACGAGTGGACAGTGTTGGCCGTGGCTGGTTTCTTACTCGCCGCCGTCGGCAACTATCTGGCAATGCGCAAATAGATCTCAGCCCGGTAACTTTTGCAGAGCAAACACATCGAAGCGTGTCGACTTGCCCTCAAGGCTATAGCTCGGCGTAGTATCAGCGAGATACCCAGCGCTGCTGGAGCGCTTAACAACCACACGGTAACGTGCCCGAGCCAGAGCGAGCTGCAGCAATTCGGATGCATCTTCATCGGCGCCAACTATGCCGTGAAAGGCCTGCATCTCTTTTTTTACCTTGGCGCTCTTCTTGCGTTCGGGAAACATTGGATCGAGATAAATAATATCCGCACAGGGCTCAGCCGGTAGCGCCTGCAGATAGGATCCCGCATCGGTATTCAACAGACTAATTCGGCTAGTGATCGCCGCTAACTCAGTATCTGCCTGCCCCGCAAGGGAGGCACGCCTAAGCCCATCATCAAGCAAACTGTGCACAATAGAGTTGCGTTCGAGCAGCAATATCTGGCAGCCCAGGGTCGCCAGAACAAAACCATCGCCGCCCATGCCTGCGGTTAAATCCAAAACCTGCGGCGCGAACTTACCAGATATACCCACCGCTTTAGCGATCGCCTGACCATTGCCGCCACCATATTTACGTCTGTGACTACTGGCGCCACTGGTAAAGTCACAGCGAATCGGCCCATGCTCGTTGCGAACCGCAGATTTAAGGCAGAGACCATCAATGGCGTATTCAAGGTAGTAGCCTGCCAGCGCATTCTGTGACGTCTTCAGGCCGCTGTCCGTAATATCGACTAGAGGTAAACCAAGCTTGCCCGCTAGTGCCTCCGCATTCGGTTGATAGCTGGGGTCGGAGTAAGTTATTTTAATGGTAGGCATGAACATATCTTACCCCATATACTTCATTAACTGGCCTGAGAGCGACTCGCTTTATGAAAATCTTACTGTCTATTATTGCAATGCTGGCACTATCCGCCTGTGATCGCTATCAGGTAACCCTCAACGAACGGGAAATCTACACCCCGGCAGTGCTGTTCAACGATTTTCAGATACTCGATCCCGCTTTACGAGTCTGCGTTACCCAGGCGATTAGTGACCAGCGCATTAGCAGGCCGCAAGATCTTAAACTGCTAAATTGCGCCTATGCTGGGATTACTCAACTCGACGGACTAGAACGATTTACCAAGCTCGAAACGGTAAATTTCGCCAATAATAAGCTGCTGGATATTAGGCCACTGATGTTTTTTGGCGACCTAAAACGGCTAGACCTACGCGGAAATAGCGGGCTCTCCTGTAAGGATTTACTCAGTTTGGAGATGTTATTAAATGCAGACCTGCTTTCGCCACAGAGCTGTCAGAAGTAACCTCGCCTGGCATAATCTATACCTGAGAAAGCCACATTTTGGTGCATTAACATATCCACAGTTGCTGTGGATAACTTTGTGGATTACCCACTGTGCAACCCGCCATAAGCCACAAAAAACGGGCATTCTTGTTAAATTGATCATTTTTTGTACAGATATAAAAACCCAATAAAATCAATGAGTTATGGGTTCTAAGAGTAAAAATCAATGACTTAGCGTCACTTCTTAAATTTATTTATAGAAAGTCGGGCTATCTGTGGAAAAAAAACCTCAATTAAGCGGAAATTAGTCGCCAAAGGGGATTGCCATGCTTTTAAAAAAATGCTTCATAAATAATTAATGCAGGCAATTCAGAGCTGAAAACCTGTCCTAAATCAGCTCCAGCCAGTCGAAGCCTGCCTGCTGACAGGCGTAGTGAAGATTGCCCTTGCCGGTATAGACCTGCTCCACTGCCTCACGCACCTTGTCCAGACTATTATTTTTATCACTGATATGACCAATCACCAGCTGTTGCATGCGGCTTTGATCAACAGCTGCCAGCAGGCGGGCCGTTTGCTGATTATTAAGGTGACCCCACTGACCACTGACACGGTCTTTTAAAAAGGCCGGATAAGGGCCCATAGCCAGCATATCGAGGTCGTGATTGGCCTCCACCAGCAATCCATCGCAACTGTCATACTGGGCTTCCACATGGGCCGTGAGCGACCCGATATCGGTGAGCACACCCAGCTTGTGATCAAGGCTGTTAAACAGGTACTGGACCGGTTCTCTGGCGTCATGAGGCACCGGCACTGGTGTTACCCTGAGATCACCAACCTGAAACTCGGTATGGCTATCAATGATTTGAAAATCTGTGATGGGGTCTTTGAGGTCGCGACTTTTTAAACAGCCGGCGGTTAGATAAACCTTAATACCAAACTTGTTGGCCAGGGGCATAACCCCTTTCCAGTGATCACTGTGCTCATGAGTCACCAATATGGCACTCAGATCCTGGGGCTGTCGACCCAGCTTTGCCAAGCGCGCGGTAGTCTCTTTTATCGAGAAGCCGCAGTCGACCATAATACAGGTATCGCGCCACTCGATCAGAGTGGCGTTACCTTTACTGCCGCTGCCCAGAGATGCAAATCGCATTGAGTCAGCGACCTCAGGACATATTACCGCGCAACACTTTTAACAGACGCAGCGACTCAGCCCTATTCAGACCCTCTCCATCCGCGCCAATAATGCGCACTTCAACAGAGGCGCCGACTGACTGTACCAATATGCGGTAATTGATATCGAGAATCTCTTCACCTGCGCCACCACCAAACCAGCGACTAAAGAAGCCCTCTTCATCAGTCGTCACCTCGGTGTAGTTGACGTACATAACACCCTCAGAGCGATTCTTATCAACGGAGACAAAACCTCCACGCTGTGCGGAGTAACTGATTGAAGCCCAGGTGCGATCAAAACCCAACTTTACCAATATGAAGGGATCGGCCACTTCAGGGGTTTTTATTTCAACCTTGGCCTCTCCACCTATATCCTGTGCCAGCAGAGATACCGTCGCGTAATCTGAGGCAGAGGCAAGATCATTAGCCACCAGACTCAACATATCCGATTCACGAGTCTGGCTCTCAGACGACTGCGACCAGGCTGCTCCCTCTTCCGCACCCTTGGCTATTTGCTGATGCACCACCGAGATCTCAGTACTGTCGATCTGTACACCGGGCGCTATCGAGAAGCGAAAGCGATGCCCATTTTCTTCATCGGATTTAAAATTAACCCAGACTGTTTCAATAATGCCTGCTGACCCCTCTGCCTTGGCCGCCGGAATACCGCTGCGATTGAGGATATTGCGGATGCGCGGCCAGACTTCACTGGGCGAGATATTAATAAGGATCCAGCGACGCCCATCGACGGTCTGTATCTTAACCAGCTGTTCAAATGTATTGACGGAGGCTGGCTGCGGTCTTGGTACCTCGAAGCTAACCAACTCAACCGAGTCCAGCGGAATAGCTGGTATCGGATATATCTGCCCTAGCGTCGCACTGTCCAAGTCAGCGGGCACCACTGTCGGCTGAGTTTCCTCAGCTAGCAGGTAATCATTAGAGCGATCACGTAACCCCAACCAGCCGCAGCCGGAAAGATTTAAAATAAGAACAACGGAGACGCAGGTAAGAATGTGTTTCATTATTTTTGAAGCCCCTGTGTGCGCCTTCTGCAAGCGCTAATTAAATACTAAATAGTCGGTTAAATTAACTGTGCACCGCGCAGTGCTGCCGCAACCTGCTGATGGTGCTGATCCGAAAGCGCCGTCATCGGCAATCTCAGTGAGTTCTCCATCAATCCCAGCTGACTAACAGCCCACTTGACCGGAATTGGATTTGCCTCGACAAACATCGCATCGTGCAGCGCTAATAATTGCGCGTCCAGCTCGCCAGCCAACGCGCTATCACCAGCCAATGCCGCTGCGCACATCTCAGACATCAGTTTTGGTGCAACGTTTGCTGTGACCGAGATATCGCCGCTACCACCCAACAGCATCAATTCGCGTGCCGTATGGTCATCGCCAGAATAGACCGCAAAATCAGCTGGGCACTCAGCAATTAACTGCTGTGCACGCTCAAGGTTACCAGTGGCCTCTTTGATACCGACGATATTCTCTATCGCACTGAGTCGCAGCACTGTTTCAACCTGCATGTCGCAGGCGGTTCGTCCGGGTACATTGTAGAGGATCTGATCTATGGCCACGGCCTCTGCAATCGCCTTGTGATGCAGATACAGCCCCTCTTGGGTCGGCTTATTATAGTAGGGAGTGACTAGCAGACAGGCGTCGGCACCGGCCTCTTTGGCGGCCTTAGTCAGTTCAATGGCTTCACGGGTGCTATTGGCGCCAGTACCGGCAATAACCGGTATACGACCAGCTACCTGCTCCACCACTGCGCCAATAACGGCACTGTGCTCAGAGACATCAAGCGTGGCCGATTCACCTGTGGTGCCCACCGCAACAATACTGCTGGTACCCTGCTCAACATGCCATTCAACGAGCTTTTTCAGCGCCCCCCAGTCTACGTCCAGTGAACCTGAATGCATGGGTGTCACCAGTGCGACAATACTTCCCCTGATCATCTTTTTTCCTTCACGTATCAATAAAGCCTAGACAGTGCTGGCTCTAGGCGATCTAAACTGCTGTTTGCCCGGTGCTGGCCAAATCGTCGCCCAATGGTACTGATGGGCCTGTGGCTGCACAAGCGAAACCTCTATCTCAGGCCCTGTTGCGACGTCTTTTCTTTCTCTCCGGCAGATTGTATAAATCCGCCTCACCCTCTGGGCGATTTTTAAAGCGCCGATGTACCCACAGATATTGCTCAGGCTGCAATAGCACCAACTCTTCGACCAGTTTGTTTATTCTGCTGGTGTCAATAACATCATCACCGACAGGAAACTCCTCCAGCGCAGGATAAACCGTAATTTTATAACCTTTGCTGCCAGGCAATCGGATATGGCTAAAAGGCACCACTGCAGCACCGGTTTTCTGTGCAAAACGCGCCGTCGCATAGACGGTAGCCGCCTGAATACCAAAAAATGGCACAAATAGTCCCTGACCTAGACCATAGTCCTGATCGGGGCCATACCAGAGTGAGCGGCCATTTTTTAACGCCTTCATAGTGCCGCGCACATCTCGGCGCTCAAAGACCATACCGTCGCCAAGCCCCTGTTTGAGGCGGCCGCGAGCCTGTAAAAAGTCATACACTGGGTTGCCATGGGCGCGATACATACCATCCATTGGAAACACTGAGGAAATCCCTGCTGTGCCAATTTCTAGAGTGGTGTAATGAATCCCCAGAAGCATAACGCCGCGATCTGCAATCGCACTGAGATGTTCAAGACCTTCGAATTGCAGCAGTTTGGCAAAGCGTTTTTTCGACCACCACCAAGCCATACCAACTTCCATCAGAGCCATACCCATATTGATAAAGTTAGCTCTGAGCATGGCTTTATTCTGTTGCGCGCTCTGATTTGCGAAGCACAGTTCAATATTGCGCCGGGCGATGGTTTTGCGACGACTGGGAAACTGATAAATAAGCAGCCCTATGCCCTTGCCCAAAAGTAGCAATAAAGGAAATGGCATTGCAGTCACCGCTCGCCACAGACCAAAGGCCAACCAGATTGGCCAGTGGCGCGGATGGAGCAGAGCGGTTTTAAATTGCGTGCCTTTAGAACTCATCATCCAGAGCCTTAAATCAGATTGCCAATTGCAACATCTGGATTTACATCGGCCTGGTAGTCAACACCGTCGACTTCAAAGCCAAACAGTTTGAGGAACTCCTGTTTATAGCCGACAAAGTCGGTCAGCTGATGAAGATTTTCGGTACTGATATTAGCCCATGCGTCGGCAACCTTCGCTTGAATCTCAGCGCGCATTTCCAACTCATCTACCCGCAGGCGTCCCTCATCATCTGTGCGCGGGCTATCGCTGTAAAGACACTCGCTAAACAGGCGGTAGAGTTGTTCTATACAGCCTTCATGGCTGCCGTCGAGCTTCATCTCTTTAAACAGCATCGCCAGATAGAGAGGCATAATAGGAATCGCTGAACTGGCCTGAGTCACCACTGCCTTGAGCACTGATACTCGTGCATCACCGCCTGTAGCAGCCAGTTTGTCACGAATAGCCAACACCTTGGTATCCAGATCTTTCTTGGCCTGACCAATGGTGCCATCCCAGTACAGATCCCAGGTGATCTTCTCGCCGATATAGGTAAAGGCAGTGGTTTTAGCACCTTCCGCGAGCACGCCAGCCTCGTCCAAGGCGTCCATCCACATCTGCCAGTCTTCGCCGCCCATCACCGCAACGGTGTCAGCGATTTCCTGGTCATTAGCCGCATCCAGACTAAATTCCTGAATGCTCTCCTTGTCAGTATTAATACCGCGCATGGTGATATTTTTGCCCACTGGCTTGAGCGTGGAGTTAAATACCTCACCGGTTTTAGGGTGCTGACGGCGCGGCGCGGCAAGGCTGTAGATCACCAGATCCACCTGTCCTAAATCCGCTTTAATGGTGTCGATGGTGCGCTGCTTTACATCGTCGGAAAAAGCATCG
>JAQWUP010000022.1 GCA_029242085.1 Porticoccaceae bacterium
GACGTTATTGATCCACGCACCGTGTCCCCATTAGATGATGAGGCGATCCTTGAGAGCGTCGAAGTCACCGGCAGACTAGTCGTTGTTGACGAGGGAAACCCACGCTGCGGCCTAGCCTCTGATATTGCCGGTATTGTCGCCGAAAAAGGCTTCCACAGCCTCAAGGCGCCGATCCGTACAGTGACTGCCCCGCATACGCCAGTTCCATTTGCTCCTGCGCTAGAAGACGCCTATGTTCCCAATGTCGATAAAGTCCTTGCCGCTGTTCGGGACGTACTGGGAGCCTAATGATGACCAATAATATTAAGCCTATTTCCATGCCCAAATGGGGCATGGAAATGTCCGAGGGCGAGATCAATGTCTGGCATGTCAAAGTGGGGGATCAGGTAACTGTTGAGACCGATCTGGTCGACGTTGAGACTGCGAAAATTATTAATACAGTGGCCGCGTCTGACAGCGGCATAGTCCGCGCCATAGTCGCGGAGCCTGGCGAGACTCATATCGTGGGCGCTCTGCTGGGTGTTATCGCGTCTGCAGAGACCAGCGAAGAAGAGATTAATCAGTTTATCAATAGTTACTCCGGCAATAGCGAAGCAGTTGTTTTACAAGAGGCGCCGACCATGACTGAAGTTGCAAATGAAGCATCAGCTCCAGCCGAACAATCGGCTGGCAACACCGATACATTAGCTGTAGGCGAAGATGATAGTCATGTCTCAGCCTCGCCAGTGGCTCGCCGTCTAGCGGCAGAGTACGGTGTTAACCTCAACAATATTTCCGGCACTGGACGCCATGGGCGTGTTTCGAAGCGCGACCTAGAGGCGGCTGTAATCGCCGCCGGAGGCCACCTAATAGAGACTGATAATGCGCCGCCAAACAGCAATCAACCTGGCGATGATAGCCAGGTCAAAGCCACCCCCGTGGCGCGGCGGCTTGCCGAGCAGCTGGGTATTAACCTCCTGGATTGCCGAGTTAGTGGCGATCGCGGACGGGTATGTAAGGCCGATGTCGAAGCTTCCGCTGCCCTGAAAAATAAGCTACCACTAGAGGTTTCTGCGCCAAGCGTGAGTAGCACAGAGTCTCAGCCGATTAGTAGTATGCGCAAAACCATCGCCGGGCGTCTGCAAGCATCCAAACAGACAGCTCCCCATTACCGTGTGCAGATTGATGCCGAACTGGACAACCTACTAGCCACACGCAAGCAGATTAATGATGCCAATACCCAGACCAAAGTCTCGGTCAATGACTTTATTATCAAAGCCTGTGCCAGCGCACTAATAAGAGTGCCAGCGGTCAATGTGCAGTTTGATGGCGAGCAGGTCACTCAGTTTACTGATGCCGATATCAGTGTTGCGGTAGCCATCAAAGATGGGTTGATTACCCCCATTATTTCTGGTGCCAACACTAAAGGGCTGGAAAGCATTTCCCATGAGATGCGCGACCTATCTACCAGAGCCAAACTCAACCGTCTCAAGTCTGAAGAGTTTCAGGGAGGCAGTTTCTGTATCTCTAACCTGGGGATGTATGGCATCAAGCAGTTCGACGCCATTATTAATCCACCCCAGGGCGCGATTTTAGCCGTGGGTTCAGGGGAGCAGAGAGCCGTGGTTAAAAATGGCGAACTGGCCGTTGCCACTGTTATAAGCCTTACCCTGTCTAGCGACCATCGCATTATTGATGGGGCTGTTGCCGCTGAATTTATGTCTGTACTCAAAGGTTTCCTCGAGCAGCCCGCGACTATGTTGGTATAAGCAATCAGCGGGAGTAGACAACAGTGAGTATTCAGCAATATGACCTAATGGTAGTAGGCGGTGGGCCCGGTGGCTACGTGGCCGCTATTCGTGCCGCCCAATTGGGTTTTAAAACGGCGCTGGTCGAAAAACAGCACCTGGGAGGCGTGTGCCTAAACTGGGGCTGTATTCCCACCAAGTCACTGCTTCGCGGTGCAGATATTGCACACACTTTAAAAGAGGCAGACCACTTCGGCTTTAGCTTCGACAACCTCAGTTTTGATATTAATAAACTGGTTAAGCATAGCCGTTCTGTGGCCAGCAAGCTCAGTGGCGGTGTCGCCTATCTGATGCAGAAAAATAACATCACAGTTATTGATGGTACTGCCACTGTAGCCGATAAATGTCGCCTTGATGTAAGCCACAATGGCACAGTCACTCAGTACCGCAGCAACCATATTATTCTCGCTACCGGCGCCCGAGCGCGCAATCTTCCCAATATTGAAATCGATGGCGATCTTGTCTGGGGTGCCCGCGAAGCTATGACTCCCACCACCCTGCCCGGCAGCCTGCTGGTTATTGGTGGCGGCGCCATAGGCGTGGAATTTGCCAGTCTCTATAATGATCTGGGTACCGATGTCACCTTGGTCGAGGCCGCAGAGCGTATTACCCCGGCAGAAGATGCCGAGATTTCTGCCCTAGCAGAAAAATCCTTTAAACAGCGAGGTATCAAGGTACTGACCAATACCTTGGTCGACTCCATTGAAGGCGCTGGAAAACAGGCACTCGCTCTGATTAAAGGCGCCGATGGCGACCAGCAGCTAAAATTTGATCAGGTCATTCTGGCGGTCGGAATACAGGGCAATATCGAAGGACTTGGCCTTGAGCGTCTGGGTGTTAACACCGAAAACAGTTTTTTAATCGCTGACCCCTTTGGTAAAACCAATCTGGTCGGCCTTTACGCCATCGGCGATGTCGCCGGTGCTCCTTGGCTGGCTCACAAAGCTAGTCATGAAGCCATTGTCTGCGTGGAGAATATTGTCGGTGCCGAGGCAGTGGAGCCGTTAAATAAAGATCGCGTGCCCGGCTGTACCTACTGCCGTCCGCAGATTGCCAGCGTCGGCCTGACCGAAGCCCAGGCTAGGGCCGCAGGACATAGCATTCGAGTGGGACGCTCCAGCCTCAGTGCCAACGGCAAGGCCTTGGCCATCCATGAAGCCGAAGGGCTGGTCAAAACTGTCTTTGATGCCGACAGTGGTGAGCTACTTGGTGCCCACATGATTGGCCCAGAGGTCACAGAACAAATTCAGGGGTTTGGTATAGCCCAACAGCTCGCAGCCACAGAGCATGATTTGGCCCATACCATTTACGCCCACCCAACCGTATCAGAAAGCATGCATGAGTCCGTTTTAGACAGCCTCGGTGTTGCGATTCATCAATAGAGTCGATTTATGAGCAACCAAGTTCCACTCCATGAAGGTCTTTTTACCTGGCCAGCCGCCAAACCCCAGTTACTGGGCAGCCGCTGCAACCAATGTGCCGAGGCCACCTTCCCCGCCCAACCCGATTGTCGCAGCTGTGGCTCACGGCGAACAACGATTGTTGAACTGGGTGACCGAGGCATATTGTGGACCTGGACCATTCAGACCTTTATGCCCAAACAACCCTACCGCAGTGACGAGACCCCAGAGACATTTCGCCCCTACGGCGTAGGCTATGTGGAAATGCCCAGTGGCGTGCGTGTCGAGGCGCGACTGCAAGCCAATAGTCCAAATCAGCTGCAAATAGGCATGCCCATGCAGCTGGATATTATTCCGTTTCGCACCGACAAAAATGGCAATCAAAAAATGACCTTTAGTTTTAGCGCTGCACAGGGAGTATAGATTTTGGATGTAGCAATTATAGGTATAGGACTTCATCGCTTTGGTCGTTCTCCCAATATGTCTGGCATGCAGCAAGGTGCCTCTGCAGTGCGCGCAGCGCTAGCCGATGCCGGTCTCTCATGGGCAGATATGCAATTCGCCTACGGTGGCAGTCAAGACGGCGGCAATGCCGACGCGCTGGTTAATGAGCTCGGACTGACTGGGCTGCAATTTACCAACATCTGGAATGGCTGTGCCACAGGCGGCAGTTCATTACATGCCGCCTACAGTGCGATTAAATCCGGAGAGTATGATGTAGGCGTTGTGGTTGGTTTCGACAAGCACCCGCGGGGAGCCTTTAATCCTCAACCCAAGGAATGGGGATTGGACGAATGGTATGGGGAGACTGGGCTTATGCTCACCACCCAGTTTTTTGCCCTTAAGACCCAGCGCTATATGCACGATCATGGTATTACAGAAGATGCGTTAATTCGCGTATCCGAAAAAGCCTTTACCAACGGCTCACTGACACCAACTGCTTGGCGCCAGCAGGCCCTGAGCTATGAGGAGATTGCCAACTCGGCCATGGTCAGCGATCCATTGCGCAAGTATATGTTTTGCAGCCCTGCAGAAGGTGGCGCGGCGCTGATTATTTGCAATGCCAGCAAAGCTCATCAGTACCGCAGTAACCCATTATTTTTGAAAGCTGCCGCCGTGCGCACCCGCCACTATGGCAGCTTCGAAGTATTTGCCCCGTCTCAGGCAATGGACGTTGCCGACGCGCCAACAGTCACTGCCTCCAAGGCTGCCTTTGAACAGGCGGGCATTGGTCCAGAAAATGTGAATGTTATGCAGCTTCAGGATACCGACAGCGGTACAGAGATTATGCATATGGCAGAAAATGGCTTCTGTGAGCACGGCGAGCAGGAAAAACTGCTCCGTGACGGTGCCACCGGTATTAATGGCCGTCTACCTATTAATACCGATGGCGGCTGTTTAGCCAATGGTGAGCCGGTTGGGGCCTCTGGCCTGCGACAGGTATACGAAGTTTGCGTGCAACTGCGCGGAGAAGGTGGTGCTCGACAGGTGCCTAATCAGCCCAAAGTCGGCTACACTCATGTCTATGGAGCCCCAGGCATAAGTGGCGTTAATATAATTACCACATAATTAAAACAACAGGTAGGAGTAGATTCTATGTCTGAACTAATCAAAGTAAAACAGCAGGGTGAAGCTCGCTGCGAAGGTCTGAGCTATCAGGATTTACTCGACGAAGAAACAGTCGAGGTACCTGCCTACCTGCGCGAAAACACTAATCCTTATATGGGTGATGAGGACATCGACGTAGCGCGCTGGGTCGGTCGTGATTTTCACGAACAAGAAAAGGAAAAGCTATGGCCCAAGGTCTGGCAAATGACCTGCCGCGAGGAAGATATTCCTGAAGTAGGTGACCACCATGTTTATGAAATAGTCAACCAGTCGATTATTGTTACACGCACTGGAGAAAATGAATTTAAAGCCTTTATTAACTCATGCTTGCACCGTGGCCGCATACTGCGGGATAACGATGGCCACGCCGAAGAGTTCGTCTGTCCATTTCACGGTGCCACCTGGGATATTCATGGCAACTTTAAAGGCATCCCCTGCAAGTGGGACTTTAGCCATTTAGACCAGAAAGATATGAGCCTGCCACAGGTCAAAACTGGAACCTGGGGCGGCTTCATCTTTATAAACTTTGATGACAACTGTGAGGCTCTGGAAGACTACCTCAGCCCACTACCAGAACACTTCGCCCGCTTCCCACTCCATGACTACTATAAAGGAGCTCATGTTGAACGCGTGGTAAATTGTAACTGGAAAGTTGGTGCCGAGGCCTTCATGGAGTCGTTCCATACCCTCGAAACCCACAGCGAAATTCTCACCTTTACCGGTGATGCTAACTCCCAGTACGACACATTCGGTGATCATGTGAGCCGTTCTGTTACCCCTATGGGCATTGCTAGCCCGCACATGCCCGATGTGACTGCAGAAGATACCATGCGCGATATTCTTGAGCTGTCAGGCCGCATGGCAACCGATAGCGCCGAGGGCCATGAGATGCCAGAAGGACTCACCGCACGCACCTATGTAGCCGAGACCAATCGCGAAATGTTTAGCGATATTATCGGTGAGCCCCTAGATGATGCGACTCAGTCCGAACTAGAAGACGCGATACTATATATGTTATTCCCAAATACTCAAATATGGACTGGCTACCATGGTAATATCGTGTATCGCTTCCTACCTAATGGTGACGATCACAATAGCTGTATTTTCGAAACCATGATTCTGATGCGCTATCCAAAGGGGACTAAAAAGCCAGACCCCGCAGAGAAAAACACACTGCGCCCAGATCAGGCCTTTAGCGAAGCACCAGAAATAGGTGGCCTGGGCCCAGTATTTGATCAAGACGACAGCAATATGGCCGCAGTACAGAAAGGTATGATTGCATCGAGGAAGGGCAAGGTAAGTTTGGCAAGTTATCAAGAGAGCCGCATTCGTCACCTGCACCAAACTATTGACAAGTACCTTAATGCCTAAAGGCTTTTAGTGCCGGGTTCCAAACCTTACACTGGACCCGGCGCAGATATCTAGAATTTTACTGAAGAGATTTGTATGCCCACCACAGATACTTTAATTCCCGCAACCAATATTACTGACAGCCAAACAGTCCCTGTCACCCTAAATGGAAAAAATATCCTTATATGTAAGGCTAACGGAGACTTTTACGCCGTCGATAATATGTGCACGCACCAGCGCGCAGAACTGACCGGCGGCCGAATTAGGAACTGTTTTCTCGCTTGCCCCTTACATGGCGTACGCTTTGACTTGCGTACAGGTAAACCCATGGGCGAACTCACCAGAGTACCTCTGAAAACCTACGATGTAAGGCTGGCTGACAATGGCAATCTGCAAATAGAGTTGGATTAACCATGGCCGCCAATCGCCAAGTCGTTCTCGCCTCTTATGTCACTGACGCTGCACAGCCAGATAACTTTGCCCTATCAGAGGGTCCAATACCTGAACCCGCGGAAGGCGAGTTTCTACTGCGCAACATGTACTTCTCTATGGAGCCTGCCATTCGCGGCTGGGTCGATGGCAAGGCCAACTACTTTGAGCCAATCCCCATTGGTGGTGTGATACGCGGCCCCTCAGTGGGACAGGTTATCAAGTCCCGTAATAATGATTTTGTCGAGGGTGATTTCGTTTTTGCACTTAACCAGTGGGAAGACTATTCAATCTGCCACAGCGACGCTATATTGCTGGAAAAGCTGCAACCAGAAGCCGGCATACCTATCTCCTACTATGTCGGTTCACTGGGCGGTGCAGGGGCCACCGCCTATATTGGTTTGCATGAACTGGGCCAGATTCAAGTGGGGCAAACAGTGGTGGTCAGTGCCGCCGCAGGTGCCACGGGCAGCATGGCTGGACAGATCGCTAAACTCCGCGGCTGTAAGGTCATTGGTATCGTTGGCAGCGATAAAAAAGCCCAGCTCATTATGGATGAATTTGGCTTTGATGCCGCCATAAATTACCAGACAGATGACATTACTGCCGCGGTTAAAACCCTTGAACCAGAGGGTGCAGATATTTATTTTGATAATGTCGGCGGTCCAGTACTCAATGCTATGCTCCCCGCCATGAAAGTCTACGGGCGCATAATCGGTTGCGGCATGATCTCTGATTACAATCGCACCGATAACCCCAACCCGATTACCAACCTCTGGGAAATGGTGTCGAGACAGCTAACTATGCAGGGGTTTTTGTTACCCACCTATCAGGCTAAGGTACCAGCGGCCATGGCCCAGCTAGAGGAATGGATTGGTTCGGGAAAGATTATCGTTATAGAAAATATTACCGAAGGGTTCGCCAATACACCCAAGGCATTTTGTGATCTGATGTCGGGTAAAACCGTCGGCAAAGCGCTAGTTAAAATCGACCACTGAGCTGTATTTTAACCAGTCTGAGTCAATTAATAATCTCACCATGTGAATCGCAAATCGCAAAAGCTTGGACTACCACCCTCTAAAGCACTAGTAGATTATTGATCGGCGCATTTCTACAATCTCCCACGTAAACAAAGCAACCCCTTGATACTAAGCAACGTATTAGGGGTAATCCAGAGCGAGCCTACAACCTAAGGCTTTGTACCCAACTTTCTTAAGTGATCACAGATGGATATTAAAGCGGCCATAGCAGTAGCAGCGGACCAACCGTTCCAAATCAAAGATGTTCAGTTAGATAGTCCGCGAGAAAATGAAATCCTAGTGAAAATCAAAGGGGTTGGAGTTTGCCACACGGATCTGGTCGCTAAAGCAGGTATGCTGCCGCCGCCATATCCCTCAGTGCTGGGCCACGAAGGATCCGGTATTGTAGAAAAAATCGGCTGCGGCGTCACCAGCGTGGCCGTTGGAGATCACGTGGTTTTATCATTTGCCTCTTGCGGGCAGTGTTACCGCTGCACCTCAGACAGTCCGGCCTACTGCGAAAGCTTTGTACCACTTAATGTGATGGGCACTCGCACTGACGGTAGCAGCACTGTAACGGAGCATGAAACTGAACTATCAGCTCATTTTTTTAATCAGTCTTCATTTGCCTCCTACGCTTTGACTAGCGAGAGCAATACCATCAAGGTAGATAAAGACCTACCCATTGAATTACTGGGACCTCTAGGCTGCGGCATCCAAACCGGGGCAGGTAGCGTTATGCAGGCATTTGCCTGCGAAGAAGGCTCTAGCATAGCCATATATGGCGGCGGTAGTGTCGGCCTTGCGGCCGTAATGGGTGCAGTGCTGCAAAAATGCTCAACGATTATCCTCATTGAGCCCATGGAAAGCCGGCGGCGGTTAGCCATGTCTCTGGGGGCTACCCATGCGGTGGATCCCACCCTCAGCGATACTCGGGCTTCTATTCGAGAAATTTGTACAATGGGAGTCAACTATGGCTTTGATAGCACAGGAATCAGCAGCGTTATTGAAGCAGCAATAGCCACTTTAGCGCCCCGTGGAGAGCTGGGTCTTGTGGGTACATCAAGCCAAAGTTCGCCGCTTCCCACGTTTGACCCCGGCACCCTCCTCACCGGCCAAAAGATTCGAGGAATCTGTGAGGGAGAAGTAGATCCTCTGCTGTTTATTCCGTTAATGCTGGATCATTATAAAAACGGCAATTTCCCCTTTGACCGCTTAATCACCACCTATCCATTCGACAAGATCAATGAGGCAATTGATGCCCAGCATCGAGGAGAATGTGTTAAGCCTGTTCTTGTTTTCGATACTTAAAATAGCCTCTGCTAGTGAGGCCGTTATAATTGCCGAAAATTAATAGTCTAGCTGCTTAAAAGTCCTGCTGCGCAATTTGTACCTGATCGTCGGCCAAGGTCAACCAGCAGTGCTTACTGTCTGCCCAAACATGAAAAGATGGCTTTAAATCGTCGACTTCATCGAGAGTACCAGCCTTTATAAAAATCATACCCATTCGAGGTGCATCCTCTGTATCCGTAATTACAGGAGAACCACAGATACCGCAGAAACGGCGAAAGACCTTTTGACCACTTGTGCCCTTATCTTCAAAGGTCTGTAACTCACCCTCTAACTCAAGACTGTCTCGGGGGAAAAAAGATACCACCGAAAATGCGGAACCAGCCTGCTTTTGACAATTTTTACAATGGCACACTATGGTGTCCAATGGTTGTGCCGGCACCTTGTAGCGTACCTGACCACAGAGACAACCGCCCCCTCTTAACTCTTCACTCATGATGTGTCCCTATAAAATTATTATTATATCTCTTAGTTATTGCTAAGAGCGCCATCTACGGTAAACCCCGAACCAGTAATAAACGAAGCCTCCTCGCTGGCCAAATATACGGCCATAGCGGCGACATCTTCCGGCTCGCCAATACGACCAATCGGATGCATAGCCTTATAACTATCCATCAGGGCTTCACCGTCTTCTACCTGATTGATTACTTTTTTCAACATAGCAGTCTGAATAACGCCGGGATTGATCGAATTAACATTGATGCCATACCCGCTGCGAGCGCAATGTAGGGCGACAGATTTGGTCATCATATCCACGCCTGCCTTGGAGGTGTTGTATGCAACCAGCTCTGCCTGTGGCCTGAAGGCAGAGACAGAGGCCATATTAATAATGGCGCCGCCACCATCATTTTTCATTAACTTGATCGCCCCCTGACAGCCTAGAAAACAGCTGCGAACATTGACCGCCATGGTTGTGTCCCAGGTCTTGACATCCACGTCCTCAATCGTGCCCATCAGGGTAACGCCCGCAACATTCACCATGATATCCAGGCCGGAGAATCTATCTGCAGCAATGGCGAAAACATTGTCCCATTCTTCTGGCACTGAAACATCGTGGTGCACAAAATCACAGCTTGGTCCGAGCCTTTTAGCGGCGTTAGTGCCACCAGCTTTGTCGATATCGGTGATGATCACCGTCGCGCCCTCGGTAATAAACCGCAGCGCAATACCATAGCCAATGCCGGTAGCGCCGCCAGTGACAATAGCGCGCTTGCCTGTTAGCTTTTGTTCTGCCACAAATCTACACTTTCAACATAAGTTTTCCGGTATTGCTGCCATCAAACAATTTGTGGAAGGCTGACAAGGTATTGTCAAAGCCCTCGACAATTTCATATTTAAAGTCAATCTTTTCTTCGACTAGCAACTCAGCTAGTGCCGCGGCACCCGCTTCAAACTGCTCAAAATAAGCACTGACTAAAAAGCCTTTCACAACGGCGCTCTTAGCAAGAATTTGCCAATAGTTATATGGGCCGGGAACCGGTTCAGACGCGTTATAGGTTGATATAGAACCGCAGAAAACGATCCTTGCATTATCCCTGAGATTTAACAGTGCAGCGTCCAGAATTTCACCACCCACATTGTCAAAATAGACATCTACACCCTCAGGACAGGCGGCACTAATTGCAGCTTCTAGGTTTCCAGACTCAGTTTTGTAATTAATAACTGCGTCAAAGCCAAGTTCATCCTTAAGCCACTGGCACTTATCGTCTGTTCCTGCAAGGCCCACAACACGGCAACCCATATTTTTTGCAAGCTGGCCGCCCAGAGAGCCGACAGCGCCCGCGGCCGCACTCATTAATAAGGTATCACCCGCTTTTAACTCGGCTGTGTCTGTAATGCCAAAGTAAGCTGTCAGACCCACAGCGCCAAATACACTCAAATAATAGTGCAGAGGAAACTGGTTACTCTTAGGCACCTTAGTCAAAAAATAACCATCGGACAGGCTATACTCTTCCCAACCATTAAGACCATATACCTGATCGCCAACGTCGAAGTCTGGGTGTTTGCTTTCTACCACAGTGCCCACTGTTGAGCTGCGAACCACCTCACCCAGTTCGATGGGCGGCATATAGTTGGGCTCAGCACTCATCCAGCCACGTATGGCTGGGTCCAGCGAAAAGTAATCGTTTTTAATCAAAAGTTGACCATCGGTTAAGCCATCCACCTCGACAGTTCGAATCTTTACATCATTATCGGTGGTATTACCGCTGGGGCGCTGGTGAAGATAAAACTGCTTATACTGCATTGACATGACTTTTCCCGATTTTATTCTAATAAGTTAGTGTTTCTCGATCCACTGGATCGAATCGTATCATTCTAGTCAAAGGTACCCTTTTGACTATAAAAAATCAACTGAGATTGTTTTTTTGAAGGTCAGTCATGTATAGTTGAATCAATCAAATAAGAACAATAACAGGGAAATCAATATGCCTTTTTCCGGATCAACTGAAGACCGCCTAGCCATTCGTGAACTTATGGATATCTATGCCGACGCCGTCAATCAGCGCGACAGCGCCCTGTGGGCATCAACTTGGGCTGAAGACTCAGCCTGGAAGCTACCAGTAATTCCAGGAATGGAAAACCTTAAAGGCAAAGACACCATTGTCTCATCATGGGAGGCAGGTATGGCCATGTTCCCCTTTATCTTTATGTCTATTTCAGTGGGTGATATCCAAGTCAGTGGTGATACCGCCACCGCCAGATCCTATACCTCAGAGGTGGGCACCACATTGGAGGGTGAAGAAATTCGTCCGCGAGGCCAGTATGACGATCAATTAGTCAAAGTCGATGGTCAGTGGTTTTTCAAAGAGCGTGTTTTTAACTCTATGTATGGTGAGTAATTTCGACTTCTCAAGGAACTGCTATGACTGTATTAATTAATGGCATCGTAAACTTCAAGCCTGAAGACGCGATCAAAGTGCTGCCGGAAACCGCTCAACTGATGGCGGACACCCGCCTTCAAAAAGGCTGCCGCCACTATGTTTGGAGCCTGGATCCAGCGGTGCCTGGCCGAGTTTATGTGCATGAAAACTGGGAGTCTGTAGAGGATCTGCGCGCTCATCTGGCCAGTCACTTTTATAGCGATATGCTGGCGATACTCTATAACTACGAGATACTCGACACCGATATCCTAAAGTACAGTGTTGACCATTCCGAGCCCGTCTACGATGAGACTGGTACACCCAGAGCTGATTTCTTTATGAAATAGGCCTTGGACGCGCCATGGATCCGGCAGCTCAAATCTTAGCTGTCCAGACCATGGGCCCTGCGCAGTGCGCTGCCCACCAGATCAACACCCTCTCTAGCTGCCTCGAGCATGCCAGCCATTGAGAAGAATGCATGAATAAGGCCATCAAAGCGCCGCTTCTCAACCTCAACTCCAGCTGCTAGCAGTCGCTCGGCATAGGCTTCACCCTCATCTCGCAGCGGATCAAATTCAGCAGTGATCACCAGCGCTGGCGGCAAGTCAGAAAGATCTGGTGCTAACAATGGGCTAACTAATGGGTTATTACGCTCTTCAATATCTGGGCAGTAATGGTCCCAAAACCAAGTCATCATAGTTTTAGTGAGTAGGTAATTCTCGGCATTTTCATGGAAAGAAGCGCTACTCATGCTGGGTTCGGTAATCGGATAGAGCAGCAGTTGCAGAGCAAATTCAGGGCCATTACGATCCCGTGACATCAATGCGACTACCGCGGCTAAATTGCCACCAGCGGAGTCACCGCCAATACTAATTGGCCCTGGTCTCCCACCGAATTTGGGGTCTAATGCTGAGGCCCAACAGGCCACTGCATAACAGTCTTCAGTTGCTGCGGGGAATGGATGCTCTGGCGCTAAACGATAATCTACAGCCACTACAATGCATCCAGCAGCAACACAGATTTCGCGGCAGTCGGCATCATGGGTGACCAGATTGCCTATTACCCAGCCACCACCATGTAAATGCATATGCACTGGCGCTGGCTCGGCATGGGGCCGGTAAATACGCACGGGAATCCCGCCGGCGGGACCCTCTACAAGAGTATCCTCAACGCTGTAGACCTCAACGGTGGGTGGCAAAGATTGCGACTCGGTATAAATTGCACGACTCTCAGTCACGGGTAGTTCATTAAACGCTGGGGCACCAGATTTGGCGATCTCGGCCAAAATAGCGGCGGTGTCTGATTCTAATGGCATGTTATTATCCTGTTTATATTTTTATTAGGCACATTTAATTAGTTTATAAGCTCTGACCTTAATTTTAACTCTGGCTTTCAAGTAAGCTTCTAATACTTTGAAGCCCTCCATACAGAGCATGGAGGGCTTCAAAGTGTGCAGAGGAACTCGGGGGAAATCCTCTTTAGGTACTACAACTTAACCAAGCACTTACCAAGGTTCTTACCCGCTAACATATCGATAAACCCCTGCCCTGCAGACTCAATGCCATCAGACCAGCTAACCGGGCTGACCAATGAGCCGGAGGTGAGCATGGTAGTAATATATTCAATGGCCTCTGGATAGCGATCCACATGGTCCGAAAACATAAAGCCCTCGGCTCTTGCGCGCTTGGTGATCAGCTCCCACATATTGCCAACAGCTTGATGGCCACCCTCTCTCTCGTACTGGGAAACCGCACCACATAGAATTATGCGGGAATTTTCAGCCAGCTGACCCAGCATAGTGGTAAGCATAGTGCCACCTACATTGTCATAGACAATATTGATCCCTTGTGGGGCTGCTTTTTGTAGCTGCTGTTCGAAGGATTCAGTGGATTTATAATCAATCACCTGATCGTAACCTAGGGTGTCCTGAAGCCACTGGCACTTTTTAGTACCTCCAGCGATACCCACAGTGCTGCAACCCTCGGCCTTGGCGATCTGCCCGGCAATACATCCAATGCCGCCAGCTGCAGCATTGATCACAAACAGGTCACCAGCTTTAGGCGCACCAATGTCCATAATGCCAAAATAGGCTGTCATACCAGAGGGCCCAAGGCTACAGAGATATTCATGGAGCTCAACATTAGGGTCTGGCTCAAGAATGCTCATTAGGTCGGAACCATCAGCAATACTGTACTCCTCCCAAGAGGTTCTACCCATAACAACGCTGCCACTAGGGTATTCTTCATTGCGAGACTCAACAACGGTGCCCAAGACAATGCTCTGCACCGGTTCGCCCAAAGGCATTGATGACAGGTAATTATCACCCGAATCCTCATTCATCCATTGACGAAAACCTGCATCCAGAGACAGATAGAGGTTTTTGATGAGAAATTGACCATCATGCAAGCTCTTAACAGGCTGTGTATCAACTTCAAAATCAGCGGCTACCAAATGTTCTGCAGGCCTGCGAGCGAGCAAAACACGAGTGTTCATCTGGGTCATATGCTTAGGTCCATGGTTTTTATTATGAATCGAGATAGTCATTAAGCTATCATGTTTTAACATATGGTAACTCAGCTAATTCCTTAGGTAAATAACAAACATGTGTGATGGTTTTTATTGACTGGGTGTAGACCTCAAAGTAGTATAAGCTGCTTAAGTCGCAGTTAATAGCGACGTGAAATAAGACCCTTTCTAAAAAGAGTCTAATAAGCGTTTAACGAGAGTCTAGCCATAGTCTGCCCCAGGCCTGATAAGAGTCCGACTCAGAGTTAGCTTAGTATTAACCCTATAGCGGAGGCCTTAGATGGCAACAACTACAACACAGAATTTTGCCGACCACCTAGAAATTCAGCAGGTGATTAATCTTTACGCCTCAGCGATCGACAAGCATCAATGGTCGGCGCTGGAATCTGTTTTTACTGAAGATGCAGAGGCAGATTTTATCGAATTAGGCGTTTTTAAGGGTCGCCAAACCATTTCTGACCTAATTTCCAGTGTGCTCACCCAGTGTTCAGTAACACAGCATCTGTTGGGTAATATCAATATTGAAGTAGAGGGTGATACAGCCTCAGCGTCTTGTTACCTCTCAGCTCTGCATGTTGGGCGTGGCGATTATGCCACTGAAACAATGACCGTCTGGGGTGAATACAAAGACAAGTTGGTGCGTACTAGCGATGGCTGGCGCATTGTTCACCGCACATTGGTATCCATGTACGCAGAGGGTGATATTGGGCTAAACAACTAGATAGTATTGCTGTCTAGCCAGCGCCTGCCAATGAGACCAATATTAACCAACCAATTTCAGGGATTTAACCATGTTAGCCATCTCCGCAAGAATTGAATTAGCTGCTAAAGACGTTGATGCCTACATCGCAGCTGCGCAGAAAATAATCGAACCTACCCATGCCGAGCCCGGCTGTCTTCTGTATTCCATTGCCATAGATGTCACCCACTCAAATGTTATCTGGATTACCGAACAGTGGCAGGATGAAAGCGATCTTTGGGGCCACTTGGGCTTGCCTCATATTGTGGAGTTTCTAGCTTTCTGTGAGACCGTGGAGATCACCGATATGAACGTTATCAAATTCGAGGTATCCGCCGCTGGACCCCTTGACCTGCCAGAGAGCTAATACGTAAACTCATTGAGGAGTATTGAGCATGACTATTGCAGAAAATTATAATCGTATTGTCGCCCGCATCATTGATGATGTCGATAATAACACCACAGACCAGGCCGAGGGCACATTGTCTGTGCCTTCAAAAAATTATACCGATGCCGATATCTGGCAGCAAGAAATGGACCTTATCTTTAAAAAGGTTCCAGTGTTTGTGGCACTGACTCAGGAACTGCCGAACCCCGGTGATTACAAAACATTTCAGTTTCTGGATAAGCCCCTGCTAATCACCCGTCTAAAAGACGGCACTGCTAGAGTTATGCTGAATGTATGCTCCCACCGTGCTATGACAGTGGCCACCGAGCCCTGTGGCAATCGGTCGCGCTTTACCTGCCCCTATCATGGCTGGATGTATAGTAATGACGGTGCACTGCGCGGTGTTGCAGATCAGGAGAAGTTCGGTGACTTCGACAAGCAGACCAACGGCTTAACTCAGCTTCCTGTCTACGAACGCGGCGGTATGATCTTTACCGTGCTTGAGCCCGGGAAAGACGAGGTGGATTTCGATGACTTCCTCGGTGGTGTAATGGAGGATATCGGTCGTCTGGGTATGGAAAACTGGCATTTCTGTGGGCAGCGCAAGATTGATGGTGCCAACTGGAAAGTTGCCTACGACGGGTATCTTGAAGGGTATCATTTTGCCGCCGCCCACCCAGACACTATTGCCGAGCGTACCTACTCCAACGTAATGCAGTTTGATGCCTACGGTCCCCATACCCTGATTTGCTTCCCCCATCTGGCGATTAAAGAGAATCTTACGAAC
>JAQWUP010000023.1 GCA_029242085.1 Porticoccaceae bacterium
CAAGGATCTTATTCAAAAGGTCGCATCAGAGATCGCAACATCATCGATGCTCTCTCCGACCGAAGCTGGGCATCCTGAATCGGCCCCAGCTAATCCGCAGCTGATTGATGCTATCAATCAGATTTTTGCGCTGTTCCAGGTCAATTATCACAATCAGTATTTCAGCGCCTTTGGTGACAATACTAAATCTGAAAATCTCGCCAAGAAACTGTGGTTATCTAAAGTCAGTGATTTCTCGCCTGAGACTATTCTTAAAGCCGCAGAAAAGATAATCGCCGAAAGTGAATATCTACCTACCCTGCACAAAATGCTCAATGCCTGCCGAGCCGTGGGTATGCCTGCTGGCCTGCCTACGCCGCGCAAGGCCTACCAAGAAGTTTGCAACAAACCCAGTCCCAAGGCGGAGCAGCACTGGTCCCATGCAGCGGTCTATCTGTCGGGACGCGACTGCGGCTGGCACTTTCTGGCTAACAGCATTGAGTCAAAAGCCTTTGCGCCATTTGCTGAAGTCTATCAACAGTACTGTGATCGAGTTTTACGCGGTGAAGAATTTACTATCGAACCACCGCAGGCACTGCCGGAAACCTCAGAGGTCGCTGCAAGTAAGGAACACAACCAGCAGCAGCTAGACAGTCTCAAGCAGCTTTTAGGTTAATGAATCATGGCAGTGCAACCATTAATACATAACTCTACTGCACGACGTATGGCCAAAACCATACTCAATGGCTTTCGCAGTTACTTTGCCGATTATCTTAATTCAACGCTTAGCGCCAAGGCACGCTTTGAAAAAGCGGACTGGCATGGCGTTCAGCAAGCCAATGTCGATCGCCTCGAACTGTATAAACTAAAAGTTGCGCAGACCGTCCAGTATCTCGGCATGGTCACCAACAAAGATATTGCCAATCTGGAACTTTGGCGTGAGGCAAAAACTGCCTACACTCAGTTGGTATTTAATTTTCCCAATTTTGAAATCGCCGAGACATTTTTTAATTCGGTGTTTAGTGATATTCATGATCATGACAAAATTGATGACGATATAATCTACGTGCTTTCCTCTCAGCTGATTGAAGCACCGGCCGCCGAATACAGCATTTTTGTCCGCTATGAAGGTGAAGGTTTTCGAGAGACATTCTATCGAATTCTGAAAGAGTCCGAATTCTCTTTGCCCGGTGAAGATATTCAGCTGGATCTCGATTGCATTATGGAAGTGTTTAATCAAGAAGTAGTGCCAAAACTCAAGGGCCCACATGCTGAGATAAAGTTCGACTTATTGGAGTCAACTTTTTATCGCGGCAAAGCGGCCTATATGGTTGGTCGCGTGGTTGATGGCGATCAGCGATTTCCTCTGGCGCTGGTCTTTCTCAATACCGAAGAGGGCAACCTCTACGTGGATACAGCCATTTTTAATGCCGACGACTTAAGCGTGCTGTTTAGCTTTACCCGCAATCACTTTATGGTTGATGCACCGCTTCCCTATCAGTATTCACACTTTCTTAAAAAACTGATGCCGCGAAAACTCGATTATGAAATCTATAATTCACTCGGCTTTCCCAAGCATGCAAAAACTGAATTCTACCGCCAGCTAGTTGGCCATTTAAATAATTCTGATGATGAATTTATTATTGCGCCGGGTATTAAGGGTATGGTGATGACGGTATTTACCCTGCCCTCGTATAATATTGTTTTTAAAATTATTAAAGATAAATTTGCACCACCCAAGGAAGTCACTCATCAAATTGTGCGTGAAAAATACCGTTTGGTTTCACGCCATGATCGCATTGGTCGTATGGCCGACACCCAGGAATTTGACAATCTGGCATTTCCTCTCGATCGATTTTCAGATGCGCTTATTGAAGAACTGAAAAAAGTCGCGGCATCACAAATTGAAATTAGTGATGACAGGATAGTTATTAAGCATCTGTATACAGAGCGTTATATGACGCCACTCAATATCTATTTAGAACATGCCAGCGATGAAGAAATTCGCAGTGCGATGGAAGAGTACGGCAACTGTATCAAGCAACTCGCTGCAGCCAATATCTTTCCCGGTGATATGCCGCTGAAGAACTTTGGTGTGACCCGACATGGTCGTGTGGTGTTCTATGATTACGATGAAATTGCCACCTTGACTGACTGCAACTTTCGCAAGATCCCCGAGCCCAGAAATGAGCATGAAGAGATGCAGTCAGGCACCTGGTATACCGTGGGTCCAGATGATATTTTCCCAGAGGAGTTTCGTCTCTTTTTCTCTGGCAATACCAAGGCTCGGAAAATGTTTGAAGAAATGCACAGCGATCTCTACGAGCTGAGTTTCTGGACTAATTTGCAAGAGCAAATTCGCAGTGGCTACGTGGTCGACGTATTTCCCTACCGCCGCATTAAACGTTTTGATCGGGGCAAGGATTCTGCTCTGGAGGTTTTTTCAGACTAGCGGTAAGGCAGGATTTCAACTCTGTCGGCGGACTGAACTTCATAGCCCTGCAATTTAATCGCCACTAGAGTCCAGTGCTGATCAATTTTATCGCCCGCTCTAAAAGTGCGCTGATTGGCAAATAGTCGATTGGATGATGAGCCCTCGGCTATATACATATGCCCAGATATGGTCAGCTGTGGCAATGCTTTTTCAGCTGCAGGCGCCGCCTGTTTTTCCGGTGCTGGGTTTGCCACTTCAGGGGCGGGCTGTTCAATTGATTGCGTCTGTGCCGATAGTTGCTCAGTCTGCGGTGTGGCGATCATCTCTGGCTCGACTGTGTTCGGTGCCTGAGTTTTTGACCCCGAATAAATCACTAGGCCCATTAGCAAAGCCAAACTTCCAATCACTAAAACCAGGTACTTTGCTCTGCTTGTCTGTGGGGCTTGCTGATAGGGGTCCCAGCTGGAACTGGCAAAGTCATCCAACTCTTTTGGGTCTTCACGCAGCCTATCGCGCTCGGCTTTTTTTAGGGCATCGAGAATATAAGACATCAGAGCTGCTCGCCGAGCAATCGAGGATGTTGGGGGCTGCTCAGTTGATTTAGACGCATAATGGTTTCTCGCCCAACCACACCATCAGCGGTCAGGGCCTGCTGACTTTGGAAGCTCGCGACCTTCTGCGCAATAGCTTGGGTGTAACGGCCACCGGTGATAATGCGCTCTGAGCTCTGGTCAATGATCGCCAATTGATCCTGCAGCCATCTCAGGCCCAGCGCGTTGCTGTCACCGACGGTGAGGGTATTAAAGCTTGGCGCCGGTTGCCATAGATAGAGATAGCGCCCGGACCAGCCAGCCAAAAAATCCTCCAGCAATACAGTTATGCTGCCCTTATTGCCCTGCAGGCTGACGACAGTTCCATTCAATCCGCTGAGCAGATAGCTTTTTAAACCGCGCTGGCTGCTGTTGAATGACTGTTTCATCCATACAATCCCGGGGCGGTTAATTCTCTCTAAGTCGGCAATTTTTGCTGTGGTTAATTTTTCCGCTTGGAGACCGCTGTCATTCGCTTGTGCCGAAAATTCCTCTTCGGAATAAATGGCACCGCTATCGACTGACCATCTTTTTAGCAGGCTGGTAAATGGGCTTGTAGCGGCCTTGGCAGGCGCTAGTTTACTAATGGGCGGCTGGGTATCGACTGTAGGTTGTTTGCTGGCTGAAGGCTCATTATTAGCTGAAGGCTCATTACTGGCTGAAGGCTCTTGATAGCCTGAGGGCTCGATATCGGCCAATGGCTCTGGCGAAACGCTAGTCTGGTTAACCAGGCCAATCAGCAATACAGCGACCAGAATCAGCAACCCGGCTAAAATAGCCATCGACTTTTTATCATTATCAGCGGTATTTCGACTGCCGAGAATTTCTACTGCTGCCTCTTTGACCAACTTTGGTGAAATAACCTTTGAACCGGTTGAATAAGTGGCCAATAAGCTGTGCTGGCACACTAGATTGATCAGTCGCGGTACGCCACCTGTCAAACGGAACAGTACCGATATACAGGCACTATCAAATAGAGAGCCCTTGGCTCCCGCGCGATGCAGTCGGTGGTTTACATAGTTGGCAACATCATCTTTTTCCAACGGCAGCAAATGAAATCTAGACACCACCCGCTGGTTGAGCTGGCGCAATTCTTTCTGTGCCAGAATATCTAAAAGCTCGGGCTGGCCAACAAGCAGAATATGTAACAGCTTATGGGTGTTAGTTTCTAAATTACTTAACAGACGCAAAGTTTCTAAAACATCGGCACTTAAATTTTGCGCCTCTTCAATCACAATAAGGGTTTTCTTTCCCTCGGCATGGGCCTGCAATAAATTTTGATTAAGTGCGTCGATCCGAGTTTTTGAAAAAGACAGTCCGCGAGATTCCGGCAGATCCTTTGGCAGCTCTATACCCAGCTCATCACAGATACTGGCCAGCAAATCGGTAACGTTGAGCTTGCTGTTAAGAACATAGGCTACGCGTACATGCGCTGGCATGCGCTTAAGCATGGTGCGAGTTAAAGTGGTTTTCCCGGTACCCACTTCGCCTGTCAGCAATATAAAGCCACCCTCGCGATCGAGGCCGTACTTGAGGTGAGCAACGGCCTGACGATGATGATTACTGGGGTATAAAAATCCCGGATCGGGAACAATCGAGAACGGCTCTCGCTTTAGACCAAAATGCTGCAGGTAAATGCTCACGCCGTTTACTCTTCCGTTTTAGGTTCTGCCTGTTCAAGAAATTCTTGTAGTCGAATATTCAATGGCCCCTCAGTCTTGCCGTTGAGATCACGGGTTATCAGATGCTCAAATTTATCCTTTGACAACAGTCGCGCATCTTCGGCATTGCGAATAATGGTCGGACGAATAAACATCATAAGAACCGACTGACTTTCACTCTTGTTGGAGGATTTAAACAACCGTCCAAGCAGTGGAATATCACCCAGCAAAGGGACCTTGGACGCTGTGTTGTCGGACTGATCTTGAATCAGACCACCCAGTATCAGCAGCTCACCGTCCTGAATCATTACATTGGTCTGCATGGTGCTTTTCGAAGTAGTCTGCAATCCCGGCTCACCACTTTTAACTTTTGATGATTCCTGTTCAATCTCCAAACGCACTGCATTGCCTTTGCTGATTTGCGGCTTGACCTTGAGCATTACGCCAACTTCTTCGCGGTTAACAGTGGTAAACGGATTGCTGTTGGAGTTGTTATTGCTAATGCTGGAGAAACTACCCGTAACAAAGGGAACCTCTTCACCCACTGAGAGTGTTGCCTCTTCATTGTCCAGAGTAACCACCGAGGGTGTCGACAGAATATTGGTGCTGCCGTCGGTTTTTAATGCCTGAATAAGCACCCCCATACCTTTGCCTGTCACCTGATCAAAATCACCTGCCACACCCAATGTGGACTGGGGTAATTGCGTCAATGCTGCAGACACAGTTGCATCAGTTGGATCACCCAGACCAGCACCCAATAGAGTGGATAGCAGGCCGTCAAAGTTAGTCAGGTAACCACCCCGATTTTTACTGGTATAAACAAGGTTGGCACTGAGATCTTTGGCCTGGTCTTCCGAGAGCTCTGCAATCACTGCCTCGATTAACACTTGCGGGCGCGAGCGATCCAGTTTACTCACAACGTTTGTCACTTCTCGAATAACGGCGGAAGATGCGGCAATAATCAACGCATTATTGAGTTCATCAATTTCGATTTGGTAACTGGTCTTGGATTTTTTATCACCGGCAGATTCACCAGCAAGGCGCAAAAATACATCCGACTTAAGCATACCATCAATAATCGGTTTTATTTCTGCAGCACGTGAATAATCTAAATAGATAACTTCAACACCACCTTTTTTGGTAGAGGGTATATCTAAACTTTTCAGCATATTTTTAAATGCTTTGCGAGCTATGCCAGGGCCGCTGACAATCACACGATTATTTAATCCATCTTCAACCAGGGATAGATCCGATTTTTGCAACTGCTTGAGCTGACCGGCAATATGTACGGCTTCAGCGGCTGAGATATAGTCGAGATTAATGACCTCAACCATGCTGTGATCAGGATCATCCATTTCCTTGATCAGCGCCTTGAGTTGATTAACATTGCTGCGAATATCGGAGACAACCAGATAGTTGCTCTGAGCAAAGGCCAAAAGTCTTGCGCCATTACTGAGCATCGGCTTGAGTACCGGCACCAGGGTGCTGGCCTGAACATACTTTATTTTAAGCACCTGAGTTTCAAGTTTGTTGTCGCCAACACCACCGGCAAAGCTAAAGGCTTGATTAAATGGCACGATTCGGGTCACCGCGCCATCTTCGACTGCCTGAAAGCCCTGCACCTGAATAGCGGATAAAACGGCTGAATACAGCAGCGAGGAATCGATCGCCTGCGGTGCAATAATAGTGACCTTCCCTTTGACCCTTGGATCTAAGACAAAAGACTTGCCGGTTATCTCGGCAACACTCTCTATAACGCTGCGAATATCTGCATCGCGAAAGTTGATTCTTACCTGCTCCTGCGCACTGGCTTCGGCGATAAGACTTACCACCAGCACCAGGGCACCACCGATATTTCCAAGACAGCGGGCTAGGGTTGTTCTGCGCTTCATTATTAAAGTCTTCATGTTATTGATTCAATCCAAGTTTCGGTAACATTTTAGCTGACAGGCTGGCGGCATTAACATAAATAATTTCCTCCTGACCCTGTCGCATAACGGTGACCGGTAAACTACTGGCACTACTATAACTCATCCATTTAGCAGGATCTGCCAACAGGCTCTGGACCATCAGTCCGTCTACCTTCACCACGACATCGCCATCCTGGATATCTGCCATCATTTTAATCTCATCGGAGATATTATTTATTTTAAGGCCAGAGCTACCGGCTACATTTACCGGCACGGCACCAAACATATTGGCCAGGGCAAAGCCCTCTGTCTGCGCCTCCTGACGCACACTGGCCTCTTCAGTCACCATAATGGTGTCTGGCTTCTTCAGCAGCACCTGCTTGTTGGTGCCGTTTTGCTTAACCACAATACGGTAGGGTTGAATTTCGACAATGCTGGTGTTTGCACCCAAATCATCGCCCTCATGGTAAACCGCTTCTGGCTTGCCATTAAATTTTAAAGTCGCAGAGGAGGAGTCTCCAGCAATCATTACACCTAGTAGTATTGCGTTAATTTTTGCATCCGCCAGTTCACCGATCTGCTCGATATTCGCGATGGCCATTTCCGGCGAACCGCGAAACCAATTCCAGTAAACCGCTTCGGCACTGGGCACTCGGGCTAGCTGCTTTGCACGACCCTCAGTCTGATTAAACTGCATAACAATTAAAAAACTGAGATAAAGGCAGATCATTACCAGTGCAATTTTCATAACCCACTGTGCCGACTGCATAGGAGTCTGTTGTTTTAATCTGTTAATTAACACGCTGCACCTCCATTGCTCCCGAAAAGGCTTCAGCCCCCTGAACGACGTTAGCACTGATATCTATGCTCTGCACAGAGAAACCCTCACAGCTAATTTGATGCACTAGACGCATCAGTCGATTGGCATCTGAGCCATTAACCCGCAGTGAAATTCCGCGGCCTGTTTCAGTCACCTTATCAAGGCGCAACTGAGCGCGTCTGACTAGCTTGGTAATCACCTCGGTATCTCGACCAACATTGAGCTCTCTACCCGAACAGCTATTTACCAGACGCGGCACTATGGCGGCTTGATCATGCAGCCATTCTAAATCTGCCTGCAATTGACTCTGCTGGTCGACAAGCTGAGTGTGCTTGTCGGCCAGGGGAGACAGGGACAAGTAAATAACTGCGGTCAACACCAGCAGTCCACCGACGCCAATAAAATACCTCTCTCTGAGCTGGAGATTCTCAAAGGCCTGCGCTACGGTTTTAAGGTTCATCTCGCACCCCCTGCGCCGGAACTCGCCACAGCGGTGAGTACAATAGCACCTGCTGTCTCACCTGGCTGGATTGATAGCTGATAACCGGGGATATTTAGTGCTTGGGACGTTAGTTTTTCGGCATCAGTTATATGCAGCCGGATACCTTCCTCATCTGCCGTCATCGCACTGAGATTGCAGCCACAGCTGGTCATAAAGCCATCCAGTGCGATTAGCGCGGCAACCGGTGCCGCCTGCAGGCCCCGCTGCTGTTTAAATAATTTACTGAGCTGCTGTTCAGCGGCATCTCTCGCCTCTAGTGGCTTTGGCTTTCGGCCAGTAAACAGGCTGCTGTAACTGCTCTGTACCTGCTTGCCCGTTACTTCGATCTGCTGACTAATAATATTACTGGAGATCTGCAGATAGGCGAACAGCAGCGCCAGACTCAACGCGACCAGACCAACAACTGGCTTCCAGCTACTTGATTGTGAGCTCAGTTGCTGCGCTTTAAAGTTACCGGTCATTAGATTTGGCACTGGCGGCATATCCGCAAACTGCCAGTCAATGTCTGCGGCATTGATATCAGCCATCGCCTGCAGGTGATCCGGTACAAGGGCGCTGTCAGGAATAGAAATCGACAGCCTTGGAGTAATCTCTGCGGTGGCAATCAAACTGTCTATCATCGCCCAGGCACTGGCGGGCTTGGCGGCAAAGCCAGCCTCAGCAGAATGTCGCACCAGGCACACGCCTTCACGCCAACCAATACATATTCGGCCCGCCTCCCATGGCAGCGCTAGAAAATCTGGCACCATTGAGATAGCGGCAACGCCTGCATTGACGGCAACACGCTGCCAGTCCTGCATATCTTGGCGGCTAACTGCGAGTATCTGTAACTGGTTATTGCCCACTCGACCACCAATCACAAAATGCATTTCATCAACTGGCTGTAAAATTCTGTCTTCAAGCATCCAGGGAACCAGCTCAGGCCATTTGCGCTCTGGTGCAGTGGGCACCTCGATATGATGCACAGCGACGCGCTCCGATGGTACCCACAGGTTCATCGGTTGCGCAGAAGCTAGTCCGGGATCGCCATCGGGAATAAGGCGTTGGTCCAGGCAGTGGATATGATCTGCTGAATGGCTCATGTTGTGATTGCCTTAATCATTAAACATGCTGGCTGCACTGTGTTGATCTCCGTAGACTGATTAATGGCTTGTTCGCTCGCCAACGACTCGTCGGCAAATAGTTGCTCGGCTGCTGACAGCTCTCGAGGCGCCTCTTGCGGCAAGCTGGCGGGAGCCACGCTCACCTCTCGGGCGATTATCACCGGCTCATTGCGGCCGTTTCTGTCCATTATACTTTTTACTTCGATGCGTGCCTCCCCTAGAGTGACCTGCATATAAAGCTCAAAATAATCTGACTTCACATCGACAAGCCCACTGGGCCAGCGCGCAGTGGCATCGGGTAGACTAATCTGCAGCATCTCACTGACAACCCTGTGGAAGTCGCCCAGAGTTAAAAATGGTCGGCCCTCTACCACGAACTGTTTAAACTGCTCGTCGACGTCGCCACCCAGCGCCATTAGCATCTCGTCTGAGGCAGTATTGATATTAATGCTGGTGGCCTCTGGCAAGGCGCTTAACCAAGGCGCCAGGCGCTGTACCTCATAGACTTCATAGCCACTCATAGCGGCCAGCTCGCTGATATCTGAGACCATAGAATTCGCCGGTACGCGGGGTGGCCGCATACTGTCATAATCTGCCTGCTCGGCACCCCAGCTATTAATCGTAGATGAATCTTTATCCAGCCAATCGATAACGGTGGCTATTCGCCCGGGGTCGGCAGGCAGTTCCAGCAACCTTAATAAATTGAGCCAGACTTCAGCATGGCCAGTGACATTGGTATTCATTTCAGTTTTTAAGATTTGAGCATTGTAGCGAGCGAAATTATTGAGGTTAATATTGGCCTGCAGATCGGCAATACATCCGCTCAACTCGCCTCCATCGACAGGCATCATTGGCATAGCCTGAGCCCAGTCCTCCTCGAAACTATCAACATTGCTATCATCCAGACGATCTGACAGCAGATCACGGGCCCAGTTTTCACCACTGAGCGCGAGCAGTAATGCCTGATCACTGTGCAGTGAGCTAGTGGCTTGGGAGACATCAATCTGGTGGCGATAAAATATATTGGCCAGCGCCATCACCACGGCCAGCATCAGTATCAAAGAGGCTAAAAGCGCAACGCCGCGCTCCCTGCCACCAACTGTCAATGTAGTTCGACTGCGGCTTACTATCATTGCGCATGCACCCCGGGAAACAACTTTGTTGTCTCGCTACCAGACTCGAGCTCAATAGTGACGCGAATCATTTTTGGCAGCGCTCGAGGCGCCGTGGCGGTATTGAGTGGCGGCCAGTTGGGGTCGTACTCAAAGTTCTCCGTCAAATGCTCAAACACCAGGGTCTCGACATTGTCGAGCAACAACATGGCAGAGCCGTCGCTGAGGCGCGGCGACTCACTAATAGCCCAGGATGTGCGCACCAGCTGCTGGTCCTCATTGATTCGATAATCAATACGGCGCACACCACTGGGGTTGGAGCGAATCATGGGTCCACCGCCGCGGCTGAAGCGCACACCAAATTCGCTGGTATCCGTTATGTAAGCGGGCTCCACAGCACCGAGGCCATCGGCGTAGAGTCGCGGTCGCAAATGCAGAATATCGCGGCCGATAATCTGCCAGGCACGCTGTAACTTTGTCTCTTCAACAAGGTCACCTCGACTGCGCTCATTGGTCCCCAGAACAACCTCTACGGCCTGGTATGACAGCACCGAAATCACCGCCAATAGCAGCAGCGAAACCACGGTTTCGATCAGGGTAAAACCACGCTGATAAGAATAATTAATCATCATTATCTATCAATCAGAAAAATAGATAGCGAGGAGCTGTAGCGGTCACGATTGGCAGAGCCAGCTTCGACTTCGTAGCGGTACAGATCCTCTCCCATAGCCGCTTCAATGTTGATTTCCCAGCGCCAGTCCTGCCCGGCTTGCTCATCAATACCATTGTTGGATTTGCTGCTGCGCTCGGTTTTCGCTTTCCAACCCTGGGACTCCTGATAGCGTTCCATAAGGCGATTCCAGGCCACTGAACTGGAGAAAAATCTCTCTCTTAATCGCAGACGCTCATCGGCATACTGCTGCACCATAAAAATCGCGCTACCCAGCACCCAGCTTAAGATAACCAGGGCCACGGCGACCTCTATCAGGGTAAAACCTTGGGCTTTAGCGCGCCTCATTGGCGATAGCGCTCCATAACGATGGCTGAGACCCTGTCGTCCCACTGATAGCCGTAGCGATCGGCGACAGCTTCAAAACCTAACTGTATCTCGGCCTGTGGCTCAATATAACCATCGGGCAAAAACGCAATCTCTGGCAGCAGGCGCTCAATTTCGGCGCCGTCTTTATCAAATAGCGTCTCTTCCTGAGGCAGCAGTTCCTCGTCTTCATCCACAGCATCAATTAACCAGTCAATACTGGCATCCTCACTCAGAATAAAAGGCTCTGGCGAGGTAACGGCGACCCAGCGCATGCGATAATAGACTACGGCACGCAGCTGAATCGCTGCCGATTCTAGCTCCTCAGTCACCACACCATAGGCGGCACCTTCAAGAGCTGAGCGCTCGCTCATCTGCTGCAACCAGATAAGCAACCTGTCGGCCTCATTGGAATAGCGACGGTCAAAGGCCTGGTTGATCGCCAACAGACTCATCGCCGAAATAGTCGCGACGATCATCACCACGACAGCCACTTCTATCAGGGTAAAGCCGCGCTGGCGATTAATATTCATGATTAGTGGTGGCCTTCTAAAATATCAATTACTTGATATTCCAGTTGCCCCAATCTTGGTCGGAACCTTCGCCACCAACTACGTTGTCGACGCCCAAGGTAAATACTTCAACGTCTTTGCCATGGGTACCGGGATTGGCGTATTTGTAGGGTTCACCCCAGGGATCGGCAGGCAGGGATTCCAGATAGGGACCATTCCACTTGGCAGCGCCATTGCCTGTCGGCGGTGTAATTAGGGCATCGATACCCTGAGATTGCGAAGGGTAGCGATAGTTATCGAGGCGATAAAATTTTAATGCACTCTCTATCGTGCGAATATCCTGAGCAACGCGAGTCTCTTCGGCCTGCTGCACCTTTTTAAATAAAGTTGGGCCAATCATGGCGCCCAGCAGGGCGATTACCACCACCACAACCATCATCTCGATCAGGGTAAAACCCGCTTGCCTGTTATTTCCACTCATAAAAACCACCTTAAAATTTAATTACATCTAAGAACTGCTCTGGGGTCATGTGCCATCAGATCATATTATTCATATCCATTATCGGCAGCATCACTGCAGCCACGACTGACAGAATAATCATGCCCATAAAAATTATTAAAATCGGATTAACCAGTTTTAAGAAAACTTCGACCGCATTGTTGAGGCGCACCGAATAGTACTCGGAAACCCGCAACAGCATTTTGTCCAGCTCACTGGAGGCCTCACCGCTACCGACCATATGGATCAAAAAGCCACTGCCAATCTGACTGTCTTCCAGCGCTTTTTTAAGGCTGCTACCCTGGCGCATACCTTCGGTAACCGCTTCAAACTTGCCTCGCAGATGCAGGTTGGTCACCACTGCTGAGGAGATAGTCAGGGCCGCAAGCGCAGGCACACCATTGTTTAGCAACACACCCAGACTGCGGGCCCAATCTGAAATATTGGCCATGCGTATCCAGCGCCCCATACCCGGCATATTTAGCAATAGGGCATGCCAGCGCTCCTTGCGCTCTGGGTCCTTCATAGCCTGACCAAAGGCAAATACCAATGCTACCAATGCCGCCAATACAAACAGGCCATAGGCCTGAGTAAACTCACTGAGACCTACAATCACTCTGGTCACTAGTGGTAACTCGCGCTTGGAGCTCATAAAGATTGCGGTAATTTTGGGCACCACCCAAACCATCATGATCGACACCACAATAATAGAGGTGGCAATCAGGGTGGCGGGATAGATCATCGCGCGACTAATCGTTTTACGATTCTCGGCATTGCTCTCCAGATCTTCGGCAAGCCGCATCAATACCCTGTGCAGATGACCACTTTCTTCGCCCACACCGACACCGGCAATAATGCTCTCGGGAATCTTGTAGGGCGAACGGCGCAGCGCATCAGAAAAACTGCGACCCTCGGTGATTTCACTGCGCCAACTCTCGACCATGCGGCGCTGGCGATCGGTCTCGGCCTGTTCAATGGTCATGCGCAGCGCTTCTTCCAAAGGTAATCCCGACTGAATTAAGATTGCCTGCTGCTGCAGCAGTAGCGATAGATCAAAGTTGTTGACCCGTGCCTCGCGGCGACCAGAGCTGATTTTGCCGGTTTTTTTCTCACCTACACCAGCCAGAGTCGAGGGCAGCAGACCCTGCTCCTTGAGCAACCGGCGCGCCTGACGCTCGGAGTCGGCAGAGATAACTCCGCTGGTGAGCTTGCCGGTTTTGTTATAAGCGGAATAATCGAAGGCTGGCATAGCTACTGACTAGTCACACGAAGAACTTCTTCAATCGTGGTTTCACCTCTGCGCACCAATTCAAAGCCCGCCTCACGAATACTGGGCACCTGGGTACGAATGGAATTTTCGAGTTCTATCTCACCGGCATTTTCATGGATCAATGTCTGCAGTGGGGCATCGACAGTCACCAGTTCAAATAGCGCCTGCCGACCGGAGAAGCCTGTATTGTTGCACTCGCTGCACCCAACGGCCTCATAAATACGGTCGCCAGGATTTAATTTGAGCAGCTCGCGATTAAACTCATTGGGCTCAACACTGACGCGACAGTGCGGGCAGAGTTTTCTCAGCAGTCGCTGAGAGACAATCCCTCTAATGGTTGAGGCCAGCAAAAAGCTGTCTACACCGAGATCCTGAAGTCTGGTAATGGCACCAGCTGCAGTATTGGTATGCAGAGTCGACAGCACCAAGTGACCGGTCAAACTTGCCTGCGTGGCAATTTCTGCGGTTTCGCCGTCGCGAATCTCACCAATCAAAATAACATCTGGATCCTGTCGCAAAATGGCGCGCAGACCGCGGGCAAAAGTCATGCCCGCACGCAGATTAATCTGCGTTTGGCTGATGCCGGGAAGATCGTATTCCACTGGATCTTCAACGGTCATAATATTGCGCTCTTCACGCTCCATCTGCTGCAATGCGGCATACAGCGTCGTGGTTTTACCCGAACCCGTGGGGCCGGTCACCAAAATAATGCCATGGGGCCGTTTAATTAGCTCATCGAGCTCTGCAGATGTGGACTGCGGCATGCCCAGATCGTCAACCTGCAACTTACCCGCATCCTTGTCCAAAAGACGCATGACCACTCGCTCGCCATGACTTGAGGGCATGGTAGAGACGCGCAGATCGATATTGCGACCTCCAAGCTTTACGCTCATGCGGCCGTCTTGCGGCAGGCGCTTTTCAGCAATATCCAATTTTGACATCACTTTAATACGCGAGATTAGCAATGGCGTAATCTGAACCGAGGGTGACAGCACAGTGCTCAGCACACCGTCGAGACGAAAGCGCACCAGCGCTTCCTTTTCGTAGGGCTCGATATGAATATCCGAGGCATTTTCTTTTAATGACTCCGCCAAAATGGCATTCAGCAGCCGCACAATCGGGGCATCATTTTCAGCGTCGAGCAGATCGCTGGCATCTTCCAAATCAGCGGCGGCAGACTCCATATCAACGAAGTCTTTAATATCGGCCATCACCGATTCTGAAGAGTTTTGGCGACCGCTATACAGCGTGCTTATCAGCTGATCGAAGGTTTCGTCATCGACGCGCTCAACTGGCACATCGACACCGGTAATGCGGCCGACCTCGGCAATTGCCCAGTCTGGAGTTCCAGGAGCCAGTATTAGATCACCCTCAACTTCGCGCAGTAAAAGTCTATTTGTGCGCGCAAATTCAAAGGGCAGAAGCTCTACAATCTGTTGTGACATTACCAACCTCTTCAAAGGCCCCAATTTTGTTCAGGGCTCCGTTTTAACAGCACAGTATACCGCAGACTATGTTGCACTAGTGATACAGTATGGAACAGAGTATACGCGACAAAAACACAGTGACGGATGATGAACGGGAGCGATACACAGGAACCGCTTCTGTGACCTGTCTGTCGGCAGGTTCAGAGAGTTAATTTACCGGAGATTAATCTTTCGGTGGTTTCACGCCAGCCATCGAAGAAAAGGGGAATGCACTGACATTGCCGCCGACGGGGGCCTCTGAAATCTTACCTGTACCCTCTTTCTCAACTTCATCGATGCGCACAATAGATTGCATGGGGATAAAGCTGCGCTTGACCTCGGCAAATTCATTTTTCAGCTTCTCTTCAGCAGGATCGACAATCATCTGCGAGCGCTCACCAAACATAAATTCCTCAACCTCGAGAAACCCCCAGAGATCACTCTGAAACACGTGTCGAGCATAGATCTCGTAGACCTGCCCCTGATTAAAAAAGGTGATTCGGTAAATGGGTTCGCTCGCCATGAATTCTCTGCACAATAAGCCATAAATGAAGGCGCGTATAATAGCACAAGAACCTTCGCAGACCTCGCTAAATGTTGCGCATTGGCGGGGCACAGCTATAATGCAGACCCCTTGTAATTGATCAAAGAATAACCAGAAAAATGACGGCAAAATCGGTTAAAAAGCTCCATATCGTGACTCATGGCTGCCAGATGAATGAGTATGACTCCGCGCGCATGCAGGATCTGCTAGGCGAGAGCCATCAGATGGTGCCGACTGACAGCGCCGAAGATGCCGATGTTATTCTGCTCAACACCTGCTCAATTCGTGAAAAAGCCCAGGAAAAAGTCTTCCATCAACTGGGCCGCTGGAAACGTCTCAAAGACAATAATCCAGACCTGGTGATTGGTGTTGGCGGCTGTGTCGCCAGTCAGGAGGGCGAGGCCATTGCCAAACGCGCACCCTTTGTCGATGTGATATTCGGCCCGCAGACATTGCATCGCCTGCCAGAGATGATGGAAACCCGAAAACCCGGCGGCTCGGCAGTTGTCGATATCAGTTTTCCTGAGATTGAAAAGTTTGATCGTCTGCCCAGCCCCGAAGCTGATGGCGTCAGCGCATTTGTCTCCATTATGGAAGGCTGTTCCAAATACTGCACTTTTTGTGTTGTTCCCTACACCAGAGGCGAAGAAGTAAGCCGCCCTGTGGCCGATGTGCTGGCGGAAGTTGCCGCATTGGCAGAACAGGGCGTCCGCGAAGTCAATTTGCTGGGACAGAATGTAAATGCCTTCCGCGGCGAAATGCCCGACGGGTCAGTCTGTGATTTTGCCGAGCTACTGCCCTATGTCGCCGATATCGACGGCATAGATCGCATTCGTTACACCACCTCGCATCCGGTAGAGTTTTCCGATGCTCTGATTGATGCCTACAGCCGTGTGCCAGAGCTGGTCAGTCATCTGCATCTGCCAGTACAGAGTGGCTCCGATCGGATACTGATGGCCATGAAGCGCGGTCACACCGCAATTGAATATAAATCTAAAATTCGTCGCCTGCGCGCTGTGCGTCCAGATATCAGTATTTCTTCAGACTTTATTATCGGCTTTCCCGGTGAAACTGAAGAAGATTTTGCCGCGACCATGAAGCTTATCGAGCAAATTGGCTTTGATACCTCGTTTAGCTTTATTTATAGCGCTCGCCCAGGCACCCCCGCAGCGGATCTGGCTGACAACACCAGCGAGGCGGTCAAAAAGCAGCGTTTAAAAATACTCCAGGACCGCATTTCGCAAAATGCCGCCGAGATAAGTCGGCGTATGGTCGGCACCAGAGCAACCCTTTTGGTCACGGGAATTTCAAAGAAAAATCCTGGCCAGTTGCAAGGCCGTACTGAGAACAATCGCGTGGTGAACTTCAGCTGTGACGACCACAGCCTGATCGGTCAGTTTGTGCAAACTGATATTACTCAGGCGCTACCCAACAGTCTGCGCGGCGATCTTATCCTTGATCAGGCTATTCCCGCTTAGAACCTAAGGTTTTAAGGGTTATTTTTTTATAACAATCCCGTAATAAAAAAAGCTTACTCTGCCCCAGAGTTCGCGCTATGCTACGAATAACCCCATATGGAAAGGCTTTAAAGCACCCATTGAAACGATTGGATACACAACCATCAGCCTATAGCATCACTCTCGAGCCTAATGACGCTCGTCGTCTCGCCTCACTCTGCGGTCAATTTGATGAAAATCTGCGCCTAATCGAACAACGTTTGAACGTTGAAATTCGCTCGCGGGATAATTTCTTCGCCGTTTACGGCGACACACAGGCATCCCAGAGTGCCGCTGATGTTATCTATAACCTTTATCAAGAAACTGCTCATTACGATGAGCTATCACCAGAAGAAGTACATCTTCACCTTCGACAATGCGAGAGAGAGAAGCCTATGACCCAATCTGCCAGCAATGCGCAACCTGCCGACAATATTGATAGCTTTTCGGTAATACGCACAAAGAAAGGCAATATCAAACCCAGAGGATTAAATCAGCAGCGCTATGTGCGCTCGATTCAAACCCATGATATTAACTTCGGTGTCGGTCCCGCCGGCACAGGTAAAACCTATTTGGCTGTGGCCTGCGCTGTTGAAGCGCTGCTGCGCGATGAGGTGCAACGCATTTTGCTGGTGCGACCAGCGGTTGAAGCTGGCGAGCGACTGGGCTTTTTGCCTGGCGATCTAGCGCAAAAAGTAGACCCCTATTTGAGACCCCTTTACGATGCACTCCACGAAATGCTTGGCTTTGAAACCGTTGCTAAGTTGCAGGAGCGCAATGTTATTGAGATTGCACCGCTGGCCTATATGCGCGGTCGCACACTCAGTAATGCTTACATTATTCTCGATGAAAGCCAGAACACCACGCGTGAGCAGATGAAAATGTTTCTCACCCGCATTGGCTTTGGCTCCACCGCGGTTATCACTGGCGATATGTCGCAAATTGACTTGCCTCGCGGAGTTAGTTCAGGTCTGGTGCATGTTTGCGATGTATTAAAAGATGTCGAAGAAATTAGTTTCACCCACTTCGAATCGCGTGATGTGGTGCGCCACCCCATTGTGCAGAGCATTGTCGACGCCTACGATGCCTTTGAAAGCGAGAGCTAGCTAGTAACTCATGAATATTTCTATCGATATTCAGATGGCCTGTTCATCTGAGGACGCCCCTGACGAAGACAGTATGCAGCGCTGGGTCGGCGCAGCGCTCCGTGACAAGCGAGAAACTGCCGAACTCAGTGTGCGCATAGTCGATGAACAGGAAAGCGCGGCACTCAACCAGCAGTATCGCGGTAAAGCCGGTCCCACCAATGTACTCTCATTCCCCTTTGATGCTGTTACCCCAGAGCCATTGCCCATATTAGGCGATCTGGTGATCTGTGCGCCGGTGGTTGTGCGCGAAGCTCAGCAGCAGAGAAAATCGATTGAAGCCCATTGGGCACATATGACCGTACATGGTGTACTGCACCTGTTGGGCTATGACCATGTTGGCGATACTGACGCCGAGGTAATGGAAACACTGGAAACGAATATTATGCTGGCAATGAACTTTCCAGCGCCTTACGAACTAGACCGACAACTAAAATAACAAGAGTCGCACAGAGAAAATCATGAACGAAGAATCAAATAACAGCGCCGACAATTCATTGCTAAAGAAGATAGGGCGGGTATTTTCACCTAACCCCACCAGTAGTGATGAGGTCGCAGACATGCTGCGCAGCGCCGAAAATGAATCGATTATTGATTCTAGCGTGCTACATATTATGGAGGGCGCTCTCAAAGTATCGGATCTTCAGGCGCGGGAGATAATGATCCCGCGATCACGTATGCAGGTGATTGAGGACGATTTCAGCCTTGAGCAGATTCTCGACCTGGTTATTCAGTCTCAGCACTCTCGCTTTCCCGTGGTCGGCGAATCCTCGGATGATGTACTGGGTATTTTGTTAGCTAAAGAACTGCTGCCGCTACTGCTGTCTGGCAAAGAATCATTTGACCTGAAAAGTCTGTTGCGCTCCGCCACTATTATTCCTGAGAGCAAGCGACTCAATATTCTGCTGCAGGAATTCCGTGAGCACCGTTACCATATGGCGATTGTGGTCGATGAATACGGCGGTGTATCAGGTCTGCTCACTATTGAAGATGTACTGGAAGAAATTGTTGGCGAAATCGAAGATGAAACCGACGAACATGAGCCGGAGCAAATTAGCGCCATCGGCGACAATCAGTTTCAGGTAGAGGCGATTACCGAAATCAGTGATTTCAATGAGTTCTTCGATGTTGGCTTGGCCGATGACGACTTCGACACCGTGGGTGGACTAGTAGTGCATGCCTTTGGCCGACTGCCAAAGATTAATGAAACCACGCGTATTGAGAACTTCGAGTTTAAAGTTGTTGCCGGTGACAACCGTAAAATTACTCAGTTGGAAGTAACTAAAACCGATCTATGAAGCAGCTGAGCCGAGGGCAGAATTTTCTCTCGCTATTTGCGGCTGGGGCATTATTTCCTCTAGCGCTCGCGCCCTTCAACCTGTGGCCAATTGCCACCCTAAGCATTGCGGTACTCTTTTGGCAGCTGCAGCATCAATCCATTACCCAGGCGCTGGCCAAAGCCAGTGTCTATGGCTTCGGTTTATTTTTTGCGGGGGCCAGTTGGGTCTATGTCAGCATTCATGAACACGGCTTTATTCCCGCGCCACTGGCGCTATTAGCCACCGCACTATTCTGCCTGTTTCTGGCACTGTTATTTGCTGTACCCTTTGTGCTCAGCGCATTAATTCCACAAACTCCCAGCGCCTGGCTCACCGGCCTACCCGCTATTTGGGTGCTGAGCGAATGGATACGCACCTGGATTTTTACTGGCTTCCCATGGCTCTTTGCTGGCTACGCCCATACCCAGACATGGCTCAATGGCTGGGCACCAGTCGGCGGTGTGCTCTGGCTCAGCTTTATCTGTGCCCTCAGCGCTGGGGTGTTGGCACAGCTGGGACAGAGAAAAATAGCCAGACCTGCAACCTCTATGGCTGCCCTGGCTGTGCTGCTATTTGCAGCCTCTGGTTATGCGCTGCAACACAAAGTCTGGACAGAATCCAGTGGCCAGCAGCTGGACGTGGTGCTGGTTCAGCCCAATATAGATCAGCATCAAAAATGGGCCTCAGATAGTCTTCCCCGCATACTCGCACAGCTCAAAGAGCAGACCGAGGCCCATTGGGGCGCTGATCTTGTGGTCTGGCCCGAAGCCGCTGTGCCTGCACTAGGTCACAGGGTTCAAGGGTTTTTGCGCGGCATACATCAGCGGGCTGAAGCCAGTGAAACAACATTGTTAACCGGCATTCCAACCTATGATAGGGGGCAGGAAAAGTACCATAATTCAATGATCGCTCTGGGCAACATTGAATCTGAACGCCAGTATAACAAGACCAGATTGGTGCCCTTCGGTGAATATGTCCCTCTGGAATCAGTGCTGCGCGGCCTGATCACCTTTTTTAATTTACCTATGTCGGCCTTTTCCCTCGGCGCAGATAATCAGCTACCCTTTGCCGTGCAGGGAGAAAACATCTCTACCGCGATTTGCTATGAAGTGGTCTATCCAGACCTGGTTGCACGTAATAGCACTGGTTCGTCGGTTCTACTCACGGTCAGCAACGATGCCTGGTTTGGTCGTTCCATAGGGCCTCAGCAACATATGCAGATGGCGCAGATGCGCGCTCTGGAAAATGCCAAGCCAATGATACGCGGCACCAACAATGGCATTTCTGCACTGGTCGACTACCAAGGGACCATTTATCGGAGTATTGAGCAGTACAGCCAAGGGGAATTGATTGGCTCTGTCGAACCGCGCAATGGACGCACAGTATTCTCACTTTTTGGCTCCTGGCCAACGGTCCTACTGGCGCTATTCTGGGTTGGGCTATTGATCACTATAAGAATTTTAAAAGAGGCAAGCGATGAAAACATACATTCGGATTACCCTGGCAGCACTACTTAGTTGGATATCGCTGTCGGTTGCAGCATTAGAGGTCGGTGATCAGGCTCCGGCATTTTCTCTTCAGGCTACTGATGGCAAAACCTACAGTCTGGAGCAGTTTCACGACAAACAGGCGATTGTTATTGCCTGGTACCCAAAAGCATTTACCAGCGGTTGCACCATAGAATGTAAATCACTGGCGCAAAATGGCCACCTTCTCAAGCGCTTAGATGTCACCTACTTTATGGCCAGTGTTGACGTGCTGGAAGACAATCAAAAATTTGCTGAAGAGAACGACGCTGACTTTCCACTGCTAAGCGACCCATCAAAAGCAGTCGCCAAAGCCTTTGATGTACTAGCCTTTTACGGCATGCCCAACCGGCATACTTTTTATATCGGCAAAGATGGCAAAATTTTATTTATAGACCGTAAAATTAACGCCGCCACATCTGCTGAAGATATGGCCGCCAAACTGGAAGAACTGGGAATACCTACCAGACAGGCCAGCTAACCAACTATCCGCTGGCCCCAGTAACTATCTCGAACCAGACACATCTGCACGCTGTTAGATGTGTCTGTATTCCCCTATAATTCACGCCTATTTTTAAAACGATAAGCAGTGAATCTTGATGACTATTGAACATCCCTATCATCCCGCCGAATTAGAGCGCGAAGCCCAGCAATTTTGGACTGAAAACAAAACGTTCGAAGTCACCGAAGACCCTGACAAAGAAAAGTTTTACTGCCTGGCTATGTTCCCCTACCCCAGCGGCAAGTTGCATATGGGCCATGTGCGTAACTACACCATTACCGATGTCATCGCTCGCTATCAGCGCATGCAGGGCAAAAATGTACTGCATCCGATGGGCTGGGAAGCGTTTGGTCTGCCCGCAGAAAATGCTGCAATCCAAAACAAGAGCGCCCCCGCCAATTGGACCAAAGAAAATATCGCCTACATGAAGTCGCAGCTGAAGTCCCTGGGCTTTGGCATCGACTGGTCCCGGGAGCTAGCCACCTGCGAACCGGACTACTACAAGTGGGAACAGTGGTTCTTTACCCGCCTGTTCGAGAAAGGCCTGGTGTATAAAAAGATGTCCACCGTCAACTGGGACCCAGTGGACCAGACTGTGCTGGCCAACGAACAGGTGATCGATGGTCGTGGCTGGCGCTCAGACGCCCTAGTTGAGCGCAAAGAAATTCCTCAGTGGTTTATTCGCATTACCGACTATGCCGAGCAGCTATTAGACGACTTGGATGATTTGGAGCACTGGCCCGAGCAGGTCAAGACCATGCAGCGCAACTGGATTGGCAAGAGTCGCGGGGTCAATATGACCTTTGATCTGGCCGCGGCTGTCGCCGAACACAGCAGCTTTGATGTCTACACCACCAGACCAGACACATTGATGGGCGTGACCTATGCCACATTGGCCACCGCCCACCCTATTGCCCTTGAAGTCGCCAAAAACAATCCCGAGCTAGCAGCGTTTATCAGTGAATGCCAAACTCAGCAGGTTTCAGAAGCTGAAATGGCCACCATGGAAAAACGCGGTATGGATACTGGCATTACTGCTGTGCACCCATTAACCGGCGAGACTATCCCGGTTTGGGTCGGCAACTATGTATTGATGGACTATGGCTCTGGCGCCGTTATGGCAGTGCCAGCCCATGACCAGCGCGACTATGAGTTTGCCAAAAAGTATCAACTTGAGATTAAGCAGGTAGTAGCCCCAGCCAAGGATGAAATCTGCGACATAGACAACGAGGCTTTTGTCAGCAAAGGTCTGCTGGTTAACTCTGGTCAATACGATGGCTTAGATTTTAGCGCGGCCTTTGATGCCATTGCTGCCGCTCTTGAAGCCTGTGATCAGGGCTCAGTAACCACTAACTATCGCCTGCGTGACTGGGGCGTAAGCCGTCAGCGCTATTGGGGCGCACCGATCCCGATGTACAACCTCGCTGAGGGGGGAGAGATTCCTGTACCCCTGGATAGACTCCCGGTGGTATTGCCAACCGATGTAGAAATGGATGGTATCCAGTCGCCGATTAAAGCGGACCCCGAGTGGCGTAGGACCGAGATAAATGGTCAGCAGGTTGAGCGGGAGACCGATACCTTCGATACCTTTATGGAATCCTCTTGGTACCATGCGCGCTTTACCTGTGCCGATTTAGACAGCGCCATGCTCGACCCCGAGCGCGCCGATTACTGGCTGCCGGTCGACCAGTATGTGGGCGGTATCGAGCATGCTATTTTGCATCTGCTGTACGCACGCTTTTACCACAAACTGCTGCGCGACGAAGGTTTGGTCAGCAGCAGTGAACCGTTCAAAAGCCTGCTCTGTCAGGGCATGGTTTTAGCGGAGTCATTTTATAAAGATAACGGGGGTCGCAAAGAATGGCTGTCGCCTCTGGAGGTCACCGTTGAGAGTGATGAAAAAGGCCGCACCATCAAGGCGACTGAGACCACAACTGGTGAGGTGGTGCACAGCGGTGGTGTCACCAAAATGTCGAAATCGAAAAATAATGGTGTCGATCCACAGACTGCCATTGATAAACATGGTGCGGATACAGTGCGCCTGTTTACTATGTTTGCTGCGCCGCCAGAGCAAACCTTGGAGTGGAGCGACGACGGTGTGTCTGGCGCCCATCGCTTTTTGCGCAAACTATGGAACATGGTCCACGGCCATTTGGAACAGGGTACTATTGCGCCGCTGAACAAAGCAGATCTAGATGAAAACCAGCAGAATCTGCGCCGAAAGACCCATGAAACTATCAACAAAGTGAATGATGACTACGGTCGACGCAATACCTTTAACACGGCGATCGCCGCGGTAATGGAACTGCTCAATGAGGTTGCCAAACTGACCGACAACAATGCGCAGAGTATTGCCGTCCGTCATGAAGCCCTGACCAGCGCAATTTTATTGCTGTCACCTATTGCACCGCATATCTGCCACAGCCTGTGGCATGCGCTCGGCAATACTGAACCGGTCGCCGAGGCGGCCTGGCCAATTGTCGATGAGTCGGCACTGGTGCGCAGCTCAATTGAGTTGGTAATTCAGGTCAATGGCAAGGTACGGGGTAAAATTCAAGTTGCCGCAGATGCGTCTAAAGATGAGGTTGAAAAATTGGCTCTTGCCGACACTAATGTGCAGCGCTTCACCGAGGCTGTAACCATTCGTAAAATTATTGTGGTTCCGGGTAGACTGGTTAATATAGTGGCAAATTAAAAAACGCCTGAGCAAAGCTCGGCAAACAGGATTGTAATGATGATAAAAAATACAGTGCTTGCAACCATGATTTTACTGCTCTCAGCCTGCGGCTGGCAGCTGCGTAACTCTGAGGTGGTGCCTGCGGATCTGGGCAGCCTGTACCTATCATCTAACGATGCTCATAGCGACCTGATTCAGGAGCTGACACGCGCACTGAATTTGTATGGGGTCAAGGTCGTCGCCAGCTCAGGCGAGGCAAGTTATAGCGTGGTGATTGTCGATTTTCGCAAAACTCGCCGCACCGGTGCCATTAATGCCGCGGCTCGTGTAGCCGAATATCAGCTCAATGAAGATGTGGACTTTTTAATTATTGGCGCCGATGGTACCCAATTAATACCACTGTCCACCGCCTCGGTAGAACGTGTCTATGAATTTGACGAGCAGGATGTATTGGCCTCTGACAGTGAGGAGCGACTGATACTCAGCGGTATGCGCGAAGAGATTGTGCGCCAAATTCTCAACCGTTTACGAGTTGTTCCCAGCGCTGGCCAGCAGTAATGAAAATTAAGGCTGAGCAGCTTGGCGGCAATCTGCAAAAGCAACTTTTGCCAGCCTATATTATTAGTGGTGACGAGCCATTACTCGCTCAGGAATGTGCTGACGCCGTGCGGGTGGCGGCGCGTGAAAAAGGCTTTACCGAGCGCGAACTATTTCATGTCGAGGGCAACTATGACTGGAACCATGTCGCCAACGAATCCAATTCTCTGTCGCTGTTTGCCGACAAAAAAATAATCGAGATTCGCATCGCCAATGGCAAGCCCGGCGACAAGGGCAGCAAGGCAATCTGTGAAATTTGTGCCAATCCCAATCCGGACAATCTGCTGCTGTTTATTGTTCCCAAACTGGAAAAATCTGCCCAGAACAGCAAGTGGATGAAGGCGCTTGAAGCACTGGGCGCACATATCCAAGTGTGGCCAGTCAATGCCGATCATTTGCCACGCTGGATCCAACAGCGTCTGGGGCATGCCGGCATTCAAGCCAACCAGGAGGCAGTTCAAATTTTGGCTGATCGCGTCGAGGGCAATCTGTTGGCCGCGGTGCAGGAAATAGAGAAGCTTAAATTACTGGCTCCAGAGGGCAGGGTTGATGCCGACACCATGTCGGCAGTGGTAGCCGATAGCGCGCGCTATAATCTGTTTGAGTTTATCGACAAGATGCTGATGGGCGACGCACAATCTGCGGCGCAGTCACTGCGTGGACTACAAAACGAAGGCACAGAGCCCATGCCTCTGCTCTGGGCAATTACCCGAGAACTGCGTATCTTGGTTAAGGCCAGCGAGCAGGTTGCCCGCGGTGAGCACAGCGACTGGGCACTTAAAAATGCCGGAGTTTGGGATAAGCGTATAAGTCTTTTTCGCCGTGCCCTACAGCGCAATAAGCCGGCGCATCTGCGTATGTATCTGTATCAGGCTGGCGCCATTGATCGCGGTATCAAGGGCATGCGTAAAGCCGATATCTGGGACGAAATGGCAACGCTAGTGCTCTCTATCGCCGGCAGCCAAACTCTGCAGCCAGGAAATATTAAAATCCTGCTACAACCCTAAGTGGCCAGCCAAAAATACACCACCGATGTAACAACGGCCACCGCGATGAGATTTAACACAAAGCCTTCACGCACCATCTGCTCCACCGTTATTTTCCCACTGCCAAACACAATAGCATTAGGTCCGGTCGCCACTGGCAACATAAAGGCACAGCTGGCAGACAGTGCCGCTGGCAACATTAATAACGCCGGATCAAAACCTGTACCCAGCGAGGCCGCCGCGAGAATAGGCATCAATAATGTAGTGGTCGCTGTATTGCTGGTGATCTCAGTTAAAAACGTCACTGCCAGAGCCACTGCGGCAATCAACAGGATAATTGAAAGCCTGGTGACGCCAGACAGGGATTCGCCAATCGCCGCACTGATACCTGTTACAGAAAATGCTTTGGCAATTGCAATGCCGCCAGCAAATAGGAGCAGAACGCCCCAATGAATGGTCGAGGCCGATTCCCAATCCAGTAACTTACCACCACTGCCATTGGGCAGCACGAACATCAGTACTACTGAGGTCAATGCCACTGCCGCATAGTTAGCCGTTGGCACCCCCAGTAGAGCAGTCCAGCCGCCAAAGGGCTCGCGCAAGGTAATCCAGGCCAGTGCAGTCAGTGTAAAAACTGTCAGAACCCGCACCTCTTCGGTGCGCCAAGCACCCGCCTGAGGAATAGCTAGGGGCGCGGTCTGGTCGATATGGCGCGTAATCCACAACCCGGCCAGAGGCAATAACAGCAAGACAACCGGCAAGCCCCAGAGCATCCATTGACTAAAGCTCGGCATGGTACCTGTGGCTTCAGCATAAACTTTGAGAAAGATGACATTGGGCGGTGAGCCAATAGGTGTACCCAAACCACCAATACTGGCAGCGTAGGCAATTCCGAGAAGTAGTGGTACAGCGAGTTTGCCCGCGTCTTTATCTGCTGCACTGTCGAGAACAGCATAGGCGACTGGCAGCAACATCAATGTGGTGGCCGTATTGGAAACCCACATACTGAGCACCGCAGCAGCCACCATAAAACCAAAAACCAGTCGTCGCTGATTATCGCCACCAAATAGATTGACCATATACAGCGCGAGACGGCGATGAGCACCGCTCTTTTCCATCGCCTTGGACAACATAGCGCCACCCATCAGCAAAATAATAAGCGGGTCACCATAGGCCTGAGCCACCTGCTTGCCATCGAGAATACCCAGCAGTGGAAAAACACCCAACGGGATCATTGAGGTGGCAGGAATGGGGATAGGCTCAAATATCCACCATAGAGCACATAATGTCGTCAGCCCTGCGGCCAGAGCTGCTCTGAGTTCCCAGCCAGACCTCAGCATTGCCACACCGACCAGAGCACCTATTAACGGTGCCAGCCACAGTGCTAAACGCCTTAACTTAGGTGTCATCTTTATTCCTCCTCAAGCTCATAGTCACCGCGCTCATAGGCCTCAATAATCTCTGTAGCTCGGAGCTGATCGGCATCGTTAACAGTGATCGATAGATGTCCCATGGCGGGTACCTCTCCCAAGCCACCCTGCAGTGCAGTGCCCTGCAAAAATACTTGCAGCCCCGCCTGCTCCATAAGCCCGTGCAGCAATTGCGCCTCAAAATAGTCGCTGCCACGGTAAACAGATTTCATTGCCATCTCCTGCGCGCACTGAAGACCAGCCAAATCACCACAACACCCATTGTGTTAGCGAGTAAATCCCAGGGATCGCCATAACGATAGCTGGTCATTGACTGAGCCAGTTCCATAGATAGCCCAAATATCACGAGTACAACAGCTAATAGCCACAGAGGCACGCGGTGACCAAAGGCTTGCACCGCTAAAAAGTACAGGGTGGCATAGACCGTGGCATGGCCAACTTTGTCTTGCATTTCGAACATTTGCTGCCCGGAAACCGGTATCAATGACAGGGCAACTGTGCTCAATAGACATAGCCAAAAGATAATTTGGAAGTGGATTTTTTTAATCATTATTATTTTGGCTCTGCTTTATTCAAATTGTTGTCCAGTTGGGTCAGCCTTTCTACAGTGCCTATATCCCACCACTGACCATTATAGACGCTGCCTGTGACTCGGCCCGATAAAATTGCTGGGCGCATAACATCGCGCAGAGGAAAACAGTCTTGCCTAACATCGGCAAACAGTTGCGGCCGAAATACACTGATCCCGCTAAACGTATACTTGGGCCCGGCACCATAGCTGACCAGATTATCAGCGACGGCAAAATCGCCACTGGGATTATGTTCTGGATTGGCAACCATCACCAGATGGGCGTCAGCATCCTGATCCAGGCTGATGCTTTGCAGAGGAAAATCTGTCCACACATCGCCATTGATGAGTAAAAAAGGCTCGCTACCCAGCAGCGGTAATGCATTGGCTATACCACCCCCGGTTTCCAACGGCTGCGCTTCTCGAGACCAGTCAATGCTGACACCAAAGTCACTGCCATCGCCAAAGTAATCTTCAATTTGCTGTGCCAACCAGCTGGTATTAATCACAAGTTCCGTTATACCTGCCGCGGCCAGACGCTGCAGATGATATTGCAGCAAGGGTTTGCCGCCGACCTTCAATAGTGGCTTGGGAGTGGTCTCAGTCAGTGGCCGCAAGCGAGCGCCAAACCCGGCAGCAAGAATCATCGATTTCATCGCTTGTCACCCGCCGTTTGCCAATCGCTGTACCAGGACTGTGCCGCCAGATGTGGCTCTATACGCTGCAAAAACCACTCATAAAATGCCCTGCTTTGCGGATAGTCTCTGGCCGCCTCAAGGCTATAGCGAATCACTAGCGGTAAATCCTGCAGATAACTGCTCTTGTCGTCACGCAGGGCGAGGCGCGCAAAGATACCCATCACTTTAATATGGCGCTGCAGGCCCATAAGATCGAACCAGCCTAGAAACTGCTGATCATCAATATCGATGCGGGCCTGAGATCTAAAAGACAGCGCCCGCTCGCGCATCTGCTGCGCTGGCCAGCGCACATAACAGTCTTTTAACAGGGACACCAGATCATAGGTAATCGGGCCATTGACCGCGTCTTGAAAATCAATCACTCCCAGCCGCTGATCTGCCAGTAACATCAGATTGCGCGAATGGTAATCTCGGTGCACCACTACCTGAGGCTGAGCCAATGCGCTCTCAACTAAATCATCGAACAGCCTGTCCAGCAGGGCTATTTCCTGTTGTTGCAACTCTAAACCGAGCAGCTTATTGATAAACCACTGACTAAACAACGCCATTTCATCGCGCAGACGCTGAGCATCGTAGCGGGGAAAAACTCGAGGGTCGGGCGCGGTTTTTTGAATCTCTAGCAATGTCTCCTCGGCCTGCTGATAATAACTGCCCAGCGTTTCCGAATTGAGCACGGGCTGGAGTAAATCACGGCCAAAATCCTCAAGTAAAAAGAACCCTTGGACAAAATCCACAGCATGCACTTTCGGCGTGGTAATGCCCTGTGCCTGCAGACTCATAGCCACGGAGATATAGGCTGAATTGTTTTCTTTGCCCGGCGGAGAATCGACCGCAATTAAGCTTGGTTGAGTATTGAGTCGATAATAGCGCCGGAAGCCTGCATCGCTGGCAAGGGCCTCAACTTTTAAGGGTTCTGACAATACATTAGCGACTGGAAGAAAGGCCAATATCCAGTCAAAAAATGTTTGTTGTTCTTGGTTTTCCACTCAGCAACTGCCTATTTAAATGGCCCTGGGGCAAAAAATAGGTATTCTAGCCTATTTGCTGCAATTCAGGTCTCTACTGGGGGCAGATATCAGGTAAAATGCCGAAAACGTACAATTGGTTGTAGGCCTCAGATTTGACTCAAACTGTAACAAATTTGCGACAGGATCGAACCGCTCTCCCTGCTCGGCGCCTTTTAGCTGCAATCACAACTCTGATTTGCGCTGGGCTGCCACTTTTAGTTGTGGCCGAGGAAGATGCAGAGCAAACATTGTGGAACTGCGGTGGCGGACCAGATGGCAAGTGGCTATGTCGTGAGCATCAATCTCAGAGCACTGATATCCCCAAGGGCAGACGCCCCGCGCGCAGTATTAACAACACCGGGCCTGCCAATCCAGAGGAACCTAGAGTCGCTCGAGTGCTAAATCTGGATTGGGTCAAAGAACAGGATATGACTCCAGAGCAGAAATTATCTCTAGATCCCTACTGCTGTGGTGCCTATATGGAACCCAAGCGTGATTACCCTGATGCCGATGTCGACCCCGACCAGGCCTCACTGCGTGTTAATGCCAATACCACTGAGGCGCTGGAGGGCAATATTGCCCAACTCGATGGGGATGTGCAGGTTTCACAGGGCTTTCGCCAGATACGCAGTGACACTGCGCGAATTAACCAGAACAATCGGCAAGTGACCCTCGAGGGCAATGTTCGCTTTCGTGAGCCGGGGCTCTTGCTGCTAGGCAACAACGCCAAAATCGATATCGACAGTAAAGAGGTGCAGATTGATGATGCAACCTATGTGTTGCACGAGGCCTCCGTTCGCGGCTCGGCAGAGAGCCTGTCCCGAAACGAAGATGGCATTATTGTTATCGACGCTGCGTCTTATTCAAGCTGCGAGCCCGGAGATAAAACCTGGCAGCTGATGACCAGCGAAATCGCGATTGATCAAAGCTCAGGATTTGCCACAGTCAAGAATGCTCGCCTTGAAGTCAAAGATGTACCCATTTTCTATTTCCCCTACCTCAAATTTCCGGTTGATAACCGTCGCTCCTCTGGCCTGCTATTTCCAACCATCAGTGTCAACCAAGAAAATGGTATCGACTTCACTCAGCCAGTCTATTGGAATATTGCGCCCAACTATGACGCGACAATTTCTCCCCGTTATATCCAAGAGCGCGGACTCGGCATCGAAACGGAATTTCGCCATCTCAGCCGCTGGTCGGAGACTGAGTTATTCGCCAATTTTCTGGGCAGCGATAAAGGCGGAGACGACGATGAGAAAATTGACCCGCAGACAGGCCTGCATCCCTTTGAAGGTGAAGATCGCCATCTGTTAAGCCTGCAGCACCGCGGTGGCGCCAATCGACCCTGGTCAACATTTTTAGATTTAAACAAAGTGAGCGATGTCGACTATTTTCGCGATCTGGGTAGCTTTACTCCGGATGAAAATAGCCTCACTCATCTGCAGCGTCGCGCCTCAGCCGGCTATAAAACCAAGCACTGGAATTATCTTGTCGAAGCACAGGACTATCAGGTTATAACCAAGGGCCTGACAGATCAGTACTCCGTAGTACCGAGGATCTCTATCGATGGCTACTACAGATTTGATAATAATCTGGTGGTTGAACTAAATAATCGCTATTCCATTTTTGATCGCGACGACCCAAACTTTGTCACTGGTAGCCGCAGTCGTATTGACTACGGCATGACCTGGGATAAACGCTGGAGCTGGGGCTACTTCAAGCCCAAGATAGGGTTTAATCATCTGGCTTACTCTCTCGAGGCCAACAATACCAGCTTGACCAATAAAACGCCCTCAGTAACTGTTCCGGTCTACTCGATCGACAGCAGTGTCTTCCTCGAACGAGATGTCAACTGGCTGGGCAATCACAAACAGACGTTTGAACCACGACTGTTCTACATCAACGCCAAGTTTGAAGATCAGTCTGCAATCCCCGATTTCGACACCAGAGAGTTCACCCCCTCCTACGGTCTTCTTTTTAGCGAGAATCGCTTTAACGGTGGCGACCGAATCTCCGACGAAGAACGGCTTACGATCGCCTTTACCACGAGGTTTATTGATCAAAATTCTGGCCAGGAGCGTTTTAGAGCCAGCATTGCTCAGTCCGTTTACTACCGCGACCGACTGGTGACCCTATCGTCCAATCCAACGGTAGATGAACTCGCAGAGTTGACGCGCAATCAGTCCCCTCTGGCACTTGAGTTGGCTGCCAGACTGGCCAAAAACTGGCGTTTTACCAGTGACCTTATCTATGACAACCATGATAATGATTTGGAAAAAAGCAGCCTCGGCGTACGCTATAATGATCGCGACAATCGCCTATTTAACTTTACCTATAGATATACTCGGCGCGAACCGAGGCTATTTAATGGCATGGATGTAGATCAAGATTTAGAGCAAGTTGATATATCTGCATTTGTGCCGTTGGCCGGTAATTTTAATGTGGTCGGGCGCTGGAATCATGATTTTACTAACAAGCGGGAACTGGAACTGTTTGCAGGTTTCGAATACAACAGTTGCTGCTGGCGTGCCAGTATGGTGGCCCGCCACTGGCTCGATCGGGAAGACGAATTCCTATTCCCGGAAGAGCAACTAAAATCAAGAAACGGTATCTTTTTACAAATACAGTTTAAAGGTCTGGCTGGCACTGGCAGTCGGGTAGACACAATGCTTAACAATGGTATTTACGGTTATGAACCTCTGGAAAATTTCTAAAAAATCTGCGCTTATCTGCGCTAGCGTACTGTTTATTTCAATCGTCGCCTCAGCACAGGTAACCCTGCTGGATAAGGTTATTGCCGTCGTCGATGATGACATTGTGCTGCAGAGTGAGCTAGATCAGCGCATGGCAACAATCTATACGCAGATCCAGCAGTCTGGCACCAAAGCCCCCCCTCAGGATATCTTGCTGCAGCAGGTTTTGGATCGATTAATCTCAGAGCGTCTGCAACTCAATATTGGCTATAACGCAGGCATACGTATTGGCGATGAAGAAATAAATCAAGCCATGGCCAACATTGCCGCCAGCAATAAACTGACAATGGAGCAGTATGTTGCTCAGATCCATGCTACCGGCAGCACGGTTTCAGAAGTGCGTGAGCAGATCAGCAATGAAATAACGATTATGCGCGTGCAGCAGGGTAAAGTGATGCGCCGTATTCGCATCAGCGAGCAAGAGCTGGATAACTTTCTAAACTCTGAAGAGGGGCGTTTTTTAACCTCTCCAGACGTTAATATTGGCCAAATTTTGCTCTCAGTGGCCTCGGGGACCAGCTTGGAAGATACAGATGCTATTCTGGTCCGCGCCAACGAATTGCAAGCTCAGGCTGCAGGCGGCACAGATTTTCGTCAGCTGGCGATCGCTAATTCGGCGGACCAATCGGCACTGCAAGGTGGTGATTTGGGCTGGCGCAAAATGGCACAGTTGCCCGGTGTGTTTATCGATGCTGTGGAACAGATGGATGTAGGTCAGGTATCCGATCCAATCCGCAGTGGCGCTGGCTATCACCTACTCAAACTCTATGAGCGCCGCGGTGGTGGAGAGCAGTTAATTGAACAGCATTTCGCACGACATATTTTAGTCAAACCCAATCAAATTCGCGATCAAGAAACCACGGTTGCGCTGCTTAATAAGCTGCGTGATCGCTCGATTGCCGGTGAAGATTTTGCCGCTTTGGCAAAGGAGTTTTCGGAAGATCCAGGCTCGGCTCTCAAAGGTGGTGAGCTGGGTTGGTCAACGCCGGGAATGTTTGTCCCTGAATTCGAACAGACTATGGGGTCGATCGCACTCAATGAAGTCAGTGCGCCCTTCAGTTCACAATTTGGCTGGCATATTCTGCAGGTGACCGAACGCCGCGACGAAGATTTCAGCACTAATATTCTGCGCAACCGCGCGCAAAACATGCTGCGCGAACGCAAGTATGAAGAAGAATTGCAGGTGTGGTTACAGGAAATTCGCGACGAAGCCTTTATTGAGATTAAAGGATCCGAAAACTCATGACCTTAAGCCTGGCACTGACACCGGGAGAACCCTCTGGTGTCGGGCCTGACCTGTTAATTCAACTTGTCCAGCAACCCCAGGACCAAGAACTTGTCGCCTTCGCCGATCCAGACCTGCTTGTCCAGCGTGCGGCGCAGCTCGGCCTTCCACTCAGCTTAATCGAACCGCGCCAGCAGCCCCTGGCCGCTGGAGAACTGGCAATAGTGCCCGTACCCATGCCTGCGCCCGCTGTGGCCGGGCAGCTCGACCAGCGCAATGCGCGGTATGTACTGGACTGTCTCGACCTTGCGATAGAGGCTTGCCAAACTGACCGCTGTCAGGCTCTGGTCACTGGCCCGGTGCAAAAATCAGTGATCAATGATGCCGGCATCCCATTTTCTGGACACACCGAATATCTGGCCATGAAAACCAGTACCGCGAAGGTGGTTATGATGCTGGCAACCGAGGAATTACGCGTGGCATTAGCCACCACGCACCTGCCATTGCGGGAGGTGGCCGAGGCTATTACCGCTGATTTGCTCACAGAGGTCATTGATATTTTATGCCGTGACCTAAAATATAAGTTCGGCCTGAGCAAGCCAAAAATTTTGGTCTGCGGGCTCAATCCCCATGCTGGCGAAGGGGGTCATCTAGGCCGTGAAGAGATCGAAATCATCACCCCTGTATTGCAACAGTGGCGCGACCAAGGCTTCAATCTTGTTGGGCCGCTGCCAGCAGATACCCTATTTACTGCTAAGAACCTCGAGGGCGCGGATGCTGTTCTGGCTATGTATCATGATCAGGGTCTGCCGGTTCTCAAGTACCAGGGCTTTGGCCGTGCCGCCAATATTACGCTGGGACTGCCCATTGTGCGCACATCGGTAGACCATGGCACAGCGCTCGATCTTGCCGGCTCAGGCACTGCAGATAAAGGCAGTTTGAAGACAGCGATTGGGGTTGCGACGCAGATGGCCGCTGCCAATGGCGCAGATAAGATATGAGTATTAATCATCAGGCGCGCAAACGCTTTGGTCAGAATTTTCTTGTCGACCAACAGATAATCTCGCAGATCGTTGCAGCGGTCGGTCCCAAGCCAGAGGATAATCTTATTGAGATTGGACCGGGGATGGCCGCCATTACCGAGTATCTGATTGAACTCTGCCCCTCGATGTCAGTGCTTGAACTGGACAGAGATCTGGTCGAATTCCTAGGCGAGAAGTTTAGCCGGTACCCCGATTTTACGATTCATAGTGGCGATGCGCTAAAAACTGACTTTGCTGAATTTCATCAGGGCAATGAACTGCGTCTGGTGGGTAATCTGCCCTACAATATTTCCACGCCTCTGTTGTTTCACCTACTCAATGTGCGACATCTGATTAAAGATATGCATTTTATGCTACAGCGGGAGGTCGTCGATCGCCTCGGCGCGGCACCTGGCACCAAGGCCTATGGTCGACTGTCAGTGATGATTCAATACCATTGTCGGGTAATGCCGCTCATTCCCGTACCACCAGAATCTTTTCGCCCCGCGCCCAGGGTACAGTCGGCAGTGGTGCGCTTAAAGCCACATAAAACCATGCCCTGCGTAGCTGCAGATGAGGGGCTGCTCAGTAAGATTGTGAGCCAGTGCTTTCAGATGCGACGTAAAACACTGCGCAACTGCCTCAAACCCTATGCTGAGCATCTGACAGCAGCGGCACAGGATATCGATATGGGACGGCGTCCAGAACAGTTATCGGTCAAGGACTTTGTCTGCCTGAGCAATCATATTAACCAGAGTATTCATGCAAGCGAGACAGTAATAAAATGACTGTGGACAATCTAGACCTTCAACAGGAAGTGCAACCGATACGGGTTAGCGTCGTAACCGAATATGTGCAGCAACAGTCTCAGCCCGAGCAGAGCCGTTTTGCTTTTGCCTACCATATAACTATCGAAAACAAGGGCACTGAGCCCGCCAAACTACTCGGTCGTCACTGGATAATTATTGATGCTAATCAAGAGCGCAAAGAAGTGCGCGGTATGGGAGTGATTGGCGAGCAGCCCACTATCGAGGCTGGCGCCAGTTACAGCTACACCAGCGGCGTAGTGCTCAAGACCCCGATTGGCACCATGGAGGGAAGCTATCAATTACTCGATGAAAATGGCGATCCATTCAATGCACCTATCGAGCCATTTTTACTCTCTACTCCCAATGCCGTGCACTAAATGACCCGCTATGCAGTGGGGGATATTCAGGGCTGTCTGGACCCGCTATTGCAGCTCCTTGAAACGGTGTCCTTCGATCCGTCCTGTGATCAACTGATTGCGGTTGGCGATCTGATAAATCGTGGCCCCAAGTCGCTGGAGACATTGCGCTTCTGCAAAAATCTTGGTGACAGCTTTACCACGGTGTTGGGCAATCACGATCTGCATCTGCTGGCGATCGCCCATGGGGTTAGATCACCCACACCAAAAGACAGTCTCAATGAAATTCTCGCCGCGCCCGACAGCGATGAACTGCTCAACTGGCTGCAACAGCAATCGCTACTTTTATCCACCGGTGATTACACCTTGGTGCATGCGGGCATTCCGCCAATCTGGGATTTGATGAAAGCGCAGAGCCTGGCCGCAGAGGTCAGCGCAGTATTGCGCTCAAACAAGAGTGCTGAGTATTTTCAACATATGTATGGCAACCAACCGCTGCAGTGGTCGGACGATTTGCGGGGACCCGCACGCTGGCGGGTGATTACCAATTACCTGACGCGCATGCGCTTCTGCACTGTTGATGGCATCCTTGAACTCGAATCCAAGGATGCTATTGCAGCACCCGAGCCCTATCGGCCCTGGTTTGACTTTGAAAACAGAAAGACTCGCCAGAATAAGATTATATTTGGCCATTGGGCGGCTCTCGAGGGCCGTGACTGCGGGCCTAATTTATTTGCATTGGATACAGGTTGCGTCTGGGGAGGTCCAATGAGACTGATGAATCTGGAATCCCAGACCTACACAGAGCAATTTTAGTCTTCAAAAAGGGAGTTAGGTGAATGAAAAAAACCATTTTAGGCGCGACGCTATTGCTGATGCTGGGCGCCTGCTCAGATCAGGCTCCGGCGCCACTGAGCTCAGGTATCGATCGTGACGGTATGAATCTGCAGGTGCGTCCGCAGGACGACTTCTATGAATATGCCAATGGTGGCTGGCTCGCCAGAACCAAGATACCAGCCGATGAAGTGGGCTGGGGCAGCTATATGACGCTGCGCAAGGAGAGCCTCGAACAGTCCAATGCTATTGTGCTAGATGTTGCAGCCAATCCGGGGACCGACAGGGCAAAGATAAAAATTGGCGACTATTACAATGCCTATATGGATAAGGCTGGTATTGAGGCGTTGGGCATGGCGCCAATCGCTGGTGACTTAGCCGCCATTGACCAGCTGCGAACTCATGATGATGTCGCCGCCTACTTTGGCAGTAGTAATCCCATCGGCGTCGATGCGCCATTTAATCTGTATGTCGGTCAGGACGATAAAGACGCGACCCGCTACGCGATGTTCTTTGTACAGTCAGGATTGGGACTTCCCGACCGCAACTATTACAGCGACAGCACTGATCGTGGCGTGCAGATTATCGCCAAGTATAAGGACTATATAGAGACAGCCTTATCACTGACCGGTCATCAGAATCCCAGTTCGGCTGCACAGGATATCTTTGCCCTTGAGAGCCAGTTAGCGGCTGCTCAGTGGACAAAGGTCGAGAACCGCAATGCTGACAAAGTCTACAATAAGGTTTCCTCTGCAGAGCTTAGCGAGCTGTTATCGAACCTCAACCTCGAGCAGTACTTATCTGGCATTGGTGTAACCGATGTCGACTATGTGATTGTCATGCAACCCAGCTACTTGGAGGCAGTCAATAATCTGTTTAGACAGACTCCTGTCATCGTCTGGCAAGACTATCTGCGCCTGCGGCTTATTAATGGTTTCGCCGCCTATCTGTCTTCACCCTTTGTCGATGCCCGATTTGAGTTTTACGCCAAGACATTGTCCGGGCGCCAAGAGCAGCGGGATCGTTGGCGCAGAGCGGTCAGGTCAATCAATGATAATCTCGGTGAGTTACTCGGACAGCTCTACGTCGAGAAGCACTTTCCCCCTGAATCTAAGGCGCGCATGGTCGAGATGGTCGACTATTTGATCGCCGCCTATGCCGATTCGATTAAAAATCTGGACTGGATGAGCGATGCCACTAAGCAGCAGGCGCTGGTGAAACTATCCAAGTTTACCGCCAAAATTGGCTACCCCGATACATGGCGGGATTACACCGACCTCAATGTGGTTGACGATGATCTGGTCGGCAATATTAAACGGGCGCGCAGCTTTAGTCACAACCGCAATGTCGGCAAGTTAGGCAAGGCTATAGATCGCGGTGAATGGTTTATGGCTCCCCAGCAAGTCAATGCCTACTACAATCCGGGGCTCAATGAGATCGTGTTTCCCGCGGCTTATTTACAGGCACCTAACTTTTTGCCCAATGCAGATAATGCCTACAACTACGGGACCATTGGCACCACCATTGGTCATGAGATTGGCCATGGCTTTGATGATCAGGGCAGTAAATATGATGGAGATGGCAATCTAAAGAGCTGGTGGACAGCGCAGGATCGCGCTAATTTTGATGCTCGTACCAAGAGCTTGGTTAGCCAGTTCAATAAATTTCAGCCTCTTCCCGGCCTATTTGTTAACGGTAAGTTGACGCTGGGCGAAAATATCGGTGATCTGGGCGGCACGGCCATTGCGCTAAAAGCCTACCGAATGTCTTTGCAGGGTAAGTCGTCACCGATTGTCGATGGCTTTACTGGCGAGGAGCGATTCTTTATTGGCAATGCCCAGTCTAGCCGCTTAAAGTGGCGCAATCAGATATTGGAATTAATTGTAAAGACCGATCCCCACAGCCCTGATAAGTACCGTATCAATGGGGTGTTCTCAAATATGGCGGACTTTTATAAGACCTATCAGGTCGAGGAAGGCGATGGACTATATCTACCGCCAGCACAGAGGGTACAAATCTGGCAGTAGAGCTCTCAGTAAAGAGCACTGATTTACAGATACAAAAAAGCCGAGCTACTAGCTCGGCTTTTTTGTATCTTATAAACGCTTATTCTGCAGCGACTTCAACCGCTTCTTCAGAGGCATCCACCATTTCGCGTCCTACCAACTCAACGTAGGCCATAGGTGCTTTGTCACCAGTGCGCACACCGCATTTAAGGATACGCAGATAACCACCGGGACGCTCCTGGTAACGCACACCCAGATCGGTGAACAGCTTGGCAACGGTTGCCTTGTTACGCAGACGGTCAAAAGCCAGACGACGGTTAGAGACATTGTCCTCTTTAGCCAGTGTAATCAGAGGCTCAGCAAAGCGACGCAGTTCTTTGGCCTTGGGCAGAGTGGTCTTAATCAGCTCGTGCTCAACCAGAGATGCAGTCATGTTGCGGAACATGGCTCTCTTGTGAGTACCAGATTTATTCAGTTTGCGGCCGGCATAACGATGACGCATTTTTTTATTCCTTAATTCGTTGCTTTCTCAGCAATGATATCTATACGAGCTAAGCGATTAAGCTAGTTCGCGTTCACTTTTCAGACTTGCTGGTGGCCAGTTCTCAAGACGCATCCCTAGGGACAGTCCGCGGAAGGCCAATACATCTTTGATCTCAGTAAGTGATTTCTTACCCAGATTAGGTGTTTTCAGCAATTCAACTTCGGTGCGCTGGATCAGATCACCAATGTAGTAAATACTTTCAGCTTTGAGACAGTTGGCAGAGCGCACAGTTAATTCAAGATCATCAACTGGACGTAGCAAGATCGGATCGATCTCTTCTTCTTTCTCTTCTGGCTCAGCGGCGGTTTCACCCTGAAGATCAACAAATACTGCCATCTGCTGCTGCAGTATCGTTGCGGCGCGACGAATCGCTTCTTCAGGATCGATGGTGCCGTTAGTCTCAAGCTCAAGAACTAGCTTGTCGAGATCAGTACGATTCTCAACACGCGCATTCTCGACGCTGTAAGACACTTTGAAGATTGGGCTAAATGACGCATCAAACTGCAGACGGCCAATAGTGCTGTTCTCTTCTTCGTTGACGCGTGCGTCAGATGGCTGGTAGCCACGACCACGGACAATACGCAGCTGCATGTTGAGGCTAGTCTTGTCAGACAGATTAGCAATAACGTGCTCTGGATTAATAATTTCTACATGACTATCGACTTCGATATCAGCAGCGGTGACAGGACCAGGACCCTTAGCACTCAGGGTAACAGTGGTCTCATCGCGTCCTTCCATCACGACCGCAACCCCTTTCAGGTTGAGGAGGATTTCCATGACATCTTCTTGCACGCCTTCAATAGCGCTGTATTCGTGCTCGACACCATCGATCTCAGCTTCAACGATGGCACAGCCAGTCATAGAAGACAGCAGAATGCGACGCAGTGCGTTGCCTAATGTGTGTCCAAAACCACGCTCAAGCGGCTCTAAAACCACCTTGGCATGAGTTGCGTTGTACGAAGTTACATCAATATTGCGCGGTGTAAGCATTTCAGTAGCAGAATTTTGCATAGTATTACCTGTAAGAGCTAGACAGCGATTACTTGGAGTACAGTTCGACGATCAGGTTTTCGTTGATCTCAGCGGGCAAATCAGAACGGTCTGGATTACGCGTGAACGTGCCTTCCATTTTGTTGCTATCTACCTGCATCCATTCAACTTCGCCACGTTGAGCTGCCAACTGCAGAGCAGTTTGCACACGTAGCTGCTTCTTAGATTTTTCGCGCAGACCGACGACATCGCCTTCCTGAACTCTAAATGAAGCAATATTTACCTTCTGGCCATTCACCAAAATGGAGTTATGTGCGACTAGCTGACGTGATTCGGCGCGAGTAGCTCCGAATCCCATACGGTAGACGACATTGTCGAGACGCTTCTCAAGCAGGGTCAGCAGGTTTTCACCTGTGTTGCCTTTTTGACTGGCAGCATCTCTGTAGTAGTTGCGGAATTGTTTTTCCAAAACACCGTATATACGACGTACCTTCTGCTTTTCACGCAGCTGTACACCGTAATCAGACAGACGACCGCGACGCTGACCGTGCTGGCCAGGCGCGCTCTCTGAGCGACATTTGGATTCTAATGGACGAACACCACTCTTTAGGAAAAGATCTGTTCCCTCGCGGCGTGAAAGTTTACAAGTTGGTCCGAGATATCTAGCCATTATCGTTCTCTCTTACACGCGACGTTTTTTGGGTGGACGGCAGCCGTTGTGCGGAACCGGCGTCACATCCGTGATATTGGTAATTTTGTAACCAGCATTGTTGAGTGCGCGAACTGCGGACTCACGACCTGGCCCAGGACCCTTAACTTGCACGTCAAGGTTCTTTAAACCATAGTCTTTTGCTGCTTCACCGGCGCGCTCTGCAGCGACCTGTGCGGCGAACGGTGTACTCTTGCGAGAACCGCGGAAGCCGGAACCACCAGATGTTGCCCAGGAAAGTGTATTTCCCTGACGATCGGTGATCGTAACAATAGTGTTGTTAAAAGAAGCATAGATGTGAGCTACACCATCTATAACTGTCTTTTTAACCTTTTTACGGGTCGCTTTAACTGCTGCTTTTGCCATTAGGAATCCTAATTATCTTTTAATGGGACGACGTGGGCCTTTACGGGTCCGCGCATTCGTCTTAGTACGCTGTCCACGTACGGGCAAACTGCGACGATGGCGCAGGCCGCGATAGCAACCCAAATCCATCAAACGCTTGATATTCATGCTTGTTTCTCTGCGAAGGTCACCTTCAACTTCGTTTTGCCCTACGGCAGTACGCAGTTGGTCGAGCTGACCGTCGTCCAGTGCAGAAATTTTAGTGTCTTCTGCGATACCCACTTCTGCACAGATCTTTCTGGCAGTCGGGCGACCAATACCAAACACGTATGTCAGTGATATCACTGCGTGCTTGTTATCTGGAATGTTGACACCGGCAATACGGGCCATTCAAATTACTCCACTTATACTATAGGTTTAATCAGCATTTTCGTCCGATTGAACAGTCCACTAGACCTGCTAAAGAGGCGCGGTAGAATACCGATAGATCTATCAAAAATCAACCAGATTATCCCTGGCGCTGCTTATGACGGGGCTCGACACTACAGATAACACGAACCACACCTTTGCGGCGGACAACCTTACAATTACGACAAATCTTTTTAACCGATGCGCGTACTTTCACAGCATCACCTCTTTATTTACGGCCAACATTTTT
>JAQWUP010000062.1 GCA_029242085.1 Porticoccaceae bacterium
ACTGTCTTTAGTCTGGTTGCGCTCATTAAATGACCTTACCTTTTATCGATTTTATCGTTTTCTAATTTGTGTTGATCGGGGACTGGGCCCCATCAGTTACCCGCAACCCATATGCTCTCGGCATCTGCGTTACTGTTTATCCTGAGGTGTTTCTCAATGTTGGCGTCGGAATCAATGCCCTTTTGCCTGTGTTTCCCCCGGTTTTACCCTCTGTCTTGCTAAGGTGTATCCAGTTGCACTGACGCTGTTGGTCGCTTTTCTACGGCGGAAAACGAAGAAGAGTTTATCCTACATGGTGTGTTGTGCAAGCCCTAATCTAATATATATTGTGTTTTTTTGGGTTTTAACCATTATTTAGGGTTCACAACTCCATGCAAAACATGTGGATAAATGGCTCTATAGTGCGCGGTTGTTGGGCTTGAGGGTTTAGCTGACCGCCGGGCATAAACCGGTCATGTTCGTGCTCCGTATAATCTTGCACCTAAGGTTGTTAGCAGTTTTTGTTTTAACCAGTTTTTTCTCTAGAGAATAGAGTTATAAGGTTAGCCGCCAGCACGTGCCGTGCGCGTCCTTGTTGTGCCTAAACGGTGACTTGGTTAGAATGGTCGCCATTCCAAAACTACCTGCGCAACAGCTGTTTTTACTGGTCTGTGTGCATTCTATTGAGGCTTTTCATGGATATTTTTGACTTCTCCGATGGTCGCGAAGGCTACTATGGAGAATACGGCGGGGTTTTTCTGCCTGAAATTTTACACGCCACAATCGAGGAGCTGATTGAATGCTTCCGCGAATGTAAAGCCGACCCGAAATTCTGGCATGACTATGTGGCTCTGCTGCAAAACTATTCCGGTCGCCCGACGCCTGTGACCCATCTGGAGAATCTCAGTCGTGAACTGGGTGGTGCGCAGATCTATGTTAAGCGCGATGATCTCAATCACACGGGCTCGCACAAGGTAAATAATGTGATGGGCCAGGGTCTGCTGACCCAGCGTCTGGGCAAGAAGCGCGTGATCGCCGAGACCGGTGCCGGTCAGCACGGTTTTGCGACAGCCACCATGGCGGCAAAGTTTGGTTTTGACTGTAAGATTTATATGGGTGCGGTGGATGTGGCTCGTCAGCGTCCCAATGTATTCTGGATGGAAAATCTTGGTGCCGAAGTAATAGCGGTCGAAGATGGCCAGAAGACGCTTAAAGACGCCGTTAATGAATGTATGCGTGATTGGGTCACCAATATGGCTGACACCCATTATATTTTGGGTACTGCCTGTGGTCCCCATCCGTTCCCGGAGATGGTGAGCTGGTTTCAGTCGATTATCGGGCTGGAAGCTCGCGAGCAGCTTCTGACTCAGACCGGACGCCTGCCCAATCGGGTCTATGCCTGTGTGGGTGGTGGCTCTAATGCTATGGGTCTGTTCCAAGGCTTTTTTGATGAGCCCAATGTTGAGCTGATTGGCTGTGAGGCCGGTGGTGAAGGTGTTGGCTCCTATATGCACTCTGCGCGTCTGGCCTATGATGATGCCAGTGTCGGTGTGGCTCAGGGTTACAAAACTTACTTCTTGCAGAATGATGAGGGCAATATGAATGAAACCCATTCTGTTGCGGCGGGGCTGGATTATATTGGGGTTAACCCAATCTTTTCCCATCTCCACGATCAGGGCAAGGTGCGTTTTGAGGCGGCCACTGATGCGGAAGTGAAGGAGACTTTAAAATTAACGATGCGCACTGAGGGCCTGATTCCGGCATTGGAGAGTACTCATGGCTTTGTGGTTGCTTTAAAAGAGGCGGCGACTATGGCTAAGGATGAAATTGTGCTGGTCAATATGTCGGGTCGCGGTGATAAAGATATCTTTACCATTGCTGATGCGCTGGATGATGCCAAGTGGAAGTCCTTTATTGAAGGCAAGGCTGATCAATACCGCGCGGAGAAAAAGTGATGGGTCTTGAGTCTTTTATTGCCGAGCGCAAACAGGGTAAAGATTTACTGGTCATGGCTCATGTGGTCTGTGGCTATCCTTCGTTTGAAGAGAATATCCAAGAGCTGGAAATTATGGATGAGGCCGGTGTTGATCTGGTTGAGCTGCAATTTCCTTTCTCTGAGCCAAGTGCCGATGGCCCACTTTTTGTCCGTGCTAATGAACAGTCGTTAAAAGCGGGTACTACGGTTGATCAGTGCTTTGAGTTTATGAAGCAGGTCAGTGAGCGTTTTTCGTTTAAAGTGTTGATGATGGGTTATTACAACACGGTCTTTAAAATGGGCGAGGATGTGTTTGTTGAACGTCTAAAGGCGGCTGGTGGTGTGGGTTATATTCTGCCGGACTTGCCGATTGAAGAGTCTGATAAATTGCACAGCCTGTCGGCTGAGGCTGGGGTTGAGCCGGTTGTACTTATGACGCCTACTAGCAGTGATAAGCGCTTGGCGCAGTTGGGTGCTGCTAGCCGCGGTATGGTTTATGCGGTTGCGCGTAAGGGTGTGACTGGGTCGAAGACCAGCATGGACGATGATGTTATCTCTTTGATTGGTCGCTGTCGTGAGAATACTAATGTGCCGGTTGGTGTTGGGTTTGGTATTAGTAGTAAGGCGGATATGGACTTTTTGCGTGGCTCTGCGGATTTGGCGATTGTGGGTACTGCGGCGTTGAAGACTTGGGAAGAGTCTGGGGCTGATGGTTTGAGAAAGTTCTTTGCGGAGTTGATGGGGTAGTGGCTTAGTGCTGCTAACTCTTTTTCGTCCTGAGAAACGAAGGGTTCCTTGCTACGGAGCGGGCAATGCCTCGAAGACCGTGGCGATCGACTCCATGGTTTTATGATTTTCAGCGCTCACACAACTCGCTTCGCTCAAACAGGTATTTGCTTCATCTGAAAATCATAAGCAGCAACGCTAAAACGCCAATCATTTATGACTTGTGAGCGCACTTCCTCCAGGTCGGGAATAACGCCTTTTACTTCGTGGTCATCCTGAGGTACGAAGGATCTTTTATTAATCGGGCTTTAGCTCGCATCAGTCGTCAGTAGCAACGCTAAAACGCCAATCATTTATGACTTGTGAACGCACTTCCTCTAGATTTGGAATAACGCCGAGGCTGGCATTTTGGATGCACACCAGGTGAACGCCTCGGCTTGAGGCTATGGGGCCGGTCCAGCAGGGCCGGTCGCCATCTTTGACTAAATTAAAAAGCTTGTGGGCAAAGTTATTGCCGAACTCGCGATCAATTCTCACTGAGGTGGCTGAAAAATAACGGTCGGCCAATGGGGTTTTATCACCTTTTGGTTCGGTTTGATGGGCTTGTTGCAGTGCCTGCTTGGCCATCTGTCTGGCCAGGCCTCCATGTTTGGCGTTGGTGAAGATGACTTGCGTAAAGCTAAAGCGCGAGGATTCGCGGTACTGGGCTCTGTGCTGGTGGTAAAAGGCGGTGAGTTCTGCCTCTGTGGGCTGTCTTCTGGTGGTGACATTTTTGGTTAGGCCCTCTAATTTGGCCTCCATCGCCGAGCGATCTATCACCTCGTCTATATCTGCGCCTATAGTTTCGCTGGCCGCTGTCTGTTGGCCAAATAAATCTGTTTCGATACGCTGTTGCAGTGCGCTGATCTCGGGGAGGTTTCGGCGATCGGCATCCCAATCCTGTTCGCTTGGCGCATCGGTTTCTGCCAGCAGCCAATAGAGGGCTGTGCCCAGCAGTGCGATCAGTATTGTAATTCTGAACAGGCGGGTGGAGAGGATGGGCATGTTGATTGGCTCGCTACTGTTTAAATATCTTTATCCAGTCTCCGGCTTTGGGTTCGCCGCTGGGATAGTAGCCATTGATTATACGCAGATCTTCGCGATCGACTGCATTGAGATTAAGGGCTTTGCTCAGTTTGTCGAAGGTCGTTGCGCTGGTGGCTTTCACATAGCGGATAGTCTTGGGTTTTTGCCCGGCTATTTCGCGACTGGAGATAGGGCGGAAAGTATTGATAGCGGCAACAAATTGTTTGTCGACTTCGGCAAAGGACTTGGCTTTGGCAGGGGTCTTTTGTTCAGTTGTCGCCTGTTGATCGCTCAGCTCGCCAATAAACAGATAGGCGTTAAGTTTGAAGTAGACCACGGCAATGCGGCTGTCGGGTCCTTTGTCGCCACCGGGCAAAATGCCGCTAAACCCTTTAAGTCGGGCTGGGGCAATGGCTTTGCCATCTTTTAACTGGGATACCTTTAAGAAGTTATACAGATATTCCTCTGGGCTCTGAGAGGTGCGTGCGATGGGGCGCATTTTTAAAGTAGCGGTTTTATCTTCGGGTGCACCACTGGCCATAAAAGGGCTGGGGTTAGAGTCTTGTACCCAGTCTTTGGGGAAGTCAAAGCGCACTCTGAGGCGCATATTTGAGAAGCGCTCCGGTTTTTTCTCTTTGGCGAGAAAGTTTTCACCCCAGATTAATCCATCGGTTAACTGGCGGTAGCGACTGGCGCCATTGTCGCGGGTTTTGGTGGATTTTACGGCATTGGCTTTACTGACGACGGTGCGCAGGCGGCTGTCGTTGCGCGGGTGACTGGAAAAAATACCATGGTAAGTTTGCTTTGATGCGCCTTTGGCTTTGGCGCGGTCTTTTTGCAATGTTTCATAGTCTTTCATAATCGAAAGCATACTGATCATTTCTTTGGGGGCATAACCCAGTTTGGCCATATATTCGGCGCCGGCCTCATCGGCTTCTAGTTCATTGCGACGACCATGGCCACGGATAATAGAATTGGCATAGGCCATCCCCGCCTCGTAGACCTCATTGCTGCCCGACAGCACGGCGGCAATAGTTGAAAGTATCTGTGCACCGGTGGCTTTACCCTCTTGGCCGGTAACATGGTTGCGCGTGATATGGGCCACTTCGTGCGCCAGTACAGAGACCAGCTGGGCCTCATTGCTTACGTAATTAAGTAGGCCGCGATTGACGTAGACATAGTTATCGCGGGTGGCAAAGGCATTTAGGTCTGGTGAATCGAGTAGCGTGAAGGTGAATTCTTCACCCGCCATCTCCGATACTGCGACTATTTCTGCGCCGAGGTTTTTAATATAGGCATCTAGTTTTGGGTCATCATAGATAGCCGTGCCTTCGAGAACCTCTTTATAGATCTCTTCACCAGTGACGGCACCCCAAGCCGATGGCGTCAGGACAAGGCTCACACAGAATAGAACTCTAGTGAGCGGGGCGGTAATAATCTGGCGACGAATATTAGGCATAGTCTTGGGTTATTTTATTGGCTCACCGAAAAAAAGTTTTTTAGCTGATTGCCCATGCTTGAGCAGGCATCACTCTTTACCGGGGTTAGAAATGGAATCGGTGCCACTGCGCCAATAAGGTAGGAGGTGCCCTCGGAGTCAACTCGCAGACGACCTTTCTCTGTCAGCTGGTCTAGATCCCAGACAATGGCTTCGTATACTGATACCTTGTCCCATTGGGCAAAGCCAAAACAGCCTCCGCCCCCCGGGCCTATGGCGCAGCTGATAGAGCCTCCGGAGTCGAGGGTTTCTGTGGACCCGTCCAGCCATACCAGATAGCGCACATTGCGTTTATCCACCTGAGTTTTAATACTGGCATCTTGCATTAAGCGCTTTAGGCGAGGCAGCCCTTTGGGCGCTGTGCGTGGCTCAAACCAAGGATAGATAGCGTCAATAAATTCCTGTTCTGGCAGTACTTCTATATCGGCACCGCGCATTTTGTTGCCGACACAGCTAATAAATTCACGGTCGGTTTCATAGTGTCCAGCGTCGCGTCTACCCAATACAACGACGCGCTCATTGGCGTTTAATTCTATGGCGTCACCTGTGGGTCTATATTCATCAATGGTGGTAGTGGCCGAGCAGCCACCGAGGACCGCAGTAACTAGTACCGCGATCAATCTGGTTGAGGATTTCATGGAGACACCTCCGCATTTTTGGTTTGCTGAATGCTGTCTTGTTCCTGTCGCGCTCTTTTTTGTTCTTCGGCCGCCCAGTTATTCACTGCGGGGATACGGTAAAAGTCGAGCATCAATTTGGCGCCAGCATCGCGCAGCGCGATAATGGTGGCCTCTTCAATGGCGGCACTTTTTGAAGCCATAAAGGCATCTGGGGTTTTGCCATAGGCGGGCATAAACCAGCTGTCGATAGATTCACCCTCTGTGGTTTCCAGATCCAGATTGTATTTGATCCATACTTCGAATACGTTCAGGTAGTTGTCTGAGGGTGTCGAGACCTGCACTTCGCGCACTGAGGGAATAATCACCATCGCGTTATCGGTGGTAACCTCTTCTCTGCTGGCAACAAACTCTAACTTACTAAATAAACCGGCAAAGGCATTGCGCAGCAGACGCACCTGAGCGGCGCCAATATCGATCACTGTCTTCGCATTGGGTTCTGCGATGTAGGTCGCGAAACTGGGCTCAAATACCACAGCGGCACTCAATGCTTTTGGTTCTGCCAATACCTGCGGAAATTCGCTGGTCAGCTGCACTGAGGCTGAGGAACTGCAACCCGACAGAATAACCAGACTTGTAATTGCGGCGAATATTTTCAATTTTATCGTTAGCATAATTAATTACCCTTTAATTGAGGCTATTTAACCCGATAAAGGTTCCCCCGTTGTTGTAGCTGAGTTCGCGCATTAGTGCGGCAAATCGTATTGCCGATGCGCTAGGTGTGCCCCCAGGTGGAAAATGGACTGGGAAGCCAATGGCGTGAATGCGTACTAAGCGGTTGGCACCGCGGTTGGCTCTGTTGAGTTGGTCTACGGCTTTAACCACATTGCGTATCGAGCGACCCTGATAGTCATCGCCTAGCGTGTAGATGCTGATTTTACGCCCCGGTTTATAAAACGTTTGGATTGCAGTATTGATTCCTTCTACTGGACTGGAGTTACTAAAAGGGGCCCAGGTGGACAGTTTGTCGATAATATTTTTACGGGTTTGCGGACTGTCGGCAATCCACTGTTTGCGGTTGTTGTTAAACATGTACTGGCCCATATCATTGAGCACCTGAATACCTTTAACCTCTGGATAGATATCCAGAATATTAAGCATTTCTTTTTTGACTTTTTCCCAAGCCGCGACCTGCATACTGCCGGAAGTATCTATAACAAAAATAATATAGTCACTGTCCGCAGGGATACCGCCGACCAGCTGATTTTTTTGCTCAAATTCTGGGCCTAGTAGTCGTTCCATCTCCTCTGACAGCACCTGCAGCACAAGTTGCAGCTGTTCTTTTTCCCGCGACTGAGACTGTGATAGCTGATTGGATTGTTTGGACACACTGGCCAGTTTTGCTTTGAGCCGAGCGATGCGCTCGGTTAATTCTGACAGCTGCTGCTTGCGCGATTTAAGCCGCTCATCTAGCACCACAGAATCGCCTCGTATCTCAAACAGGCGCTCCTGATAGTCTTTTACCGAGCCCATTAATTGGTTCTCGGCCTCTTCCAATGCTGAGGGGTCGCCAACCCGCGCGATCACCAGCAGCAATACGATAGCACCAAAGCCGCAGCTGATGACGTCGAGAAACGAGATGCTCGCTTCCTGTAGTTCTCGGCGCTGCTTTCTCATGGCCAGTCTCTGGATGGCGCGATAAAGGCGCCATCTGTATTGAGTGCGGTCTGCCAGAATAGTGCGGCGGCTTCTGGGTCACCCTCCATAGGAAATAAAATCGTATTGAGTGGCACGCCGCGGGGAAATTCTTTGATCGCCGCCATAAAGTGCTTGCGCCGCTGTTCTCCACTCACCATGTATCTACGCGGCGGTTTTTTACCCTGAGTGGGCAGGCCATCGGTCAGTAAAAAAACATTGTCGGGGCGATTTTCAAAGTCGGCAATAGCGCCAAAGCCGTTGGTTAGGCTAGTGCCAGAACTGGGTGAATACTGTTTTAACCCGGCAATTGCATCTTCCATAGCCAGCGAGTCTGCGGCATCTAACCACTCACCTTCAGATCCGGTAAGAGCGGGCTGGGCCTCGGTATTAAATACATAGATTTGAAAGCGACTACTGGCGGGCAGCTGGGCTACCAGCCATTCTACGGTGCGCAATGTCCACTGCCATTTTGGCGACTGCTTTTTCTGTTCCTCATCCATATTGCGTCGACGCACGGCATTGACCACGGTGTCGGCGAGCATGCTGGCGGAGCCGTCGACCAATATCAGTACCCGTTCTCCACCGAGCTTGAGGCCGGTCAGGTATTGGCGATTACCATCGCCGAGGAATTCGCGCACCTTGTCGCCAAACTCCACTTCTTCCATCTGTGCGGTTTCGTCTTCTAGCTGTTCGACCTGACGACGCAGTTTATCCAGATCATTGGGGTCGGCTTGAATGCTTTTTTCGGTTTCTTGCAGGTCGGTAAGTACGCGGTCTGAAAGGCCCTGTGCCTCAACCAATTCCAAGGTTATTTGCTCAAGGCTGTTTAGCAATAAGGTTTTTTCTGCCTCTGCCTGACGGATATCCATCTGCAGCAAGTCGACTTCGGCAGAGAGTCGTACATCTGGTGTTTGGATTTCGGTGGCATTGTGACGCAGAATTAAAAACAGCAGGGTAACAGCGCCAAAGCCACAGGCCATAATATCCAAGAAGGATAAACTGAAGGCTATATTGCGGCGCTTTTTAGGCATTGCTGACCTCGATCAGTTTGAGTCTGTGACCGGCGATGACAAGTGCTTGGCCCGGTTCACAATGGCTGGGTACCTGCATTTCAATACTGGTCGACTGGTGCATTATGCGGAGCTGTCGATCTTCAATAACGGCGACAAATACCGCTTTGCTGTCTATGCTGTTGGCGAGCTGTAACTGATTGTCTTGCAGGCTAATGCTGAGCGGTTTATCCATTGGCCAGGCCTGGTCCTGAAACAGCAAATGAGTTGCACAGCGCTGCTTTATTTTGCTTTTTTTAACTTTTTTATCGCTGGTTTTTAAATCAGTAATTCTATGCAATGTGCTACTGCTGGACAGTATTTGTTGCTGTGCGGCCAGGCAGTTTTCGACGCCGAGGGGTTGCGCCATAACCTCAGCTGTGGCGAACCTCGGTAGTATGGCTGGAATTAAATTGGCACTGTGGGCAAAGCTGATTTTAGCGTTGGGATGCTTTTCAATAATAGCATTGAGACTGGTCAACCGCTGCTCAATAATCTCGCCGATCTGTTCTCTGCGCAATATCAGCGGCAGTTCTCCGCGCGGGGAGGGCAGGCTAACTGAAATCTCATTCTCCCAGCCGAGCTGCATCAACCAGCTGGGAAGATGGTCGTAAATCGCCTGTTCACCCTCTGAGCTATGCAGTGGGTCGTGCCGGTAATCGTCAATCAAGCGATCACTGATATGACGGGCGACGCCGTTGTACAGATACATGATACCGAGATCTGGAATAACCTCTTGATGGCTGACGGCGACCTTGCCCTCATTGTTGCTGATTAAGCTGACCACAGATTGCTGGAGCTGCAAGTCGATCAATACTGTTTCTTGCTGTACCTGCAGACCTGTTGCCAGGGCGCTGTCGATAACGCCTTTAACCTCGACTGGAATGGCCTGCGCCAAACCGAGCAGCAGTGCGAGTTGGTCATCGGTAAAACAGCCGGGTACGGCCAGTATTAGTGCACTGGGTGAGCCGATGCTTTCGAGCATATGCTTGATTTGGGCATAGGCGATATCGCCATGGTGTCGCGCCCAGTTCTGTTTGCTCGGCAGTGGCAGCTGGTTGAGTTGGCGCCAGTATTGATTAAAGCTATTTTGCGGATTGCTCCAAGCTGTGGCGCGCGCGCTATCACCGCTTTCAATGCCGGTGGCGGTGAGCCGTGCAAAGCCAGGCTCGAAATGCGACTGACCTTCCTCCGACTGGATTAGCAGGGCCTGGTCATTTAATTCTAAGATAGCGACTGTCATGCTTTATTTCGCTTTTAAAAAGCGCAGTAAATTATTTTCGCAATAGGACTGTGAATCGAGCACCAGACGCTCTTGAGAGAGCTGTAGCTGGTGCATAAAAAACATCACCACCATACTGATCAGCAGGGCGATAAAGGTGGAGTTAAAGGCTACACCTAGGCTGCTGGTAACACCTGCGATATCGCCAGCAATGGCCTCGTGAGCCTGTCCTAGGGCGGCACCAATACCGCGTACGGTGCCGATAAAGCCGATTGATGGGATGGCCCAGGTTATGTAGCGCACCATGGACAGTTCGGAGTCGAGGCGATCGTTTTCGGTATCACAGACGCCGGTGACAGCTTCGGTGGCGAACTGCACACTTTCGGTAACCTGGAATCGAGTCAGTGCGGTGTGCAGTGCTCTGGGTAGCAGATAGCTGCGCTGTTCATCTGGCAGTGACTGCAGTGGTCTGGTCAGCTGCGAGGCATCATCAGGCAGTACTCTGGAGCCTTCGGCTATGGATATCAGCGCTTGCCCCAACATGCGTTGTTCACGAATGGTGGTGCGGGTCTTGTAGCCCATAATGGCCAGAGACCAGAACATAAGAATAAAACAGGCTTCCTGCTCCAGATCTTTAATCACAATAAAGAATGAGCGCGGCACCTGATACTCTTCCCCGGCGGCGACCATTTCGGCATGGTGACGAATGGTGCTTTCGGCGTTGGGGCGAACCACCGTCACAAAGATGGTGTGCACGATAATGATGGCCAGTAGCAGGGCAATCAGCTGGAAGAACATCTCGTTGCTGGCGCGGTTGGTTGAAGTATTCATAGTCTGGTCCTGTTACACGATTAGGTTAAATATCAGAGGGCAGCGGCACGGGAAAGTCCTCGGATATTTCTTCGCTGGGTTTAAAGTCACTGTCACTCGCCGTTTCTTCACTGGTTTCCGCGACTGGCTCTTGAGTGCTGGTGGCGGGCTGGTCATTGGTTGCTGGCTCTGAGTCACCAGACTCCTGAGCTAACAACAGCGCGGGTAAAAACAGCAGTGCGATTAAAAAAGTTCTCATGGTTTGGCCCCTGCGCTGTCTACATAACGGGCGATTCTAAAGCCTACATCCAGGCGCCCATCGACGCCAGCTTCACGATAACTCAGGCGCAGCTCGGTGCGCGATCCCAGCGCCCAGCTGGCGCCGCGAATAACATGCCGGGTGCCTGTTGTCGGACCGGTCGGATCCATTACTGCTTCGCCGCGACTTGGGCGCACGTCGTAATAATCATTGACCCATTCTGCAACGTTGCCGCTTATATTGTAGAGACCTTTGTGATTGGCTTTAAAGCTTCCGGTCGTTGCAGACACTGGATTTTTGTCATTGTAATTGGCAATGGTAAAGGTGAGGAATTTAGATGCGCTCTGGTCAGCGTAGTTATCGGTCGGGCTTATCGGAGGGTAGAGATTATTGGCCCAGGGGAATACTTTAGCGTCGCCATTGGCATCGATTTTGGCGGCCCAAGCCCATTCAGCCTCGGTGGGCAGACGATAACCGTGCGCATCCCAGTTGAAACCACTGACTACACCCGACTCTATCGAGTAGAACTGCGGCAGGCCCTCGCGTTTGCTTAGCCAGTTACAGTACAGGGCGGCATCTTCCCAGCTCACTTTGACGGCCGGCTGTTGGTCCATATCCAGTGACTGACCCTTGAGCGCTGAGGAGCTATGGTTAGCTTTCCAGCGTCGCAACTCGGCGTTGCTAATTTCTTTGGTGCCCAGATAAAAGGGTCTTTGCAAGCTTACGCTGCGCTCTGCTTCGTTAGCTCTGCGCCCCGGTTGACGGCGCGGTGCTCCCATGGTGAAGCTGTCGTTGGGGCGGAATAATTTTAACGGCGAGCCAACTGAGCTCTTTACCGCTGGCGGGCGAGATGCCCAGTAGGCCTGCTCTATTGTCAGTAAATTTATTTTTAACGCCTGTTCATGGCCGGGTCTTGGGGTGACGGTTAATGATTTTGTCTCGTAGCCCTCTTTTTGGATGGTGACGCTATGGGGCTTTGCGGTGAGTGACAGGGTTCGACTGCCGCTACCCTGATTGCGGTTATTGACCAGAATCTGTGCATCAGCCGGACTCAGGACAAAGGCTATGCTGCCGATATTGGGAACCAGGTTGATGGCGAGTTGCGAGGTTTTTTCTGGCTGCACCTGAGTTAACTGCGTCGCTTTTAAATAGCCCTCTAAAAATAACTCAACGCGATGCTGAGTAAATGGTGCCAGAGCGACCTCCACGGGGGTGGTACCAAGGAATTTATTATTGATGGTAACACTGGCGCTGGAGGGAGAGCTGTCGATCTGCAATGTACCGTCGGCAACAATCAATGCAATAGGTGGTTGTTTGGCGCTGGTGCCAGCTTGAACTGAGACCTGCTGAGTATGAGTTTTGTAGCCCGCGAGAGTCAGTTTGAGTTGACTGCCGGTTTCCAACACCTCTGCACTGACAGGAGTCTGCCCGATTAATCGCTCATCAATATACAGTTCGGCACCGGCGGGGACGGAGGTGAATTGCATCTGCCCCCAGGCGGGCAGCAGGCTGATACTGAGCGACTGAGTTTTACCCAGGCCATTGATATCAATTTCTTGCAGCAATGGAAAGTAGCGATACTTGTTAAATTGCAGCTGGTGGGAACCCCGACTAATGCCTTCGATAGTGCCGGGCACTGTTCCTGCGGATTGACCATCGACACTGACTTTGATGTTTTCCAGCTCTGAGGTTACCGCTAGATTGCCAGGCAGCGGCTGAAGCTGAAGTTTAAGCTCTTGGGTAGCGTCGTCGCCGACAATGATAGTCTCGAGCAATGGATAGTAGCCTGTGGCGTTGGCGGTAATATCGTAATTGCCACGCAGTAGCAGATAGTTATCGCCGATATTAAATGACAGGCCGCTTATCTCAATATCTGCGTTGCTCGGCTCTGTTTGGAAGATAACTGCGCGAGCCATAAACAGGTAGGCCATTATAATAATGCCGGCACCAGCGAGCACGGCGAGGAAGAGCATACCGGGGGATACAGGCAGACCACGCTTGGCGCCATTGCCATCCATGGGGGTGAAATCAGTTGCTAAAAGTGGATTATCGTCGGACATAGTATTTTAGATACTGTTTTATTATTGTTTATCAAACTAGCACTGCTTTAATTTTAGTCTAAGTAGCGCCAGTCTGTTCCCTAAACTTTTGAACTCCATTTACAACGGATTGTTAACATCTTTTTGCCGCACTGAGGTATTGCCTAAATCGCCTCGCTGCAGCTAACCAGTATTGGGTCTGGCAATGGTTCTCCGGTAATGGTGAATTCAACTCTTACATCTCTGTATCCCAGTCGCGTGCCGGCGGCAATATAACGACCTGGCTTAAGTAATACGGAGGTCTGCTTAAAAGCGCCTAACTTTTTAACTCGAAACAATGTTACTTCGGTCAGGCTGTCGGACTGCAAGACCACATCTATCGAGGTGCGGGATTGGCGCAATACCGCATCCAGCTCAGCTATTTGTTGTTTTAGCAATGGGCCGGGTTTGGTGATCCCGGAGGCATCGCTGAGCAGGCGTTTGGCGCTGTTATAGACTGAGGTCGAGGCCAGTTTGAGTGGGTCGGCGAGTATTTTCTTGATCTGACCATCGAGACTGGCGCGCACCCTGACGGTGATCAGGCGCACCTTGGCTGCGGTGAGGGATGCATCGGTGACGAGTAGGGATTGATAGATATTCAGTGCCTGCTGCCACTGTTCGGCGCTTTCAGAGTCACTGGCCAGTTGCATCTGTCGGCTTACCTGTATCTGTGATTGACGGGTCTCAACCTGAGACAGAGCCTGAGCCACGGAGGGGTGATCTGGGTAGACAGTACCAGCTCTGGCAAATGCTTGATTGGCAGCGGCAAAGTTATCTTGATCCAGGGCACTAAAGCCATCGCTCATGGCACTGCGAAAGCGCTCTTCAGTGATAGCCTGTTGAGTAGAGTTGAGCGCTGCTGCTGCTCGACGATGCTGGTTATCGAGGGACAGTGCATTCTGGTAGGCATCCGCAGCTTCACTTAATTGCTTGCTTGCCAGCAGTTTATCGCCAGCCTGCAGCTGCTCAAAAACCTTGGGCAGAACCTCTGCACGCTGCTCAAGCTGCTGAGACTGCTTATTTTGTGGCGCTATTGCCATGGCGATATCAGCTGCGGCTGTGGCTATTGTGATATCGGTCTGCGCGGCATTTTCAATCGCTGCGATACCCTCTGCCAGTGCCTTGGTTAAAGTCTCCTGACCGAGCTGCTCGAGGCTGTTCAATTGAGTCAGTGATTGCTGATAGCTGGCGAGTGATTCGCGGTATTCTCCGTAGCCGTACTGATCATCACCCCGCGCTATTAATGTGATGGCTTGACGAAATTCGAAATCGGCCCAGCGCTCAATACTCTGCTCAGCGAGACGATCACGCACGGCAATGATCTGCGCCAATGTCGCTTGCGAGTCCTGCCGGTATTTGGTTTTTTCCGCCGCGGTGGAGGGGCTTACGCTCTTGTTGGTCACTGGCGTGACCGAGGCATTGGGGTCCGCTATCCAGGGCTCTGTGACGACATTGGGCAGCAGCAGGATAACCGCGGCAACCACAGCGAGCAGCAGGCCAATAATAAGCTTTTGCTTGCTCTGCTGCTGGGGTGTTGATGATTGATTATCCATAATGTAGCGGCTTACAGACTGCCGCGCTCCTGCTTGTAGATTTTGTGCAACAGTTCTTGCCACTGCTGGTACTGCACTGTCACTGTGCCTGTCAGGGTGACAGTGCGGTCTTCCAGTTCAATCACCTGAGGCGCAATCTCGGCTTCCAATGAGGACCCCATCTCGGCAACTGATTCATTATAGGCTGCCGACTGCTGTTTTTTCTCAAGCCCTGATTTAAGAATAAAGCCACCCACTGCGGCGGTGGCAGTGCTGGCATCGCTGGTCATGCGGGTCTCGGCTTGAGTGCGGCCATAGATTCCCGCCAGAATCGAGCCAATACCGGCAATAATGCGGCGATTACCCTGCTTGTCGAGCTGACGGGCCTTAACCACAGAGTCGTATGAGGCGCGTCTAAAGTCCTGATAGGCGAGGTGCATCTGCTGTGAGAATCCGTCGTAGTAATCCTGCATGGTATCGATATAAAGGTAGTCTCGATCGCGAATCTTGCGCACTCGCTGCAAGATGCTGTCGTTTTCGGCGGGAAGGCGAGCAATCGATAATGTGCCATCGCGCTTTGCGCCGATATATTCGTCAAAGGCCTCGGGCGAAAATGTTTTCGCAAAGCGCAGCTCGGAGATGGTGCGTAACTCTATCGCTTCTCGGTCACTGAGTTTTTCTCTGTAGGTCAGCACATCATTGGCGATGCGTACAAATAAATTTTGGAATGGGTCACCGAGGCTTTTTAGCCGTCGGTCGTAAGCGTATTTTCCGGTGGTCTGCTTGTATTCCTTGCTAAACCACTTTTTACCGCTGGTATCCTCGACTGTGACCTGCAGATCCATGGTTTCACCATCGGACTGCAAGATAGTGCCGGTAATATAGATATCCATGACCACTTCTGTGGTGGGGGTTACCCGTATAGCACCCCAGGCGCCGCTCTTTTCCATGATTTTGGCTAACTGGTTTGAGAAGTAAATAGCCTCAGCAAAACGCACCTCGGGAAATACTGTGTCGTCCTCATCGGTCAGATAGAGGCCATCATTGAGGGTTGGAATACCCACATCTAACAGCGCGGCTTCGGGAATGGGTGCAGATGATGTTTTTAACACCAGCGCCGTTGAAGAGGTCACCTTATCAACGGCTGCAGCGGCTGGTGGTAGGGCGAGCAACGCCATAGCTACCAGCACCCCCTTTAGGACGGCTGTGCCTGTGACCTGATAAGTTTGCGTATTTTCCATAATAGTTTTTATCCAGTGTCGCCTATTGATCCTTAATTCGTCGATATTCATCCCACAGCCGCTCTCGCAGCACTGGGTCTTTTTCTTTCATTGCTGCGTCGCGAATCTGGCGCAGCACAATATCATCTCCCTGACCATCATCTATATCATCGGGAATGGGTATTACCTCTGTATCTGCCTGCTGATCACCGCCACTGGCTACACTGCCTTGCGACGCGGGCTCTCCCTCTGCACCAGGAGCACTGCTCTGCCCCTCCGGACCGTCTTGGGCGGCCTGCTCAACCTCGGCATTACCCTCGCCTGGAATGCCGGTATCCGCTTCTTCAAATAGAGGTTCATCAGTATCGGCAGCAACGCCACTTGAACCACTGGGACTGAGAATATCGATTTCGTCGCTGCCCTGAGAGGAACTAGCGCCCACATTGTCATCAAACCCCTCTAGAGAGGCATCAAGCTCGGCATCTAGACCTTCTATACTCTCACCCTGATCACCACTGGCACTACCTTCTTGACTGCCGTCGCTGCCATTTTGATCGCTTCCCTCTTGATCGCCAGAGCTCTGTTCGCCCGAGGATGGCCCGCCACCAGGGGGCGCTGAGCTACCAGCCGGCGATGGAGAGCCTCCGCTGGGTGAAGAGGATCCGCCGCTGGGTGGGGAGGGCATGCCACCACCGGATTGCCCTGAAGGTCCAGACTGTCCCGAGGAGCTGTTGGGTGAGGGCATTTGACAGCCGCTGAGTAATAACAGCATAAGGACTGCGGTTATCCATGTCAGTGCTGAGGCTTTTCTTTGTAGTTTCATAACATTGACCTAGCCTTTTGGTGTTGGTTGCTCGTAGAGCATACTGTGGGGCGCTTCTGCGGCCAGCCCATCGACCAGTTTGGGTCGAAAACGTTTGCTGCGCATATCTTTGCGCAGATTGCCCAGCTGGTCCTCGGTGAGGCTTTGCGGTGAACTGGTTACTTCAATTTGATTCGGCACGCCGTAGGTCGATATCATCATTGTCAGCTCAAGTTGAGGCTCTGAGGACTCATCACTGAGCGCAACCTCAGGGACTTTATTCATACTGAACTCTATCATTCTGGGTGCACTAAATAGCTCCGCTCGAGCCTGCTCTGGATTTTCTGTGGTCTCAAGAACATCGAAAGCCAATTGATAGGCCTGAGTGGCGGAGAATTTTTGCCCGAACACCAGATACCAGTCACCCAATTCGGCTATCGCCATCGCTTGATCTACTTCAGTGCTGTCTGGCTGCTCGACCAGAGATTCAATGACTTTTTCGAGAGCTAGCTTACCGCGACGAAAGTGCATATGTGAGGTCGTCGCATCGCTGGGTCTACCGGAGGAGCCCGCCATTGATATGCTGACCCCCGAGTCGCTGGGTTCGCCATGCTGTTTGATATGGTTGGCAATAGAATACTGCAAGTAACCCAGTCGACGATAGCGGTCTGGCGCCTCCGGATGGTCCAGCGGCATGTCTGTTTGCAGAATGTCATACATGCGCGCGGCAATCCGCTCAGAAATCACCAAATTGGAGTAGCCGCCTTTGGGGGTGCGCTCTTTATAGCTATTCATATACCAGTCCAGCAACTGATCCAGTACCGGCAGCATGCGCACATCATTGGTGCCATAGGCTTTGGTGTTAATAGTGTAGAGATTTTCCAATGCTTTTTGTGATTCGTCCCAGTTACCCAGATAGCTTTCGGTATCGGCAATGGACATGAGGTAGGGAGCCTGAGTCAAACTGTCGAGGCCATAGTTAACACGTTCGATTTGCATGCCTCTTTGAAAGGCTCTGCGAGCGTTTTCGTACTCTTTGCGCGAATAAAGTGATTTTCCAAGGCCTAAATACAGGTCTGACAGCTCGGTTGAGTAGGCACTGTACTCTGCTTCGACATTGTCAATAGCGCTCATATAGTCGACAACAGGGTCTGAGACGGGTTGTTGTTCTGCGATGGATTGGGCCTGGGTAAATTGATTTACAGTTATTGCCATTAGCAATACAGAAATTCTAAATACGCTGTCCCTGCAGACTGACGGTAATTTTAAAAGATTTTGCTTGGCGGGCATAACTAGCTCCTAGATTAACTCCTAAATTAGAGTAGTCAGTTTGTAGCCGGTTCCGTGGCGAGTCATTTGAAACGCAAATTTTTAATTCTTATTCTTGAAAGCTAACTGTTTGACTACAAAAACAGCAGTTTTAATCGGGATTGATCGAGTTTCCCTCTTTATATACGTTAGTTTACACGTTCAGATGCTAATATCTTCGGTCTTCTACACTATAAATAGAGACAATAATGAGTAAGCCATTACAGGGTTTGAGAGTGATCGAACTTGGCCAGCTATTGGCCGGTCCCTTTGCCGGGTGCATGCTTGGATATTTCGGCGCGGAAGTTATTAAAGTGGAGCCACCAGGAGGCGATCCAATTCGCAATTGGCGAGAGGTTAAAGATGGGACCTCTCACTGGTGGCGCAGCCTTGGGCGCAATAAGAAATGTATTTCACTGAATCTGAAGACTCCAGAAGGGCGTGATCTGGTCAAGCAGCTGCTCAAGAGTGCCGATATTGTGGTGGAGAATTTCCGCCCCGGCGTGCTCGAGCAGTGGGGCCTTGACCCCGAGAGTCTGAGAGCGGATAACCCCAACCTTATCTATGCTCGTATCTCTGGCTATGGCCAAACGGGACCCTATTCAGAGAAGGCGGGCTTTGCCTCTGCCTGTGAGGCCATCAGTGGCTTCCGCTACGTGAATGGCTATCCGGGAGAGGCGCCAGTGCGGCCTAACCTGAGTATTGGCGACACGGTGTCTGGACTGCATGCGGTGATTGGCATACTGATGGCGCTGCGCTCCCGGGATGAGGCGATCAAAGATAATAAAGAGGGCGGTCAGGTGGTGGATGTGGCGCTCTATGAGTCTATGTTTAATCTGCTCGAAGCGGTGATTCCTGAATATGATGGGGCTGGCGTGGTGCGCCAGCCTTCCGGCACCACTGTGACTGGCATTGTGCCGACCAATACCTATCGATGCGCCGATGGTAAATTTCTGGTGATCGGTGGCAATGGTGACTCGATCTTTGCCCGCTTGATGACGGCGGTGGGTAGAGCCGATATGGCCACAGATACAAAATATGCCACCAATGCGGATCGTGTGATTCATGAGGCTGCGCTCGATAAAGTATTGGCCGACTGGTGCGCCAGTCTGCCTCTCGCTGAGGCGATGCTGATACTCGAAGATAATCGCGTACCCTGCGGCCCGGTCTACAGTGCTGCCGATATGGTGGAAGATAGGCATTTCAAATACCGAGAATTATTTGAGCAGGTTGAAATTAATGGTGAGCCTCTTAAAATTCCCGCCATCATGCCGAAGTTGCAGGGCACTCCTGGGGGCACAGAATGGCCGGGGCCGGAAGTTGGCTCCCATACTGATGAAGTGCTGCACAGCTTAGGTCTGGATGAAGCCGCTATTACACAACTTAAAGTGAGCGGCATTGTGGCTGACGCGCAACCTTAAAACGGGCTATTGCAGGACATAACTATGACTATTACCTCTTTTATTCCACCTCGACGTACGCTTATGGGCCCTGGCCCTTCTGATGTAAGCGAGCGCGTACTTCAGGCTATGGCCAGGCCAACACTGGGTCATTTGGATCCAGCGTTTATTGGCATGATGAATGAGGTGAAAGCATTGCTGCAATATGCTTTTCAAACTAAAAATGAGCTGACCTTTGCTGTCTCTGCGCCAGGTTCTGCTGGCATGGAATGCTGCTTTGCCAATTTGGTGGAGCCCGGCGATAAGGTTATTGTCTGCCAAAACGGCGTTTTTGGTGGCCGCATGCAGGAGAATGTTGAGCGCTGCGGTGGTGTTGCGGTGATGGTTCAAGATGACTGGGGCACCGCGGTTGATCCGCATAAGTTAGAGTCTGCTCTGGTGGCTAATCCGGATGCCGTTTTGGTGGCCTTTGTGCATGCCGAGACCTCTACCGGCGCTCAATCTGATGCCAAAACGCTGGTTGAGCTGGCGCATAAGCATGGCTGTTTAACCATTGTCGACACAGTGACCAGTCTGACGGGGACACCATTGCTGGTTGATGATTGGAATATTGATGCCATTTATTCCGGTTCTCAGAAATGCCTGTCGGCTCCTCCCGGCCTATCACCGGTGAGTTTTAACGAGCGCGCCGCAGAAAAAATTCGTCAGCGCACTACCAAGGTCCAGAGTTGGTTTCTCGATTTAAATCTGGTGATGGGTTACTGGGGTGGTGAGGGCAAGCGCGCTTACCATCACACTGCACCGGTTAACTGCCTCTATGGTTTGCATGAGTCGCTGGTTATTGTGCAGGAGGAGGGTTTGGAAAATTCCTGGGCTCGACATCAGCGCAATCATTTATCGTTGCGAGCGGGCCTGGAGGAGATGGGGGTTGGCTTTTTAGTGCCCGAAGAGGACCGTTTGCCACAGCTCAATACAGTGACTATTCCCGAGGGTGTGGATGACGCTTTGGTGCGCAGTCGCCTGTTAAATGAATTCGATCTTGAGATTGGAGCTGGGCTGGGTGCCCTGGCGGGCAAGGTGTGGCGTATTGGCCTAATGGGTCATGCCAGCAACCAGAAAAATGTCGACTTCTGCCTCAACTCTCTGCGCGCGGTGCTCTAAGAATATCGAGCGCCAGAGCTTCTGCGACCTTAATGCCGTCGATGGCCGCGGATAAAATTCCACCAGCATAACCGGCACCTTCGCCAGCCGGATACAGCCCTTTGGTATTAACACTCTCATACTCTCTGTCGCGCTTGATGCAGACTGGCGCTGATGTTCGCGTCTCGACGCCAGTCAGCACTGCATCGGCCATGGCATAGCCTTTTATCTGTCGATCAAACTCGGGAATCGCCTCGCGGATTGCGGCGACGGCAAAGTCTGGCAGTGCCTTGGATAGGTCTCCCAATGTAATACCCGGTTTGTAGGACGGCGTTACTTCACCCAATGTGGTGGAAGGTTGGTCGTTTAAAAAATCACCCACTAGTTGCGCCGGGGCATTGTAGTTTTCGCCACCGAGTTGATAGGCCAGTGATTCCAAGTCGCGCTGCAGATCAATGCCGGCCAGCGGATGCTCAGGAAAGTCCTGTTCTGGGCTAATGCCGACCACAATGGCGGCGTTGGCATTGCGCTCATTGCGCGAGTACTGCGACATGCCATTGGTGACCACGCGACCCTGTTCTGAAGTAGCGGCGACCACGGTACCGCCTGGGCACATGCAAAAACTGTAAACACTGCGACCACTTTTACAATGGTGCACCAGCTTGTACTCTGCCGCCCCCAGGGCTGGATGTCCGGCCTGAGCGCCAAAGCGCGCCCTGTCGATCGTAGACTGGGGGTGCTCAATTCGATAGCCGATAGAGAATGGCTTGGCTTCAATATGGACGCCATGGTCGAGCAACATCTGAAAGCTATCTCGGGCACTGTGTCCTATCGCCAAAATAATATGGCGACTGTGCAATGTATCGCCATTGCTCAGGCTGATGCCGGTAATCTGAGCTTTGGTATTCTCAGCACCGTCCTCACGCAGAATATGCTCGACTTTTTGGTCAAAGCGGATCTCGCCACCCAGGCGAATAATCTCAGCGCGCATATTCTCCACCATACTGACCAGTTTAAAGGTGCCAATATGAGGTCGGCTGTCGGTCAGAATCTCTTCTGGTGCGCCGGCGATAACAAACTCATTGAGTACTTTACGCCCCAGATGGCGGCGATCTTTTACCTGACTCCACAGCTTGCCATCAGAGAATGTTCCTGCACCACCCTCGCCAAATTGCACATTGGATTCGGCATTGAGTTTGCGTTTGCGCCAAAACCCCCAGGTGTCTTGAGTGCGCTGGCGCACCTCTTGGCCGCGTTCGACAACTATCGGCTTGAGGCCCATCTGCGCCAGAATTAGCGCTGCCAAAATACCGCAGGGGCCAAAGCCAATAATAATCGGACGCTGCTGATCAGTCGCAGGGAAGTCGGCGCATACCTGAGCGACAAATTTATAGCTGGTGTCGGGGCTGGGCCCAACTCTGGGCAGGCTCGGATTTGCGGCCAGAATAACTTTTTCTGCAGGCTCGGTAAGCACCACATCGACCTGATAGATAAGCAGTATCTGACTTTTTTTACGGGCGTCATAGCTGCGTTTAAAAATACTAAAACTCACCAGTTTCTCAGCACTGATGCCAAGTGTTTTGAGAATAGCCTCAGACAACTGCGCATCATTGTGGTCTAGGGGCAGTTTTACTTCACTGACTCTGAGCATAGGTTTTACTGTACCGGCATTAATTCGAGTAGTGCGGTGACTGTGGCATGAACGCCACTAATAACTGCAGGCTGTGGCTCAATCTTAAATAATGGGCTGTGATGTGAGGGGATAGCTGGGCCACCGGACTTGGCCGCCTCTAGATCCTGCAGGCTGGTGCCGCCCACAGCAAAATACACGCTGGCTATAGCTGGATCTGTGGTGAAGTAGGGAAAGTCCTCGGCACCCATGCCCTGAGAGGAAATTGATACCACTTTATTTTCACCCAACTGGTTCTGCCACACTTTTTTCAGACGGCGCACCATCTGGTCATCGTTGACTGTGGGTGGTGCGCCCTCCGTTGAGACAATCACCTCAGGAAGCTTATCTTCTGGCAAGCCAGCCGCGCGACCAAGGTTTAGCGCTATACGTTCAATACCGGCTAATAATTTATCGCGGGTTTCAAGATTGGTATTGCGCACGGTCAACTGCAGATGGGCGCGGTCGGAGATAATATTGTGTTTGGTGCCACTGTGAAATGAACCCACGGTTACCACGCCGGGCTGTCGGGGTGGCAATTCTCGGGCTACGAGAGTTTGCAGTGCGACCACAATCTGGCTGCCCAAAAGTACCGGGTCCCTGCCCGCATGAGGCGAGGCTCCATGCGTACCCACGCCATGGACAATAATATCTACGGTGTCAGCACCGGCGAAGGGCGCACCCTCTTGAACATTCACCAGTCCAGCTGGCAGGCCGGCGGAAACATGGAATGCCAGAGCGTAATCTGGTTGGCCAAACCGCTGCCAAAGATTGTCTTCCATCATGGCTTTGGCGCCCATAAGACGCTCTTCCGCTGGCTGTCCTATTAGCATCAGGGTGCCTGACCACTGATCGCGACGCTCGGTCATCTGCTTGGCAGTCCCTATAAGACTGGTAATATGCACATCGTGACCACAGGCATGCATCACCGCGACTGTATTGCCGGTAATCGGATCTTTCTGCGTGGCATTGGAGGCGTATTCAAGGCCAGACTTTTCTTTTAGCGGCAGGCCATCCATATCGCCGCGCATCATCACCAGTGGGCCGGGACCATTTTCCAGTAGCGCGACAACACCGGTGCCACCGACACCCTCGGTGACCTTAAAATTATTACTGCGCAGAGCATTGGCGAGTTTTTTGGCAGTTCTGAATTCTGCGGTGCTGAGTTCGGGGTTGATATGGAAGTCTCGGAACATAGCGCCAAGACGATTCTGATAATCCTCTTTAATCGACTGGGCAAGATCACTGGCAATGGTAAACGTTGAGAGCAGACCTGCCGTTAAGGCTGTTATTAGAATTATTTTTTTCATATTCAGCACCTTTTAGGGTTTATAGCTGGCGATAAATTGCTGCACCACATTGCCGACCTGCTGCAGGCTATCGCTGCTGCACTTGTCCACTGTATCAGCACTGGTGTGCCAATGATCTGGAAAAGGGTAGTGAATTAAATCGACCACTTTAATACCGACTCTTAAAAACGGCAGATGGTCGTCCATGATACGGGTACCAGGGCGGTCTTTAAATACTGCGCTGTTTTGTTGTCTGGCAATGGCCCAGATAGTATCCATCAGCTCGCTGGCTTGGGATTGCGAGTACTGCTCTCGGGGGATAGATAATGTCTTGGCGCAAATCATATCCAGAATAATTCCGGCACTGGGACGGTATTGAGGGTTTTTGGCAACAAACTCTGTGGCACCAATAGAAAAGGGCAGGCCATCAATATGGCCCATGTCCTCTAAATCAAAAAACATCAGATCAACGGTCACCGGCGGCGGATCCGCGTTGAATACTCGCGCCAGTTCGAGCAGTGCGGCGACTCCTGAGCCACCGTCATTGGCGCCAGCAACAGGTTTGTCGCGCAGCGCTGGGTTGCCGTCTCTCTCTGCTTGTGGGCGAGTGTCCCAGTGCGCACCCAACATTATTCGAGCGTTGCTGGTTGTTGAGGTGCCGCTAATACTGGCCCAGATATTGACGCCGGACAGCCCTTTATACTCAAAGCGCTGAATCCTTACACGATCGGTGAGCGGTGCTAATGTCTGCTCGATATAGCTGATGGTCTGTTGTTTTGCGGCTGGATTGCCTGGCTCTCGGGGGCCAAAGGAAACCTGACTGACAATATGGGCCAGGGCGAGTTCGCCATCGAATACTGGCTCTGCCAACGCTGCGTTTGCCCATAGCGTCGAGGCTGTGAGTAGCATCCCTGTCAGTGTTTTGTTCATTAGTTAGTAGTGACGGCATCCTGTTTAGCGGGCTCAGCATCTCTCGCGGGGAGGGCAATCTGCCAGAAGCCATAGATAATGGCAATCAACGGGCACAGCAGGTTAAAGAAGGCAAAGGGTGCATAGAGCATTGTGCTGACCCCAAGGGTTGCCGACATATAGGCACCGCAGGTATTCCATGGGATTAAGACACCGGTCAATGTGCCAGAGTCTTCCAGTGTGCGGGATAGATTGAGCGGGCTGAGATTGCGCTCCTCATAGGATTTAACAAACATCTGTCCAGGAATTGCGACGGAGAGGTATTGATCTGCGGCCAGAACATTGGTGCCGATACAGGTGCCCACCGTGGCGGTAATTAAGCCGCCGGCAGATCTTACTCGACTCAGCGCGGCTTCGACTAAGCGCTCGAGCAGGCCGGTGCGAGACATGGCGCCACCAAAGGCCATGGCGTTAATAATTAGACCTACGGTATTTAGCATGCTGTCCATTCCACCTTTAGAAAGCAGTGCATCCAGATCCATATTGCCAGTCACCGAACTGTAGCCGAGGAACATGGCGTGAAAGAGGCCTTTAAAGATAGCTGCGATGGCGATTAGATCAGGGCTATCTGCCAGAGCGATGACCACATCCCACTGGAATACTACAGCGAACAGACAGCCGGCCATGGTGCCGCAAATCAATGTCGATAGCGCCGGTAGTTTTTTGACTGCCATGGCCAGCAGCAGAATCAGCGGTGCCAACATCAAGGGGCTAATTAAAAATGATTGCTCCAGTTGACCTTGCAGGATAACGATATCTTCCACCACCACATTGGCACTGCTGCCATAGCCGAGGGCAAAAAATATCATCAGTGCGATAATAAAGCTGGGGATGGTAGTCCACAACATATGCTGAATATGGTCAAAGAGGTTGGTATTGGTTACTGCAGCTGCCAGATTGGTGGTATCGGAAAGGGGTGAGAGTTTGTCGCCAAAATAGGCGCCGGAAATAATCGCACCGGCACTAATCGGTAGGGACAGGTTCAACGTCGCAGCAATACTTATCAGGCCAATGCCCAAGGTGCCTGCCACTGTCCAGGAACTGCCAATACTAAAACCAATTAATGCGCAGACCAGGCAGGCTGTGACATAGAAGTAGTCTGGAGACATTAAGTCAACACCGTAATAAATCATCGTGGGTACTGTACCCGCCAGTATCCAGCTGCCAATCAATGAGCCAACCATCAGTAAAATAAGAATCGCTTGCATCGACAGGCTGATGGTGTCGATCATGCTGCGCTCGATCTCTTTCCAGTTCATCCCATTTTTGATGCCAATCATGGCAGCCACCGCGGCTGCCAACATCAGTGCGACCTGATTGGGTCCAGCAGAGCCATCACCAAAAACATAAACCAGGCTGCCGAGCATAGTCACCAGCACGATAACGGGAATCAAGGCATCGAGTAGGGTTGGTTTTTTGATTATTTTGTTCATAGAGATTTTTTTATTATTGGATATCCATCAGGAGCGCTAAGGTAACAGCCTAGCCACTATCTATCTACCTTTCTCGACAGCACAATATGGCTCAGGGTTTTTTCTACACCATCGAGAGTGGCGATGGCATCAATAATATTATCCAAGGCCTCGGTGGTTGCCTCGGTCACCTGAGCTATCAGGTCATATTGGCCACTGATGGTACAGAGCATATCGAGCTGCGGCTGTTTATTGAGCTGGCGGACAATATCTGCGGTCTTTTTCGGCACCGCAGAAATCATAATATAGGCGCTGACGCGCTGCTGCTCGAAATGTGGGTTGAGCTTGACGGTGTAGCTTTGAATAACCCCGGTACGCTCCAACCTCTCCATACTCTGTTGCACGGTGGCCCGACTCAGCCCCAGCTCATTGGCTAGATCAGACACTGTGCGTCGACTGTTTTCTTTTAATAGATTAAGCAGCTGCTGTTGGTTTTTCATATCAAAGTGACAAAATTATTTCCAAAATGAAGGTTAATAATACGCAAATAGCTCGGTTTGTAAATACAAAGTGGCATTTTTCAGTCTTAAACTGACAGCCTAGAAGACGTACTCACAATAGGTGTGAAATGACTGATTTAGCCGTAACCCCAACAGTAGTATCCGCGCTCAACAAGGCCCGTTTACTCGCCGAGGAGGATGCTCGCGAGCAAATAGCATTTTCTGCTGCCTATGCTGATAACTATCGGGGACCTGTACTTGTGGTGTCCGCACAGCGTCTGCGGCGAAACGTGCAGCGCTTCATGGCTGCGCTGCCCAGAGTGCGCCCGCACTTCGCTGTCAAAGCCAATCCCGATGCTGAAATTTTGAGTATTTTCCATCAGCAGGGCACCTGTTTTGAAGTGGCATCGATCGCAGAGATTGATGCCATGCTTGCACTGGGTGTCGATATGGAGACGGTTTTTTATTCCAATCCCATTAAGTCATCACTGTCTATTAAGCACGGGGCGGCCAGCGGTATTGTCTGGTACTGCGTAGATACACCGGAAGAGGTGGAGAAGATTGCCGCGATTAAACCGGATGCCAAGCTCTACTTGCGAATTCAGGTCAGTAATGAGGGGTCTAGTTGGCCACTGGCGGGCAAATTTGGCGCCAGCTCCAAAGGGGTTGATGCGCTTATCGACATCTGTAAAAAGCTGGATATGCAACTCTGTGGTGCCACCTTCCATGTGGGTTCGCAGTGCACCAATATTCATAATTGGGTCGAGGGTATTCGCGCCGCCAATGGTATTTTTGCCCAGTTGATCGCGGAGGGCTTCAGCCCTGAATTATTAAATCTGGGGGGTGGGTATCCACTGCAGTTTAGCGGACAGGAGCCTAGCATTGAGGATATTGCGGCGGTGATTAACCCAGAGTTGGACTTGCTACCCAAGTCTATTCAGATAATGGCTGAGCCCGGCCGTTATCTGGTCGGCTCCGCTGGTTGCCTGATCTCTCAGGTGGTGGGTATTGCTACTCGCGACAGCGCCCGCTGGGTCTATTTGGACACGGGGGTCTATGGTGGCCTGATGGAGCTGTCGCAAAATTTCCCGGCAACACTGGTTAGTCAGCGTACCGGTGAGGCTGGTGTCTGGACTATGGCGGGTCCTACCTGTGATTCAATTGATGTGCTGGGCAAGCACAGATTGCCGATTAATACAGAGGCAGATGATATTATTTTTATGCCCAATCTCGGTGCTTACTGCACGACCTGTGCCTGCGATTTTAATGGCTTCCCAACACCCACCATGCACATGGTGGACTAGAACTCAGATTATCGATTTATTGCGCAGCGCGGTTATTTGCAGCGCTGAGTATTCCAAGTATTCCCCCAGGATTGACTCCGTGCTGCTGCCTAGTTCAGGTGGTGGCACGGCATAGTCAATGGTTGAGCGGCTGTATTTGATTGGGTTGGCTACCCCGGGAATTTCTCCGGCGCGCTTATCTGCGATTGAAATGAGCATCTCGCGCGCCACTATCTGTGGGTTGTTAAAAACCTGATCAATGCTATTTATTGGTCCGCAGGGGATACTGTTATTTGCAAAGCGTTGCAGCCAGACGTCGGTACTATTCTTTTTCAGTTGCTCAGCGATCTGTTGACAGAGCGTCTCTCGATTTTCCACCCGCGTCCGATTGTTGGCATAGCGACTATCCAGGGCGAGCTGCGGTTGATCAATAACATCGCAAAGGCGCTGAAACTGGGCATCATTGCCCACCGCAAGAATTAGGTGCCCGTCTTGGGTGGCAAAGGCCTGATAGGGCACGATATTGGGGTGTGAATTGCCAATTCTGCCCGGCACCTCACCACCTACTAAATAGTTACTCGCCTGATTAGCCAGCACGGCGGTCTGAACATCTAAGAGTGCGATATCAATGTGCTGCCCTAAATTGGATCTGTGCCGTTCGAGCAGCGCGCCTTGAATGGCATTGGCCGCATACATACCGCTAAATAAATCGGTGACCGCTACTCCAGCTCTGACCGGGCCACCATTGCCCTGACCATCTGTAGGTTCGCCGGTGATACTCATTAGACCGCCCATACCCTGAATTAAAAAATCATAACCGGGGCGATCTGCATAGGGACCAGTTTGGCCAAAGCCAGTAATAGAGCAGTACACTAAGCGGGGATTAAGGGTACTTAGAGATTGATAGTCGAGCCCGTATTTTTTCAGACCGCCGACCTTATAATTTTCAATCAACACATCGGCCTGAGCAGCCAGCTGCCGAATAATATGCTGTCCCTCGGATTGGGTAATATCGACGGTGACTGATTTCTTGCCGCGATTGGCGCAGAAATAATAGGCGGCATCCTCTGTGCTATTCCCAGATTTGTCCCTGAGATAGGGAGGCCCCCAGTGACGGGTGTCATCGCCGACCAGCGGGCGTTCAATTTTGATCACTTCGGCGCCCATATCGGCCAGCAGCTGGCCGGCCCAGGGGCCCGCTAAAATGCGGCTCATATCCAGCACTTTGTAGCCTGCCAATGGTCCCGACATACTGTTTACCCGAAGGCCGGAATGCCGGTTTGTGCACGCCCCAAAATTAAGGCATGAACATCTGCTGTGCCCTCATAGGTGTTGACGACCTCGAGATTAAGCATATGGCGCATCACCGGATATTCATCGGAGATGCCATTGCCACCGTGCATATCTCGCGCCATACGGGCAATATCCAATGCCTTGCTGCAGTTATTGCGTTTTAATAGCGAGATTAATTCCGGTGCCAGATTGCCCTGCTCTTTGAGTCTGCCGGCACGCAGTGAACCCTGTAAGCCAAGACTGATATCGGTTTGCATATTGGCCAGCTTCATTTGAATAAGCTGATTGGCGGCCAGTGGGCGATTGAACTGAACTCGGTCCATACAGTATTGGCGGGCCGCCAACCAACAGCTTTCGGCGGCGCCCAATACGCCCCAGCTAATGCCATAGCGCGCTGCATTTAGACAGCCAAAGGGGCCTTTCAAACCCTGTACATTGGGCATGAGTTGCTCTTCTGGGACAAATACTTCGTCCATGACAATCTCGCCAGTGATCGAGGCGCGCAGTGCGAGTTTTCCCTCGATTTTGGGCGCCGACAGTCCCGGCATGCCTTTATCGAGAATAAAACCGCGAATAATGCCATCGTCAGTTTTTGCCCAGACCACAAACACATCAGCGATGGGTGAGTTACTAATCCACATTTTGCTACCCGACAGCAGGTAGCCGCCGTCGACAGTTTTGGCCCGGGTTTTCATGCCGCCCGGATCTGAACCCGCGTCGGGCTCAGTCAGTCCAAAACAGCCCACCCATTCGCCAGTGGCCAGTTTGGGGATATATTTTTCGCGCTGTGCCTCAGTGCCATAGGTAGAGATGGGATATATGACTAGACTTGATTGCACACTCATCATCGAGCGGTAACCTGAATCGACTCGCTCAATTTCTCGGGCGATAAGGCCGTAGCTGACATAGCCAACCCCTGAACAGCCATAGCCCTCTATGGTTGCCCCCAGTAAACCCAGTTCGCCCATTTCATTAAAGATTGCACGATCAGTCTGCTCATTGCGAAAAGCGTCACGCACCCGAGGTGTGAGTTTCTCTTCGGCATAGGCTGCCGCTGTGTCGCGCACCATACGTTCTTCATCACTGAGCTGATCGTCGAGATTAAAGGCGTCCTGCCAGTTAAATTTCCCCCAATCCATAGCCATCACAGAGTCCTATTGTAAAAGTTGCGCCTACACTGAGTAATGTTGAGCAGTTTGATCCAGAGCCTTGGTCGCTCGTTCAATCATAGTATCAATTTCTTGGTGGCTCATAATCAGCTGTGGCGAAATAATCATCGAATCGCCAACAGCGCGCATAACTAAGCCATTTTCGATACAGAATTCACGACAGACTCCACCGGCATTCTGCTCGGGCTCAAGGCGCTCTTTGCTGGCTTTATTGCGCACCAGTTCTATTGAACCAATCATACCTACACCGCGAGTATGACCAACAATTGGGTGATCGTTAAGTTCTGCCCAGCGCTTTTGCAAGTAGGGTCCAACATTGTTAGCCACTCGCTCAACAATATTTTCACGCTCTATTATATCCAGAGTGGCCAGTGCCGCGGCACAGGCAATAGGATGGCCAGAATAGGTAAAGCCATGGCCAAATTCACCGCCGCTGCTGGTAATAACGCTGGCGACCTTATCACTGACCATAACGCCACCCAGTGGCTGGAATCCATTGGTCACGGCTTTGGCAAAGGTCATCAGGTCGGGTTCGGTGGCGTAGGTCTCGCAGCCAAACATGTTGCCGGTGCGGGCAAAGCCGCAGATTACTTCGTCGCTGACAAACAGAATATCGCGCTCTTTAAGAATACGGCTCACTTCAGGCCAGTAGCTATCGGGTGGCACAATGACGCCGCCAGCACCCTGAATAGGTTCGGCTATAAACGCGGCGACATTTTCTTCGCCCAGCTCATCAATGCGTTTTTCCAATTCCCGAGCTGCGGCAATGCCAAACTCGTCGGCAGTCATTTCACCGCCATTGTTATACCAGTTGGGGTCGGCAATATGCTGAACATAGGGCAGTGTTTCAAACTGGTTGTGCACTGAACTAAAACCACCAAGGCTGGCCGCGGCGATGGTACTGCCATGGTAGGCGTTGGTGCGAGCCAAAATAATGCGCTTGTCTGGCTGATTTTTAAGATCCCAGTAGCGGCGGATTAAACGTATATTGGTATCGTTAGCTTCAGAGCCAGAGTTGGTAAAAAATACATGGGTAAACTGTTCTGGGGCCATTTTGACCAGACGATCCGCTAGCTCCACTGCGGGCTCATTACTGCACTGGAAGAAATTATTGTAGTAGGGCAATTGCTGGAACTGTGCATTAACCGCCGCGGCTATTTCCGGCTGGCTGTAACCTAGGCTGCAGCACCAGAGCCCTGACATAGCATCGAGAAACTCTGTGCCATCAGTATCATAGATATAGATATGCTCGGCACGGCTAATAATTCGACCGGGCTTCTTGGCATAGTTATTAAAGTCGGTGAATGGATGCAGATGACGCTGTGTATCCAATGCCTGCCACTGCTCAGTGGTTCTTGTACTGGTCATAATGGGCCCCGGAAATCATTCTACGATTGATATTGAACTGTGAAAGCTCCACCCCATTAGGGTTATTTTTGAATAAGAGCTAAGAGGCGAGTATCACATCATAAAAGGTTAAAAGGCACATGTACCCAAATGGGTTGCTGCGTAAGACGACTTGGCTGCAAGGTAGCGATCGCTCTTAGGCAACAACTTAAACAGCAAATAAGAAAAAAAGTAGTGCTCAACACTAGGTAAAAGGCTTTTCTGCGACTAGAATCGCGGTGAAGGGAGCTATTGTAGAAAACAGGTAACAGTTTAAATAGTGGCACCAATGCCATGTAACTAAGTTCTCGGGGGATTTATGAAGTCAACTCAAATAGTACGTAAAACATTGCTGTCTGCAGCAGTAGCGGCAGCGACTGTAGCTGCGGGCCAGCTCAGTGCAGCACAGATAGAAGAAATCATTGTTACCACGCAAAAGCGTGAGCAGTCATTGCAGGATGTTCCAATCACCGTTTCTGCCTTTACTGGCAGCTTTATGGAAAAGGCACAGATATCTGATGCCAAAGCAGTTGCGCTGTTAACACCAGGTGTCTCTGGTGACACAGACGATTCATTTCTTGATTCAATGAATGTTCGCGGTATTAGCACCAATGATTTTGGTGTAGGTGCCGAACCTTCAATTGGAGTCTATCAAGACGGCATTTATCTTGGCCGCACCGGTGGCGCCCTGGCGAGTTTCTTTGATCTAGAAATGGTTGAAGTAGTTAAAGGCCCTCAGGGTACATTGTTTGGTCGCAATGCATCTGCAGGCGCAATTGCTGTAACTACAGCCAAGCCGACCGATGAACAGTCACGCTCTATTGATCTGGGTCTCGGTGAAGATGGTTATGCCGAATTCACCGGCGTAATGAATATGCCGATCAATGATAATTTAAGCAGCCGCATGGCGATCTACCATCAGCAAAAAGATGGCTGGGTCAAAAATATCAATGATGGCAAGATGGCGGGTGCCATTGAAAATACGGCAGCGCGCTATACGCTGGCCTATGAGAGTGACATGGTGTCTGGCACATTGATGCTTGAATACGAAGATCGTCAAGGCCCGCCAACCCTCTATCAGGTATTTGATCCAGATGAGACTGGTATCTCTTTTTACAGCACAGATGCGGCACGTAATGAGATTAGTTCCGATGTAAATAGTGACGACCTTATTGATGAAGGTGAAGTCTGGGGTGCAACACTCAATGTTGAGGTAGATCTGGGTAACGATTACAGCCTGACCTCAATCACCGGCATACGTGGTCACAACTACTACTACAAGGAAGACTTTGACGGTGAAGACCGTTTTATTTTCAACTATAACCAGATTCAAGAGCAAGAGTATTTTAGCCAAGAATTCCGTATAAATAGAGACACAGATGCGGTCAGCTGGTTTGTGGGTGCTTCGATGTACCAAGAAGAAATTAAAACACGCTTTAACCAGACCTATGACGAAGATGTTATGTGCCAGTCACTGGCGGTTGCCTATAGCGTTGATTACGACGCCGACCCCGACTATGTGGAAGGGGAAGTAACCGACTGTAGTTCTTATTACTACTATAACTATGGCGATGCTTCTTACACAGACCCAGGTGTAGGCACGCGTAACGACAGTGTTGATATCGACGCAGAATATGATGGCTGGGGTGTCTATGGCGACGCCACTTTCCATGTTTCGGAAAAGCTTGATCTCAGTGTCGGTGCTCGTTACACCGAAGATAATCGTGATTTTGGGCAGAAGTTTGGTGGCGAAGATCGCAACTATTTCTTCTATTCATTCCCATTCTTCTCCTCTGACTTTTTACGTGGCAGCGACAGCTGGAGCAACACATCAGTACGTACAGCTGTAAGTTACCAGCTGTCTGATGAGGTCTCGACCTATGTCAACTATTCAACGGGCTACAAGGCTGGCGGCTTTAACACCTTCTTTGTACTGTTCCCGGACGCTGTTGATGTTGATAGTCTCGATGGTGAAGATGCTGTTGCTTTGGGCGGTTCGCCAGAGGGCTTCGCAAAAGAAGAGGTGACCAATATTGAACTGGGCTTAAAGGGTCAGTTTTGGGATGGTCAGATGCAGCTTAATGCCAGCATTTATCAATACCAATTCGATGGCATGCAGTCTGGTTACTATGTTGGTTCTCGTTATAGTGTGGCCAATGTGGGTGATGCTGAGGGTAATGGTGTCGAGCTAGATATGCGCTTATTGCCGAGCGACAACCTCGATATTTATCTGGGGCTGTCCTGGGCTGACACTGAGTTGACCAAGCCTGCCGCAGGCTTCTGTGAGCCCGCCGATTGTCTGGGTGCCCAGATTCCAGGCACAGTTGAGTTTAGTGCTGCCATGGTAGCGACCTATACTGTACCCATGGAGAACGGTGATATAGCAGTTACCTGGGAGACGTTCCATCAGGACGAGGGTGTTGGCTTTGGTCAGTTCGATCTAAACCCACTGATGGCCGATGGCTTTACAACTAGTAATCTGCGTATTGGCTATGATAGTGCGGAAGATTGGTCCGTCACCCTGTGGGTTAATAACATTACTGATGAATTCCACTACAAAGGTGTTGCAGGTGCCGATTCTAATATTGCGCCTCATTACTTTGGATTCTCAGAACCCCGCCGTATGGGTTTAGATGTTGGCTTTAAGTTCTAAGTTAATATGCACTAATATGTACTAAGACGTAGTATTGAGAAGTCACTAAAAGAGCCGGTTTTTATTTCGATAGCCGGCTCTTTTTTTGTACACTACAAAAAAGATACTGGCCAATATTATGGATCCCAAAGAGCAATTTTTTCAGGCACTCACGGCACTGCGAGAAGGTAATTTAGATTCTTGTGAACAGGCCTGTGATCGCTTGCTGGCTATTAACGCCCGCGATGTTAATGCCTTGCGATTGCGCGCTCAGGTGTGGGAACGTCGAGGCGATATATCTAAAGCGGAGCAAGGCTTCAAAGCCGTCATTGCTATAGCGGCTGATTTTGCTCATGCCTGGGCTGACCTCGGCAAGGCCCAGTACGCACTTAAAGACTATGAGGCCGCTGAAGCCTCTCTGCGTCAAGCTCTGACGCTTGACGATAAATTAAAAGGTCCCAGTAACCTGTTGGCGTTGGTTCTTAAGCAGCTAGGTAAGGTTGACCAGTCTAAGGCTCTGGATAGCATTAATCAGCAGCGTGCCGCACTTAAAGAAAAGGTCCATCAGGCCTATCGTCTGGCAGTGGCAGGTGATATTGCTGAGGCTGAACGTCAGTGCCGCGAGGTTCTTAAAGACGATCCGGACAATGTCGGGGCTAAAGAGTTTTTAATCGAACGGGCTCTGGAAAGTGGCCGCGCCCGCTGGGCCGAAGAATTGGCGCGATCATTAACCCGAAAAATGCCAGAACGGCCAAAATGGTGGCTTAAATTAGCCACAGCCCTGTCGCGTCAAGATCAGGTTGCAGAGGCAGAGGAGGCCGCACAGCAGGCACTGCGTATTGACCCAGATAAAACCGAAGGGCGCATGTTGTTAGGCAGTATTTTCAGTAAAGATAACCGTTTTCCCGATGCGCTGGAGCAGTACGATTTGGTGCTGCGGCAGAGCCCTGACTATGTGCCGGGGCTGTCACAAAAAGCCACGGTATTAAAAACTTTTGGTCAGCAGCAGGAGGCTATAGATACCTATCAACGATGTATGAATCTAGACCCCAAATATGGCGAGGCGGCATGGTCATTATCGAATTTAAAAACCTATAGATTCAGTGATGATGAGGTTAAAAAAATGCGCGCTGTGCTAGAAGCGGGCGCGCTTTCCGATCAGCAAACTGTTCATTTTAACTATGCGCTGGGCAAAGCCTATGAACATCGGAAAGACTGGCATAGCGCCTTTGCTGCCTATGCGGCAGGAAATCTAGTCAAGAAAAAACTAGTCGACTGGAATGCCGATAAGTTTACCCGTCAGGTCGATGATATTATCCAGCTTTTTAATGCGGACTTTGTAGAGAAAAATAAGGCTGCGGGCATAGAGGATGATGCGGCTATCTTCATTCTTGGCCTGCCGCGCTCCGGATCGACTTTGCAGGAACAGATCCTCGCCTCTCACTCTCAGGTCGAAGGCACCAGAGAGCTGCCCTATATTCCCTGGCTCGCCCAGCGTATCAACAGACCGCCAAATGCAATGGCCAGCCAGCCCTATCCGCTGGGTCTGAGTGAATTAAAGCAGCAGGACTGGCTGCAAATGGGCGAGCAGTTTATGCGTCAGGCACAGCGTCACCGACAGACTGAGGCGCCATTTTTTATCGACAAGCTGCCCAATAATTTTCTCTATGTGGGGCTGATTTTATTAGCGATGCCCAATGCAAAAATTATTAATACCGTTCGTCATCCGATGGATAACTGCTTTGGCTGCTTTAAACAGCTGTGGGCTGAAGGGCAGTATTTCACCTATGATTTAGAGGATCTGGGTCGTTATTATCGCGACTATATTCGGTTGATGAAACATTGGCAGGCGGTATTTCCAGGCAAGATCCACGCGGTTAACTATGAGCAGGTGGTAGATAATCTCGAGCAAAATGTAGCGGAATTATTGGCTTACTGCGGTCTGCCAATGGAGGGTCAGTGTCTGCGCTTCCATGAGACCGAACGGGCGGTAAACACAGCCAGTTCAGAGCAGGTGCGCCAGCCAATTTATAAGTCTGCCGTAGCCTATTGGCAACATTTTGAAAAAGATTTGCAGCCGCTTAAAGATGCACTCGGCGATCTCTTAATAGACTAGGGGCCACTGATACCCTCGAGGGGTAGCTAAATTTTTCGCTGATTTTTGTTACTGTTTGTAATTAGATACGATGAACTGAGATTACCGAGAGAAGCTAGCCAATGGTGCAAGATCAAACACTGGATCAATTTTTACAAGATAACCCGGATATTGAAATATTCGAAATAATCCTGCATGACCTCAATGGTATTCACCGCGGCAAGTGGTTACCCCGTGAGCAGATAGCAAAGGTTTTTGAAGGTGGCTATAAGATGCCACAAAATACCTGTTCTCTCGATGCCTGGGGTCGCGACCTCGATGAGTTGGTGCAGGAGACTGGCGATGCTGATGGTGTTTGCACGGCACATCCCGAAACTCTGGTGCGAGTGCCTTGGGCGGACAAACCCACTGCTCAGGTGATTGTGTCAATGGGCAGCTTTGGTGGAGACAAACCCTATGCGGGTGACCCAAGGGTAGTGCTGCAAGCTGTGTTAGACCGCTATGCAAAGCTGGGATTACGACCCGTCGTGGCCAGTGAAATGGAATTTCATCTATTTGAATTGGATCGCGATAAACTGGGTCTGCCCCAGCATAGTCAGCGCGCACTGGATGGCAGCCCTGCGCTGGGTGGTCAAACCTACGGCATGGATGCTATGCGTGAGACGGCACCCTTAATGGACGCTATTTCTGAGGCCGCAAAAATTCAAAATCTGCCTGTCGATACATTGATCAGTGAATTTGGTCCGTCGCAGTATGAGATCAATCTCTATCATCAGGACAGTGCCATGCGCGCCTGCGATCAGGGTAGTATGCTCAAGCGAGCCATTCGCAATGTTGCGCGCAGCCATAACAAAGCCGCCTCATTTATGGCCAAACCCTTTGCCGAGCAAGTGGGCAATGGCATGCATATTCATTTTAGTTTACTCAACGATAATGGCGACAATGTATTTGATAATGGCACTGCTGCGGGCTCACCACTATTAGGTCATGCGGTGGCGGGCTGTCTGGCAACCATGGCCGACAGCATGGCCATTTTTGCGCCTAATATTAATTCCTACCGACGTATGGTGCCCGGCTGTTATGCGCCACTGGCGCCAAACTGGGGCTATGAAAACCGTACCACTGCGCTTCGTATTCCCGGCGGTGATCACCGCGCCATAAGAATTGAACACCGAATTGCTGGAGCTGATGCCAATCTGTATCTAACAGTGGCTGCGATGTTGGCTGGAGCGCTGTATGGGATTGAGCAGAAGATCGCTGCGCCGGACGCTGTTACTGGTGATGCGGGTCATGTTGAAGCAGTGCTGCCACATTTTTGGCAGGACGCCCTGACAGTTTTTGAGCAGTCAGATTTTATTCGTGACTATCTTGGCACTGAGCTACAGAGGACATTTTCACTCTGCAAGCGCCAAGAAAAGCAGGAGTTTGATAGCCGCGTGACGCTAATGGAATATGATGCCTATCTCTAATAATTAGAGCTTTCTTTTTAGCACCAGGCTATTGATTTTATTCTCGGCCAGTTTGGCGCGCGCCGATGCCATTTTTGAGGTGTTGGCAAATGGGCCGACCAGAATCCGATGCACAGTTCCTGTGTCCAAGCTAAAGGTTTCGATTTCAGCAGACAGGTTAAGCAGCAGTAACTGTACTTTGAGATTCTCGGCATCCCTTGGGTTTCTAAACGAGCCCGCCTGAAGTACGTAAGAGTACTTTTCTTCCACCTGAGTTTTATTGTCCTCAAACTGACCACTATCGGGAACGATAATCTCTGAATCTTTTAGCAAGGTGTAAAAATCGAATTTAAGAGCCGATAACTTGGAGTCTTCAGCAGACTTAACTGAGGTCTTGGAATCAGCGGGATTAGACTCAAGCAGAATAGGTATAAAGTACATACACAGCGCGCCAATAATCAAGCCGGATACAAATGCAGGTCGAGATGATTTCGGCTCGGCAGCTTTTTGCTTGGGATAGCGGGTTGCGGATTTCTTTGGGTAGTCTTGCGCCATAAAACATAGTCCTGATCAGAACCCGAATTGTAGGCCAATGAATCAGCCAGCTAAAGGTTTTGTTTGTTTATTTCACGGCTCGACTTCAAAGCTCCTGTGGATCTACATCAATCGACCAGCGCACGCGCCTCGAGTCTCTGTGATTTTCAAGCTCAAGGGCCACAGCAGACAGCAGCGGTTGCAGAGTGGCGCGCTGATCGGATTCGATCTGCAGCAGATACCTAAAGCGTCCCGCACGTTTTTCCATATTGGCTGGCAGGGGCCCCAAATAGCCGAACTCTGGCGTTGCAGACACAAGGCTCTGAGCAATCTTGCGGGCGAGATGTAAAAAGGCCTCAGCTTGGTCGGCACGATTTGACTCTGCACGAATAACTGCCATATGCCGAAAGGGTGGTAGCTGGGTAAGCTGTCGCTGGGGCATTAGCTGTTCGGCAAAATGCGCATAGCCGCGGGTTATCAGCAGTTCGAGTAATGGATGGTCGGGCTGATGGGTCTGCACAAAGACTCGACCAGGCACATCGCCGCGGCCACTGCGACCGGCCACTTGAGTGAGCAGTTGACCCATACGTTCATGGCTGCGAAAGTCAGGGCTAAATAAACCACTGTCGGCATCCAGCACGGCGACCAGAGTGACGTTCTCAAAATGATGCCCTTTGGCCAACATCTGGGTACCAATTAAAATGCAGGGTTGACCACTATCCGCGGTGTCAAACACCTCTTGCATCGCCCCTTTTTTACGCGTGCTATCTCTATCGACACGCAATACCTTTGTCTCGGGGAAGCAGCGCTGCAGAGTGGCTTCGCTGCGTTCGGTGCCCTCTCCAGCGGCAACCAGTTGATGGCTGTGGCAGCTGGGGCACTGCTGGGGAATAGGCTCTTGGTAGTCGCAGTGGTGGCAAATAAGTCGCCCACGAGCACGGTGTACGGTAAGCCTTGAATCACAGCTCTGACATTCGGCTGTCCAACCGCATTGATGACAGAGCATGGCTGGAGCAAAGCCACGGCGATTAAGAAATACTAGCACCTGCTGATTATTGTTAAGGGTCTCGCCGATGGCTGCCAATGTTGTGGCGGCAATCCCTGAGTCTGTGCGCTCGCCCTTTAGATCAATAATTTTCCAGTCTGGTTGCACTGCATTGCCTGCGCGGGTGCTGAGTACCAGATGCTGGTAGCGACCGGCCTGACAATTATTTAATGACTCCAGAGAGGGTGTCGCCGAGCCCAGAATGATGGGGATATTTTCTTGCTGGGCACGAATAACTGCCAGATCTCGAGCCGAATATCGAAAGCCCTCCTGCTGTTTGTAAGACTGATCGTGCTCCTCGTCGAGAATAATCAGTCCCGGATCTTGCAGCGGCGTAAAGATGGCCGAGCGAGTTCCCAGAATGATTTTGGCGGTGCCGGCACGGGCCAGCATCCAAGCCTGTAAACGCTGTTTGTCGCTGAGACCGGAGTGCAGCGTCACTATGGGTACGTTAAAGCGATCGCGAAAGCGTTTCTCAGTCTGCGGCGTCAGGCTTATCTCGGGAATAAGAACCAGTGCCTGGCGCTCATAGCGCAGTACTTTTTCGATAGATTGCAGGTAGACCTCGGTTTTACCACTGCCGGTGATACCGTCAAGTAGCGAGCAGTTAAAGCTGTGGTGATCAATGGCGTCCAGAGCTTGCTGCTGCGATCGATACAGTGGAAGACTGTCCTGTTTGAGCATAGTCTCCAGTGGGAGTTTGGGAATATCCCGCACCGTTGGCTCTATCAGTGATTTTTGTTCCAGCTGCCTGAGAATCGCCCTTGAGAAGGATTCAACTATACGCTCATCGCTAACAGGGCCCTCTGCTCGCAGCAGGTCTATGAGTGCGCGCTGTTTGCGCGCCTGCTTGAGGGAGTCTGGCCCCAGCTCTTTGCCCAGGCTGCTCAGTTGCCAACAGCGCTGCCCCTGTGGCGGTGGTAGTTCACCTTTGCGCAACAGGGTCGGCAAGGTGCTAAATAGCGCGTCGCCAATTGGGTGCTGGTAATATCTGGCCGCCCAGATAAATAGCTTAAATAAAGAGGTTGGCAATAATGGCTGTGAATCAATTATTGCGCTGATCGGCTTGAGCTTGGCCAGCTCGAATTCACTCTGCTCAGCGCGTTCGATTATTAACCCTGTCACCTCGCGACGCCCAAAGGTAACCTTGACGCGGCAGCCTGGCTGTAGGGCTGCCTGCGGGGCATTTTCGGCTATCTCCAGGGGCACCAGATAGTCGAAAAGTCGACGCAGCGGTGACGGCACTGCAACGCGAAGAATTAAAGGCGTCAAATCAGCCATAAAAATATGAGATTTCCTTTTGTAACCCAGTTAATTTCTGCTAGAATCCGCGCTCTTTGGAAATGGCTTACCGTGCCTTGCGTGGACTGAATTACTTGTTGTTAGCATTTGATGGGTAGTGTAACAGTTCAACGATGGGGTGGCGGCTCGCGAATTGGAGTTTATGATGAAAAATGAGATTCACCCAAAATATAACGAACTAGAAGCTACTTGCAGCTGCGGTAACGTTATCAAAGTCGGTTCAACACGCGCTGAAGGCATCTATTTAGATGTTTGCTCTGCATGTCATCCGTTCAACACAGGCAAGAAAAAAGTTGTTGATACTGGTGGTCGAATCG
>JAQWUP010000063.1 GCA_029242085.1 Porticoccaceae bacterium
TTGCTCAGCCGCTGGCAGTACTGAGTGCCGGTTTTTGGCTGTCATTTGTGGCGGTGGCTTTGCTGCTGTGGTGGTTTACGCCCTGGTTATCTGCAGCCATTGATCTTTCTCTGCGACGCATCTGCTCCGCTCAGTTGGCGCTGCTGGTCGCTATGATGATTCCACTGTTATTTTTTATTGGCCGGGCCTCCTGGTTGGCGCCAGCCATCAATATTATGGCTGTGCCCTGGATATCCTTTGTTACTATTCCGCTGTCATTATTGGGAGTCGCAATGCATATGCCCTGGCCAGGCGCGGCGATATTGCTATGGCAGCTGGCAGATTATTCGATATTGGCACTGTGGGCGATTCTCGATTGGTTGCCGCCAACAGTGGGTTTTATGCATGCGCCTATAGCATTTGATGGCTGGGGTATGGCTGCCGCGCTGCTCGCTGTTATGGGTCTGTTATTGCCAACAGCAACCCCGGGGCGCTGGCTCAGTTTAGTACCGCTGGTGATGGTGCTGCTCGCCGTCAAGCCTCAGATGCCTCTGCGACTGAGTATTCTAGATGTTGGTCAGGGGCTGGCGGTGGTGCTCGAATCCGCCGATAAAACTTTGTTGTATGACGCCGGCCCGGTTTTCGGTGAGCGCTTTAGCGCTGGCAGCGGCATCATTGCTCCCTATCTATGGCGTCGTGGCCGCAATCGAATCGATCATTTAATCGTTAGCCATGAAGACGGTGACCATTTAGGTGGTGTTGAATCGCTACTCAACTCGGTGCAGGTTGATGAACTGCTGGTCGGGCCGGGCGTCAGCATATCAGGCGCTAAGTATTGCCTTGCTGGTCAGACATGGCATTGGGGGCAGGGAGCTGATCGCATTACTTTTAAGATATTATCCCCGGGCCCTGCGGGTGCCGTTGAGGGCAATAACAGCTCCTGTGTACTTCTGATTACCTGGCGCAACCAGACCATTCTCTTGCCGGGAGATATTGAACAGCCAGTTGAGCAGCAGCTACAGATTGCCGCTGCGCCTATCACTGTGCTGGTCGCTCCCCATCATGGCAGTAAAACATCATCTACTAGTGAATTTGTCGCGCGAATACGGCCAGCCCATGTGGTTTTTTCCTGCGGATATCGACATCAATTTGGTCACCCCCACAGCGCTGTGGTTAAACGCTACCATTCGGTGGGCAGTTAGCTGTGGCGGACATCGGAGCAGGGTGCGGTCAGCTTTGTATGGAATCAGCGCGCCGAGCTAGTCGTAGAGTCTACAAGGAGTCTTATTCCTGATCGCTGGTGGCGTTGAGGCGGCTATTTGCGGTTACAGCATTGTTGGGCTTTGTGGTAGAGTTGCCGAGATTTTAACGGATTAATTGGGCTTCACTGTGTATCAAATTTTTGTTTCTGGCGGCTGGTTGATGTGGCCGATTCTGCTCTGCTCAATTATTGTTGTAGCGATTTCTATTGAGCGATTTATCACCCTTAAAACTGAGCGAATTGTACCCGCGGGCCAGCTGGCTCAGGTGTGGCAGCAACTGCGCAACAAAGAGCTAAACGGTGAGCGGCTCAAGGCGCTGCGAGATGCCTCACCGCTCGGCTATATTCTCGCCGCAGGGATCAGTAACTCAGGCCATGGTCGCGATGTGATGAAAGACAGCATTGAAGAATCTGCCGGACAGGTTATTCACCAGCTCGAACGTTTCCTCGCTACCCTGGGCACTATCGCCAATGCCACTCCACTGCTGGGCTTACTGGGGACTGTGCTGGGTATGATTCAGGTGTTTGCCGATATTATGCTGTTTGGTACAGGCAATGCCGCTCAGCTGGCTGGGGGTATCTCTCAGGCATTGATTACCACTGCAGCTGGTCTCACGGTGGCGATTCCCGCGATGGTCTTACATCGCTATTTTGAGCGTCATGTCGAGTCGCTGGTTGTGCAGTTAGAGGGTCAGGCCACTAAGCTGGTTGACGCCATGCACAGCGATCTGTTCAAACAGGGTTGATGGGGTGAAGTTTCGACGCAAGGCAGTGCTCGATAATGGCATTAATCTAACCCCGCTGATTGATGTGGTGTTTTTGCTATTGATTTTCTTTATGGTGACCACCACATTTACTAAAGAGACGCGGCTGCTGATCAGTCTACCTGAAGCCAGCGGTGCGCCAGTCGAGAACGTGCCGCAAACCGTTGAATTATTGGTTAATGCGGAGGGTAACTACGCCGTTAATGGACAAAATTTGATAAATCGAGAGATGAAGACCATTATGGCGGCTTTAAGGGATGCCTCTGGGGGCAATATAGAGATGCCACTTATTATCACGGCTGATGCCGAGGCGACTCATCAGGCTGTTGTGATCGCAATGGACGCGGCCGGGCAGTTGGGTTTTAGCAAATTAAATATCGCCACACAGCAGACACAAGAGCAATAAATTATGTCCCAGGATTCTGCGTCGAGCGGAGCAAAAACCTACGCCCGATTACTTAGCTATGTCGCTCGCTATTGGGCTGCCTTTTCAGTCGCTATTTTTGGTCTGGTGATGCACTCTGCTGCCGAAGTGGCTTTTGTCGATCTGCTCGGCTATATCACAGATACAGTGGCAACGCTGACTGGGTCAACGACGCAGGATAGCCTGCCCAGCACAGGTATCACCACGTATTTTGCCAACGCACTGTTTGGCGATGCACTGACCGAATACCGCTGGTTGGTGATTCCATTATTTCTGGTTGTGGTAAGTGTGATTCGTGGCCTTGGCTACTTGATCGGGAGCTACGGTCTCGCCTATGTCTCCAACTATCTAGTGCATGCACTGCGTCTGGATATTTTTGAAAAATATTTGCTGTTACCCTTCCGCTTTTTTGATCAATCTATGTCTGGGCATCTGGTGTCGGTAGTGACCTTTAATGTGCAGCAGGTGACCCAAGCGGGGACTAAGGCAGTTAAAACATTGCTGCAGCAGGGCAGTTTGGTTATCGGCCTGATGAGCTATCTGTTCTATGTAAACTGGAAACTCACCTTGTTTTTTATTGCAGTAATGCCCTTCATTGCCATTTTGGTGAGTATTGTCAGCAAGCGATTTAGATTGATCAGCAAGCGCATTCAATCGGCGATGGGCGATGTCACTCATGTGACTCAGGAGGCTGTCAGTGGCTATCAAGAGGTGCGCATGTTTGGTGGCTTGGACGCCGAGCGCGCACGTATTAATAGCGCCAGTCACAGCAATCGTCGCCAAAATATGAAAATGTCCCTCACGGAGGGCATTAGCAACCCAATGGTTATGCTGATTGTGTCTCTGGCCTTCGGCGCCATTACCGGTTTTATGCTTAATCCTGCGATTCTAGAAACCATGACCACGGGCAGTTTTATCACCTTTCTGGTCGCCTCTGGGATGCTGATCAAGCCCATCCGGCAGCTCACTGAAGTCAACAGTGATGTGCAGAAGGGCATTGCTGCCGCTGAGTCTATTTTCGAGATTCTCGACGCTGAAGAAGAGCTGGATGCTGGAGCCGTTGAGCGGGATTCTGTCACCGGCAAATTTGAGTTTAAAGATATCAACTTTAGCTATGGCAGCGCCGATAGACCAGTCCTTAAAGATATTAACTTTAATGTTAATCCGGGTGAGACCATTGCACTAGTGGGATCGTCCGGCAGTGGTAAAACCTCTCTGGTAAGCCTAATCCCGCGATTTTACAGTCATGCGGAGGGCAGTATTTTACTTGATGGCGTTGACGTTAATGATTTTTCACTGGCCAATCTACGTCGGCATATCGCGATCGTTAGCCAGAATGTCACCCTGTTTAACGACAGCATTTTTAATAATATCGCCTATGGCGAACTGGCAGACCGCAGCGCCGATCAAGTGGTTGCTGCGGCATCTATCGCCCATGCCCACGATTTTATCGAGGGTTTATCCGAGGGCTACAACACCCATATCGGTGATGATGGAGTCATGCTCTCGGGCGGCCAGCGGCAGCGTATTGCCATCGCTCGAGCGGTGCTCAAAAATGCCCCGGTGCTTATATTAGATGAGGCCACCTCGGCTCTTGATACTGATTCAGAGCGCCATATTCAGGCTGCTCTGGAAGATCTGATGAAGGATCGCACCACCTTTGTGATCGCCCACCGCCTGAGTACGGTAGAAAAGGCGGACCGCATTCTGGTGATGGAAAATGGTTGCATTATTGAGCAGGGCTCGCATGCCGAATTACTGGCCAGCACCGGTCGCTACTCGCAGCTCTATCACAATCAGTTTGATGAGCCAGAGGCGAGCTGATTTTGCCCAGTGCTGAGCAGCGGTTAACTAGAGCCTGGTACAACAGCAGCTGGTGGCTGGTTTTCTTGCTGCCCACTGCCTGGTTATTCAGTCTGCTTAGTGGATTGCGCCGCCGCCACTTGCAGTCTCAGTACCAGGGTCGTGCCTTCGCTGCCCCGGTCGCCATTGTTGGCAATATCTCGGTGGGTGGCAGTGGTAAAACGCCATTGATAATCGCTCTGGTAAAAGCACTCAATGCCCGCGGCTACAGAGTTGGCGTGGTCAGTCGAGGCTATGGTGGCAGGGCACAGAGTTATCCACTGGATGTTGTTGAGGGTCTGAGTGCAGCCCAATGCGGTGATGAGCCGCTGTTAATTGCGCAAGCCTGCCGCTGCCCTGTGGTGGTTGCTCCAGATCGTGTCGCGGCCGTTGAGCGGCTGTTGGAGACTGATAATTGCGATCTGATTTTAAGCGATGATGGCCTGCAACATTACCGCCTACACAGAGATATTGAGATTGCTGTAGTGGATGCAGCACGAGGACTGGGCAATCGTTATTGCCTGCCTGCAGGCCCACTGCGTGAATCTGCACAAAGACTCAATCAGGTGGACTTTGTATTGGTTAATGGTGGCTCTGATAACTCAGCCAGTGGCGCTGCGTTGCCAATGCCCTCCGCCAATATACAAAGCCACCATATAGCCTTGCAGCCGAGTGTATTCCGCCATTTGTCTAGCGGTAAAACGGTGGCGCCCTGTGACTGGATGGAATCTTCCTCAGTGCATGCTGTAGCCGCTATCGGCAATCCTGAACGCTTTGCCGCTACGCTTGAAACGCTTGGCTTAGCGGTGGATTTAATTGGCTGCGATGACCATCAGCCGCTACAACTTGCCGATCTGAGTTTTGATGATGATAAGCCGGTTATTATCACCGCCAAAGACGCGGTAAAATATGCAGATACGGTGACTGATCGAATTTGGGTGCTCGAGGTTGAGATGATTGTGCCGACGGAGTTTGTAGACAGTTTTATAAAGGCCGCAGGGCTCGTTGATAATGAATATCATGCTAATAATAACCCCGAGAAAAACCTATGAGCTTTATTGTAATTATCCCTGCGCGCTATGCCTCTACTAGGTTACCAGCCAAGCCGCTGCGCGATATTGCTGGTCTGTCAATGATTCAGCGGGTGTGGCAACAGGCGCTGAAAAGTAATGCTGCGCGGGTGGTTATTGCTACAGATGACAGTCGCATAGAGCAAGCTGCAAAGGCCTTTGGCGCCGAGGTCTGCATGACCCGGTCCGACCATGTTTCTGGTACAGATCGTCTGCAGGAAGTCGCCCAGCAGCTGGGTTTAGATGAGCTGCAGATGGTCGTCAATGTGCAGGGAGATGAGCCGTTAATACCGCCATCTGTGATCAATCAGGTGGCAGACAACCTTGCGCAGAATAATCGGGCTGGGGTGGCCACGCTCTGTGAGCCGATTGAGGCGGTCGCTGATTTTCTCAATCCTAATGCGGTAAAGGTAGTGACGGATAATCAGGGTATGGCATGTTACTTTAGCCGCGCGCCAGTGCCCTGGCCGCGAGATCACTTTCAGTCTGAGCAATCGACAATGCCGCCATTAAATTTGGCCCGTCGACATATTGGTCTATATGGCTATCGAGTGGCTCAGCTGAATAGCTTTGTGAGCTGGCCGGTCGCGCCACTAGAGCAGGCGGAGTCATTGGAGCAGCTGAGGTTTATGTGGCATGGGGTCGGAATCCATGTCGCTGATGCGATTGAGCCTGTGCCTGCAGGTATAGATACGGAAGAAGATCTGCAGGCAATAATAGATTTTATCAATAACAATTAAAACAATAGCTTATATTTATAAGTTAATGTGAAATATAGAAATTTCAAAAGATAGGTTTTAGGCCGATATGAATAAAATTTCCGTGTTGTTTGTCTGTCTGGGCAATATTTGTCGCTCTCCAACCGCCCATGCGGTATTTCAATCGATGGTGGATTCTGAGGGGTTGTCGCAGCAGATTACGGTTGATAGTGCCGGCACAGGTGATTGGCATCTGGGGCATGCCCCTGATCAGCGCACCAGCGCAGTGGCCTCTGAGCGCGGCTATGATATGTCAGAGTTACGCTCTCGACTGGTGGATACGGAAGACTTTAATCAGTTTGATTATATTATTGCGATGGACAATGAAAACCTCAGGAACCTGCAAGCTATGCGTCCGGGCAATTACGCGGGTCAGTTAGGGTTGTTTCTCGATTACTCGCAGCAGTCTGAACAAACCGAGGTTCCCGACCCCTATTACGGTGGTGACAATGGTTTTGCGATGGTGCTGGATTTAGTCGAAGAGGCCTCGACCGGTCTATTGGCGCATATTCGTCTCGCTAGTCCCGAGATCCAGTCTCTTTGAGTTCCCTCGATATTCAAGCGCAGGCCTCTCTGCAGGACTTAAATAGTTTGGCATTACCCGCCAGTGCTGAGTATTTTTGTGCGGTGACCAGTGTCGAAGAAATCCAGCAGGCGCTGGCGTTTGCCAAGGCCAATAGCTTGCAGGTCACACCTCTGGGCGGTGGCAGCAATATGGTTATGGCCGGCGATATTAAAGGGCTGGTAGTGCAACTCAATCTAAGGGGCATTAGCAGCGCGGCGGCTAAAAACAATCAGGTTGAAGTAACGTTTGCCGCGGGTGAGAACTGGCATCAAATGGTCCAGCACTGTATACAGCAGGGCTGGTATGGCCTTGAAAATTTATCCCTGATACCCGGCAATATGGGCGCTGCGCCGATTCAAAATATCGGTGCCTATGGTGTAGAGCTCTGTGATCTATTTGTGTCGCTGCAGGCCATCGATATAGGCACTGGTGAAACGGTTGAGCTGGATCGCGAGCAATGTGAGTTTGGCTATCGCGACAGCATCTTTAAGCAGGCTTACCGAGATCGCTTTCTGATTACCCATGTATGCCTGCGCCTGTTTCAGCATCCACAGCCCCGTATTGAGTATCCAGCCCTGGCTGAGGCGCTGGGGGATCGAACACCGACGCCAGAGCTGATTGGCGAAACCGTATGTCGGATCCGTCAGCAAAAACTGCCAGATCCAGTCCAGCTGCCCAATGTCGGCAGTTTTTTTAAAAATCCAATTCTGCCAGAGTCCGCGCTTAAAAGGCTGCAGAGCGATCGTGCACCTCATTATCCGCAGGCGGACGGTCGCTACAAGGTTGCTGCGGCCTGGCTTATTGATCAATGTGGCTTCCGCGGTCTGAGTCGAGGCGCCGTGAGCGTGCACGAGCATCAGGCGCTGGTGCTGGTTAATAATGGCGGCACAGGTGCTGAGCTGATGGCGTTGGCTGCAGAGATTCAAAATGCAGTGGCGGCTAAATTTGGTATTGAATTAGAGATCGAGCCGAGACTTTACGGTACTGAATAAAGGACCCTCAGCCATGGATTTATTTGATCAGCAGATTATTCCCGTCCAGCTCACGGATAAACGCAAGTCTGAAATTATCTTCTGGCCCAATTGGCTCGATAGGCCCAGCGCTGATGCTCTATTGGCCACAGCGATCAGCCAAACCCCTTGGCGCGAGGATATGATTAATATCGTCGGTAGGCGCATTCCCATCCCACGCCTACAAAATTGGTTCGGGGCGCAAAATACCAGCTACACTTACTCGGGTATCCGCCTGCAAGCGCTGGAGTTTCCAGATTGGATGGATAAGCAGAGAATAGCGGTTGAGCGGGCTACCGGATATCGCTTCAATCGAGCTCTGGTTAACTATTATCGGCATGGCCGCGACAGTGTTGACTGGCATGCAGACAATGAGCCGGAACTCGGCACAGAGCCACTGGTCGCCTCTCTGAGTCTGGGTGCCGAGCGTGTATTTCAGTTGCGGCACAATAAAACCAAGGAGCGCCTAGCGGTTAGTTTACCCCATGGGTCACTACTATTGATGGGCGCGGGGATGCAGGAGCATTGGCAGCATCGACTGGCTAAGGTAGCTGGTCTTGAGCAGCCAAGAGTAAATTTTACCTTTAGGTATATGGAACCATAATTACAGGAAGAGATTGTGAAGCTATCGCAGTTTGGCACTAAGTTTTGCGCGACCACAGGCATTGTTGAGTTGATGGATGATCTCGGCACTGCGCTCAATGAAAACCCGGATATGATATTTATGGGTGGCGGCAATCCCGGTCGCATTCCTGAAGCCGAGGCAATTTTTAAAGCGCGCTTGGAATCTGTATTGGCGGATCCAGCGCAGCTGCACAGTCTTATGGGTATCTATCAATCACCTCAGGGAGACAAGGTCTTTCGTGGGCAGATTGCCGGCTTGCTGAAAAAAGAGTTTGGCTGGGATCTATCTGAGCGCAATATCGCCATATCCAATGGCAGCCAGTCTGCATTTTTTATTCTCTACAATATGCTGGCGGGCAATATGCCTGATGGCAGCAGTCGCTCCATTCATCTGCCGCTGGCTCCAGAATATATTGGCTACGGTGATATAGGCCTAACGCAGGATTTCTTCACGGCAACGCGCCCTGAAATCGAGTTGATGGACGACAATTTATTTAAATATCATGTCGACTTTTCGCATCTCAAGGTCACCGAGCAGACCGCAGCGCTCTGCGTTTCAAGACCCACTAATCCGACCGGCAATGTACTTACCGATGATGAGATTGAGCATTTGGATGAGATAGCCCTAGCCGCAGATATTCCGCTAATCATTGATGGCGCATATGGCTTACCATTCCCGGGTATTTTATTTAATGATGCCAAACCTCATTGGAATAACAATACGGTACTGGTATTGAGTCTCTCCAAGTTGGGCCTGCCCGGTGTGCGCACCGGTATTATTGTGGCCCGAGAGGAGATTGTGGAGGCCTACAGCAATGCCAATACAGTGGTTGCTCTGGCCTGCGGAAACCTCGGTCCCACTATTGCGCGGGAGCTATTTAGTAGCGGCGAAATACTGACGCTGAGTAATAATTTAATCAAACCCTTTTATAAGCAGCGCGCTCAGCAGGCAGTTGAATGGTTTCGGTCTGAGTTGGGTGATTTGCCTTATCGGATCCACAGTCCAGAGGGCGCGATCTTTCTATGGCTGTGGTTTGAGGGGTTGCCAATTACCAGTCAGGCCCTTTACGAGCGTCTCAAAGAGCGTGGGGTACTCGTGGTTCCTGGACATAATTTCTTCCCCGGTATGGATTCAGACTGGCAGCATCAGCAGGAGTGCATCCGCGTGTCCTATGCCCAACACGGTGGCACTGTAAAGCAGGGTATTGAAATTATTGCTCAGGAAGTAGCTAGGGCTTACGCCGCCTAAGCATAGTTTTCCAAGGTGTCTAGCAGCAGCCGTATCTTATTGATCGACTCCTGATATTCGCTGTCGGGCTCTGAGTCGGCAACGATGCCGCCACCGCCCCAGCAGTGCAGAGTGCCGCCGTCAGCGACTAATGTGCGAATGGCTATATTGGTGTCCATGCGACCTGTAGCACTGATATAGCCGATACTGCCACAGTAGACTGAGCGCTTGACTGGCTCTAACTCTTCAATAATTTCCATAGCCCGTTTCTTTGGTGCTCCGGTAATCGAGCCCCCGGGAAAACAGCCTTTAAGTAGATCAATGGCACTGCTGTTCTCAGCTAAAACGCCGGTTACGGTGCTCACCAAATGATGCACATTGGGAAAGCTTTCAAGCGCGAAAAGTTTGGGAACACGAATACTTCCCGGCTGACAGTTTTTACTCAGATCATTGCGCAGTAAATCGACAATCATAAGATTTTCAGCGCGATCCTTATCGCTGTTGAGAAGCTTAACTGCATTGTCTTGGTCCTCTTCGATCGTCTTGCCGCGCAGCAATGTGCCTTTGATCGGCTTGGTCTCTACATTGCCAACCGAACATTTTAAAAAACGCTCGGGAGAAATCGATAACAGCGCCTGATCCTGCCATTGCCAAAATGCAGAATAGGGCGATGGTGCCGCTTCGCGCAGAGCCAGATAGGCCGACCATAGATCACCTTTATAGGCGGCAGAAAAGTGCTGGGTAAAATTGGTCTGATAACAGTCACCGCTGGCAATATAATTTTTAATACGGTCTATAGACTGGCTGTAATGCTGAGTCGAAAGGCTGGGTTTAAAATTTTCGTCAAGACGGAAATCTGCGACCGATAGCTGGTCGCCGACATTACTTAGGCGCTGCACAATATCCTCAACCAGCGGCTGCGGACAGAGCTGGTGAAAATATAGCTGGCTCTGCTGTGCCGAGTGATTGATCACCAGACTCCAAAGATAGCGTCCCACTCGCATATCGGGCAGCTTGGCCACCTGTTTGGCACGATCGGGAATAGCGACTAGACGACGCCCCAGATCATAACCAAAATAACCCATTATGCCGCCGACAAATGGATGTGCTGACATACTGGGGTCAACCCCGAGCAATGGCTCGAGCAGCGCTGTCAGCAAGCTAAATGGATCCTCAGTACTTGTGTTGACGCCATTGGCATCGGTGATCGTAGACAGCTCTCCTCGAGTTTCAATTAGAGCATCTGGGCAGGCTGAGATAATATCAAAACGCCCCTGTAAACTACGTGGTTTTCCACTGTCCAACCATATCGCATCGGGCAGGTCGCGGACGGCTGCAAACAGATTTTCACTGTCGGCCCGGTAGGGAATATCCTGGATGGTAACGCTGTGCATAGATGCGTAACCATAGGCCCTAACGGCGCATTGCGCAATGGTCTAATGCGGCTATGAATGTTTTAATTACGGCTCCCAAAAAGACAATGATAGGACAGTAAAACCATGCTCAAAATACGTGTCGCAGAAAAATCGGATGCGCCATTACTAACGGCTAATAACTGTGCCATGGCATTGGAGACTGAGAACAGGGTACTGGATCCACAGGCGGCCAAATTGGGTGTCGAAGGATTATTTGCGCGACCGCAATTTGGTTTCTATATAGTCGCTGAAGTGGATGGTATCGCGGCTGCCTCATTGATGGTTACCTATGAGTGGTCCGACTGGCGCAACGGCCTTTTTTGGTGGATTCAGTCGGTCTATGTAAAGAGCGACTTCCGTCGTCAGGGCCTCTACCGCTCTATGTATAAAGAGCTAAAAGCGATGGCTGCAGCTCAGGAAACGCCGGTCTGTGGCTTTCGGCTCTATGCCGAAACCGACAATCATAAGGCTCAGGCCACCTACAACAACTGCGGCATGCATGCGTGCGACTATATTATGTTTGAACAGACTGGCGTCTAGATGCAATGGTGGTTTAGACCAGTAACTCAACTAATTGATAGGTTAGCAGGGCAGCCAGGTAGGCGAAAATACTGTAACTGACAAATAACTGGGTGGGCAGCCGCCATGAACCTGTCTCTTTGGCCATTACCGCCAGCGTCGATACGCACTGCAGAGCAATGGCAAAAAACACCAATAGCGCGGCGCCAGAGCTAAGCGGCAGGCCACTGTCCTGAATTTGTTGACTGAGAGAGACAAAGTTTTCATCAGCGTCTTCAATACCAAAAAGGGTACCTAGGGTTCCGACAAACACTTCACGGGCCAGAAATGAGGTGAGAATAGCGACGCCATATTTCCAGTCCAGACCAAAGGGGGCAAAGACTGGTTCAATCCACTTGCCCAGGGTACCGAGCCAGGAATCGCCCAGAGAGGCGCCCTGATTGGGGAAGTAACCCAGCAGCCAAACCACCACAGTGACAATAAAAATAACCTTACCGGCTTTAGTGACAAAATGCTTGCTGCGATTCCAGGCGTTGCGCAGCAGCGGGCGCCATGATGGCAGCCGGTAGGGTGGCATTTCCAGTACAAAGGGCAGGTCCGAGCGCAATTCAGCACTGCTGCGTGACACCATTGCGGTAACCAGTAGTGCGCAAATAATTCCAAATACATAGATGCCAAACATGGCCAGACCCTGCCAGCCAATCAGTCCGCCCAGAGCTTTTTGCGCCGGAATAAAGGCTGCAATTAACAAGGTGTAAACCGGTAGACGAGCGGAGCAGGGCATCAGCGGGATGGCCAAATAGGTCAGCCAGCGCTTGCACGGTGAATCGACAGTTCGCGCGGCGTAGACTCCGGGAATAGCGCAGGCAACGCTCGATAGCATGGGAATAAAACTCTTGCCGGTAAGACCAAACACGCGCAGTGGTTTGTGGCAGATAACTGCGGCTCGCGCCAGATAGCCGCTATCCTCGAGCATGCCCACAACCAGAGTCAGAACAAATATCTGCGGTACAAAAACTAAAAAGGCGCCAATGCCTCCGAACATTGCGTCGGCGATGAAGTCACTGGCCATCCCAGCTGGGACTCTAGCTAATACCAGATCGGCGATCACCTGCAGCAGTGACTCAACGCCATCCATAATGGGGGCGGCCCAGGTAAAGATTGATTGAAACAGCAGATACATAATGACAAAGAAACTGATGCCTCCAACCCAGGAGTGGAGAAAAAACCTATCCAGTCTGGTCTGTGCATTGATCAGCAGGTCACCTTTGGGTCCATATTGCTTGGCTAGCTGCTGTGCCTGTCGATGGACGAGAGCGTCATCGCTGGTAATAATATCGCCAGTGGGGGCGTAAGCTTCTGTGGGCGCTGTGGCCGAGGCAATGGCCGAGGGTATCTGCTCTAAGCCAATACCTGTTTTACCTGAAATAGATAGCACAGGCACTTTTAGCGCTGCGGCCAGGCCATGGGTATCCAGAGGTATTTTATGCAGCTCGAGTACATCGGACATATTAGCGGCGATCAGCAATGGCATGTTGTGACGGCGGCAGGCCTCAAGTACCTGTAGCGCAAAGATTAAGCCTTTTTCCAGACGGGTGGCATCAACTACGCAGATAACCGCATCCAGATGGCCTGTATCCAGAGCCTTATCGAAGCTATCGACAGCTAGTTTTTCCTCTCCTGAAATAGCCTTTAGGGAATAGACGCCGGGGAAATCAAGATATTCGGTACTGCTATCAACCAGGCTTCTGCCGGCACCTATATCTACGGTAATACCGGGGAAATTAGCGACTTTTTGATTGAGACCTGTCAGTCGATTAAACAGCAGGCTTTTGCCGGAGTTGGGGCTGCCAATTAAGGCAATTTTGGTCGGGCTTGATGGAGGCATAGGGCGAAGTGGGACGCTTAGTCGATTTCGATCATTGAGGCGATACTATCATCTAGCGAATAGACCGTATTATTGACGCGATAGAGTTTTGGGGCACCCAAGCTGGGAGCCATAACACAGGCAATAGTTTCACCGGGGTAAAAGCCCAGTTCACTGAGGCGAGTTCGGTAGCCGGCCTCTATACTGCCGGCAAACGCGCTGATCGTGGCTGATGTGCCCTGTGTAAGATCCCAAAGTGTCATGCTTTGTTCCTGTACCTATTCCCCACCGCTATTGTACGCGGATATCTACCAGCTGTTAATAATATTGATTCTCATTTGCAAAAGCTAAGCTGTATCGCAGTTGCCAGCGCAAAAAACAGTGGCTCATATATTGTCCAAATCAGCTACAATGGCGGCGTTTCAAACAACCTGAGCCTAACAACCCAGCGTATTTCTCTATGGCAGCATTTTCAGCGACTCCAAAAGCTCTTTACGACTACCCAAAATACTGGGCAGAGTGCCTGTTACCCGCGCCTTTTTTGCCGATGAGTCGAGCCGAAATGGATCAGCTGGGCTGGGATAGTTGTGACGTGATACTGGTGACTGGCGATGCCTATGTGGACCATCCTAGCTTTGGCATGGCTGTTATCGGCCGCGTTTTAGAATCTCAGGGCTATCGTGTGGGCATTCTCTCGCAACCGGATTGGCGCAGCACTGATAGCTTCCGTGAACTGGGCAAACCCAATCTGTATTTTGGTGTGACTGCGGGCAATATGGATTCGATGATTAATCGCTATACTGCCGACCGGCGTCTGCGCCACGACGATGCCTATACCGCTGGCGATGAGGGTGGCAAGCGTCCGGATCGCGCCGTGACTGTCTATACGCAAAAATGTCGCGAAGTCTACTCAGATGTACCGGTCGTGGTGGGAGGTATTGAGGCTAGTCTGCGCCGCTTGGCCCATTATGATTATTGGTCGGAATCGGTGAAGCGCTCCGTGCTTATGGACAGTACTGCCGATATATTGCTCTACGGCAATGCCGAGCGCGCCATGGTTGAGTTAACTCACCGAATTGCCAATGGCGAGAATATTAGAGAGATTACCGACCTGCGCGGCAGTGCATTTTTATGCCGGCAAATCCCCGCGGGCTGGACCGAGATCAATTCTACGCAGATCGATCAGCCGGGCAGGGTAGAGAAGCATAAGAACCCCTATGTGACAAAATCACAACCCAGTGACTGTGACGATGCCAAGGATATTCGCATCAAATCAGATAAGGCGCTGGCAGAGGGCGGGGCTAACGAGCAGTCAGATAAACAGCCAAAGCCGCTGTCGATTATTCCCGACACTCAGGCGATTAAAACTGATCCCAGTACCACCTATATTCGCATGCCATCCTATGCACAGGTAATTGCTGACCCTGTGCTCTATGCCCATGCCGATCGTATCTTTCACCGCGAGACCAATCCTGGCAATGCTCGACCGCTAGTGCAAAATCAGGGTCGCAACGATATCTGGGTCAATCCGCCACCCATTCCCCTGGAGACAGAGGAGCTCGACTGGGTGTTTGAACAGCCCTATAAACGCGTGCCTCACCCAGCCTATGGCGATGCCAAAATACCGGCCTACGACATGATTCGCTTCTCAGTGAATATTATGCGCGGCTGTTTTGGTGGCTGTACATTCTGTTCGATCACCGAGCATGAGGGGCGAATTATTCAGAGTCGTTCCGAGAAATCGATTCTCGATGAAGTAGAAAAAATCCGTGATCTTACTCCAGGCTTTACTGGCGTAATCTCAGATCTTGGCGGCCCTACAGCTAATATGTACCGCCTCAATTGCAAAGATAAAAAAATCGAGGAAACTTGCAGGCGTCCTTCCTGTGTTTACCCGACTATCTGTACCAATCTAGAAACTGATCATAAGCACACCACCCAGCTATATCGCAAAACCCGCGAGCTGCAGGGCGTAAAGAAAGTCGTGGTGGCCTCAGGCCTGCGCTATGACCTTGCAGTTAAAGACCCGGAATATGTAAAGGAGTTGGTAACCCACCATGTGGGTGGATACCTCAAGATTGCGCCAGAGCATTCAGAAGATGGTCCGCTGACCAAGATGATGAAGCCGGGTATGGGTACCTATTACGAATTTAAAGAGATGTTTGAGCGCTTCTCCAAAGAGGCGGATAAAAAGCAGTATCTAATACCCTATTTTATTTCTGCGCATCCGGGTTCAACTAACGAAGATATGATGAGCTTGGGGCTGTGGCTTAAAAATAATGGCTTCCGTGTTGATCAGGTACAGAACTTCTATCCCTCGCCAATGGCATCAGCCACGACGATGTACTATACCGAGAAGAATCCACTCAAGCCGCTTGGGCGCAATAATAGCGAGCAGATATTTAGCGCTAAAAGCAAAGAGCAACGAACCTTGCACAAGGCGTTTTTGCGCTACCATGATCCGGAAAACTGGCCGATGTTACGCAAGGCATTGCGGCGTATGAATCGGGCAGATTTGATTGGCAATGGCGATTCATTTCTGGTGCCTGGAGAGTCCCGCCGCGAGAGGGAGATCAAAAAGCGGGAAGTCAAAAAGGTCAAGCCGCAGTCCAGATCTTCGCGCTCGGCACCGCGCCGTCGCTAAGCGGGGAAAAGGCGCGAAATTAACGCCGGAACTGCATTCTCAACACGCAGGATGCGTGGCCCCAGATGGACAGGGTCAAAGCCTATCTGATTTAGTTTTTCTATCTCATAGGGGATAAAGCCACCCTCAGGCCCAATGGCCAGCGTTACCTCAGCACTGCAGTCAATGGGGCAGGGCGTCGCTGTATCAGGGTGCGCCACCAACGCCTGACTGCCTTTTATAATATCCTCCAGCTCATCCTCGACAAATGGTTTAAATAAATTCCGCAGATAAACTTCCGGCAGCAGCGTATCTTTGGCCTGTTCCAACCCCAATATCAGCTGCTCCTCAATAGCTTCCGGTTTTAGAATGGGGGTCTGCCAAAAGCTTTTCTCAACCCGAACCGAATTAATTAAATAGAGCTTTTTAACCCCCATGGCAGCGATGCTTTGCAATGTTCGGCGCAACATCTTGGGCCTCGGCAGCGCAAGTATCAGGGTGAGTGGAAGGACCTCAGGCGGCGGAGTGTCGAAGCTGACCTCCAAGCTGGCTCGGTTATTGTCGATGGCTGTAATAATGGCCTCGCCCATAAGCCCGTTTAGCATGCCCACACGCACCGAGTCACCGACTTCAGCTCGCTGTACTACACGCAGATGTTCAAACTGTCGGCCAATAATTGTGGCAACGTTGTCGCAGCATTGGTCGGAGGTTAGCAGGAGTAGATTCATGGCGGGGATTGTAATGGTCTCCCCTTCAGGAGTCGAACCTGAAATTCAAGCTTAGGAGGCTAGCGTGATATCCAATTTCACCAAGGGGAGGAACCAACATTATAGCTAAAATCTGCGGGGTGGAGTACTTAGAGAACCCCATGAGATCGGTTTATTGGTCCTGATCTCGAGCAAATATTTTTTGCTAACAACCACCTTGAGCTTTTTAAATAACAAAAGTAATATTCGTATTCGCATAAATCTAATGGATAGAGATGCGTTTTATTGATGTAATCCGGTGTAACTTAACTATAACAATTACTTTTAAGAGGGTTTTCAATGAGATTATTAACAGGATTAGCTTTATCAGCCGCTCTTTTGGCTGGCTGTGCCCAAGACAGCGCAGATGTTCAAGTCGCGATGGCTGCGCCAGAACCTGCAGCGCAACCCGCTGCCCCGTCGTGGTCGGTTGTTGAATATATGTGGTGTGATCAGGGGCCAGATTTCAGTCCCGAAAACTATGCCAAGTTAACAGCGGCATGGAATGCTATTAATGACCAGGATCCAACACCAGCGGCCGGAGCATTCACTATTGCTCCAAAGGTTGAAAATGAGCTCTATGATGGTATGTGGGCCAATATGTGGCAGTCTGAAGCAGATCGAGATGCTGGCTGGGCAGAGTGGAATGAAAACAATGCTGCAGCCTTTAGCGCCGAGTTTGATAGCACTATGGTGTGTCATCCAGACAAACGCTTCCTGTTTCAAACGACTCAGGCAACTGCACCGACCCATATGTGGGATGGTACACAGTTTGAGGCGTCCTACAATTTCTGTTCATTCAAAGAGGGCAAGACCACTGAAGACGGTGCTGTCGCGCAGGCGAGTTTTGCAGAATGGATTGCAGATCAACGCACGCAGGGACGTGGCGCCAAGTATATGTCCTTTGTCTATCAACCTATGTTTGATCCAGCGACGGCTGAAAGCAGCGTAGGCGACTACCAATTTGTGCGCGCTGATTACTGGGCCAATGCAGAAGAAAAGTCGGCGGATATGGCCGCTTGGATGGCTGAAGGCAATGCAGCTCGTGAGATAAGTGATGATATCTATGACTGTCAGGGATTTGACTTTGATCTTTATCCGATAAAAATAGCAGGTATGTAAGAGAGCTTCTCAAGATCAAAAAAGGGATGCCGGAAGGCATCCCTTTTTTATAATCCGTTTCTTAACGAGCCTGCCTAACCTTTCTAGCGCAACTAGCGGCACTTTGTTTTAAATATTCCTCTTCACCCAGATAGGCGTTCTTTCGTTTTTCTTCTTTCATGCATTGCTCATAAGGGTCAGAGCAACCGCTAACAGAAATAGCTGCAAAGATGGCCGTCAATACTACCAATACTCGGGTTAACGCAGTTCTGCTTTTTTTAAGCGAGCTTTTAAATTCTATTGAATATCTTTTAATAAATTTCAGCACTGCTTAAGATTCCTTTGCTTGTGATTGTATGAAAATAATTATAGCGAGGCGCAGCCGTAAGGGATACCAATCTGTCGGTGCAGAGTTTGCTCCTGACTGAGAGTTAATCCGTAAGGGTTGGATAATGTGTGATTTTGGGTATAAATATCTGAGATCAGCAGCAACCGATCGAGGGAAATAAACGATGCTTTCTCTGGTAAGATTTTAATTTTTTTAATGCTGTCTACTAGCC
>JAQWUP010000014.1 GCA_029242085.1 Porticoccaceae bacterium
AAAGATCTTGCTGAGTATCCGATTATTTTGCCGGGGTTAAATACTTATACCGGGCGGATTATTCAGAATCTATTTCAGAAGGAAGGGATACCTTTAAAGGCGCCTATGTCGACTAACTATTTGGAAACGATTAGTACGATGGTTGAGATTGGGCTGGGGTGGAGTGTATTGCCGGAGACGCTAGTCAGGGAGCTGCATGTGATGCCGTGTGAGGAGATTAGGATTGAGCGGGAGTTGGGGTATATTCATCATACGAAACGGAGCTTGTCTAATGCGGCGGTGGCGTTTTTGGGGATGATGGATGGGGGTTAGTGGGTTTCTTTGTTGTTTTAGTGAAAACTTTAACCGGTCAAAAGCGGTAGTTAGAGGCTTACTCTGACCCAAAATATTTCATTTAACTTAGGAACTCGATTGTAGACCGCAAGGCAGAAATTTTGCCACCATCACTAGATCGCCCCAAAAAACAGCCAATTTTTCAAGGGCCGTAATAAAAAAACCGGAGTAGTAGGTAAAGATAATTAATACAGTAACCAACAACGTAAAATTTACCATTCCAATAAGTTTTAAGGTATCACCTTGCGAAACTATGCGCCCGTTTACTTCATGTTGATAGTCGGACAGGCGACTTTTGGCATCAATGTGCTTTTGCTTGATAAGATCCCACTGAAAAGCAACTTCTTTTTTAATAGCATCTAATGTCGTAAGCTGGTTATTGACTAGCATTCGAGTCAGGAAAAAAAAGATAAAATAGCCAACAAGGATAAAGACATTTTTAACCGTAATCTCTCCAGCTGTAGTCATTTGAGTGGCAGCTAAAAACAGCGCAACGGGGACAGCCAACAGTTGGTTTTGAATGTCGGATAAAACCTTGTTTACCTTGATAACCTTATCGAATTTTTCTTCTTCTACCTGCGCCCTGATTTTTTCAAACGAAAATTCAGATACATAAATCTCGTAATTGGCTTTAATTCGGTCAACAAATTCGTCAAAGCGACGAATAATGCAGGGTAGTGTTAAACGGTCAATCGAGTTATTACTCAGCATATCCAAAAGAACTTTTTTTATAATCGTAGCCTTTTGGTCTTTGTGGATATCAGCTTCTATAAACTCAGTAACAAAGGCGCCCAACCCTTTTAGCATGCACAAATCACCTGTAGTGTAGGCAACACTGATCTCCAACTTTTTTCATACAGAAAGATAGCTTTTGATTCAGGCGGCTCCAATACATGGTCGGAAACCTTGCATAAGGCAGAGGCCAATTATACCGCATCGAAATATTGCTTTATCAGTTCTGGGGCAGTTTCGGTGTCGCCGGTACACAGGTAGTCAATATCTTGCAGGTAAAATTTCTTGGGGATATTCAAACTTCTAGAAGGTGTTAACAGGTCAACTAAATCATTAGCAAAAACGTATCTTTGATCAGAACCCAGATTTATTGTGATAGAACAATCTTCTGTATCAGTTTCACATTCTACACCGCTACTCTGAAGTAGATCAGCAAGAGACTGTAATTGCTTTGGCACAACAGTACCCCTGAGAATCCGCCCGTGTATCTGCGGGGTGCTCAGCGATCTGTAAGCTCGAACACAGGCTTCTAGTTTATTCATTGTCGTCTTCTGATTGTCCAAGCGCCTCATTTATAGACGCTATCAAATCTGCAGGAGCCTCAGTGATTAGAATACCAGTTTTATTCGCCAGACTAACTTTTTCTGTATGAAGCTCCTCCACATCGAAACTCAAGCTGACCGAGCGGAAGATCTTTTTGATTCTTCCCAGCTTGCCATAGGTAGTTTTGTGAGGGGCAAAAGTCTCTGCAACTGCTTTTTCATGCTCCCTAATATAATCTAAAAAATCTGTTGGCTCTCGATCGTTCAGTTGACTGGAAAACGCAACCAAATTCACTGGCTCGTCGTAATCATGCTTTTCTTCGCAATATGAGCGAAACCGCTCCTTGGCTTATATAGTTTGCTCCGGTGTATATTCCCGCTCTTTGCAATACTGTCTCAAGGCGCCCAAAGCTAGGGTTGTATGGTACTTGGAATCTGTATAGTCCAAGCAAGCCATTGCTGTGCGAAAATACTCGGACGAACTGTCACCACCAGCGCCCCGTTTGATAAAACTCAGGTATGGTTGATCATCTTGATGCCACTTTTGTACATCGATGCGAGCGGCTTCGCGAAGGTCTTGTATGGCAAAAACTCTGGCCGAACTCAGATCCAAAGTTTCATCATCTACACTGACCTGATCTTTAAGCTTCAGGACGGCGATCAGTATCCAGTCTCGTCCCTGGTTGTTGTATCGAATAAACGATGGATAACTAGTAGTAGTGAACTGATGTCCCTGCATTGCACTAGCAATACGCCGGTTGGTTTTGGCAGTAAACTCAATAAAACCGATGCTCTTGTCTTCTGTGTATTCACGTAAAAAAGTGGAGAACGGGTGGTCTACTGGGTCTTGGCCAAGAGCCCCATAGCCGGGGCTTAGCCGTGCATATAACTTTAGTATCTCTTGCACGAGCTGCGTCAAATGCTCATCAATGGTAAGCGATTCTGTGCGAGGGGTAATGGTAGTGCTGGAATGACCCCGGGTATCTTTTTGTTTGGCCACTTTGTGGATGATGGCATCAACAATATGCATCCTTGTACTCCTTGGTGTCGGTTTTTATGTTATCTAGGGACTGTTTACTTTGTTAATATTTGTTTAGGGTCGCAACCAGACACCATCCTAACCCAACACACAACTAACGAATTAAAGTGGCCATTCTTGATATAAGGAAACCCTTCAGTAGATGCTAGGCATTTAAGAAAAAGCTGTAATATAGGATTCATAACCTGTTCCTTCAGATTAAATTTTTATCAAGCTATCAGTAGCAAACTCAACAGAATCCCCCAAGATTCTTATTACAAATTATTATGATTTTTATCTATTAAGAATAATCTTAGTCAAGAAACTGAATAGTTTCCGAGAAATTTGATACTAAGGGGTTTTAAAGCAGCAGAAGGCCTCTATTTAGTTTTATCAGAGACCTTTGCTAGTTATTTCGTAATGCAAGTAGAAGCAGGCATCCAATCTGAGGGAGACCCCAGCCTTCGCTGGGGTGACGTTCCTTGACTGGGGTGACGGAGCTGGGGTGACGCTAATTCAAATCGGCTTCAACCCACTATCCACATCAGCATTCTGCCCACGGTTACGCAAATAATGATCCATCAACGTAATCGCCAACATAGCCTCAGCAATAGGCACTGCACGAATCCCCACACAGGGATCATGGCGACCAGTGGTAATAACCTCAGCTGATTCACCAGCAGTATTAATCGACTGCCCGGGAACACGCAGGCTTGAGGTTGGCTTGAGCGCCAGATTGGCCACTATATCCTGACCGGATGAAATACCACCCAGCACACCACCAGAGTTATTTGAGGTAAAGCCTTCCGGCGTCAACTCATCGCGGTGCTCTGTGCCCTTCTGCGCTACTGAATCAAACCCTGCGCCGATCTCGACACCTTTAACCGCGTTAATCCCCATTAACCCATGGGCAATTTCTGCATCCAGACGATCAAAGATCGGCTCGCCCAGCCCAACTGGCATATTTTTCGCCACTACGGTTACCTGGGCACCAATCGAGTTACCCTCTTTTCCCAGTGCCTGCATATAGGTTTCCAGTTCGGTAATCTTATCCGGATCGGGGAAGAAGAATGGGTTTTGTTCTATCTGCTCTTGATCAAAACGTTCGGCAATAATCGGCCCCAACTGGGAGACATAGCCAAATATCTCGACACCCAAACGCTCTTTTAGATACTTTTTGGCGATACCACCAGCCGCTACACGCATGGCTGTTTCACGGGCTGAGCTGCGTCCGCCACCACGGTAATCACGCTCACCGTACTTCTGATGGTAGGTATAATCTGCATGAGCAGGTCGGAATAAGTCTTTGATTTTACTGTAATCTTTGGATTTCTGATCTTTGTTCTCAATCATCATGCCAATGGCAGCGCCTGTGGTTCTGCCTTCAAACACACCGGAAAGTATCTTTACTTCATCGTCTTCTTTGCGCTGGGTGGTATAGCGTGACTGTCCGGGCTTGCGGCGATCTAGATCGGGCTGCAGGTCGGATGCACTTATCTCCAGGCCTGGAGGGCAACCGTCGACAATACAGCCAATCGCAACGCCGTGGCTTTCGCCAAAACTGGTTACAGTGAAAAGTTTACCTATCGTGTTTCCGGACATAGTGCGTTTGTGCCTTGTTTAATTCGCGATAATGCTAGCGATTATACGTAAGTTATTGAAAAGATTCGCGGTGTTCCAGCAGTTGATCTCGAGTTAATACAAATACGCCTGAATCGCCCTCGGTAAACTCCAGCCAGACAAAGGGCACATTGGGGAAGGCGCGCTCTAGGGCGACCCATGAATTACCGACTTCAACCACTAATACGCCCTTGGCACTTAAATACTGAGTGGCCTGTTGCAGCAGACGCCGGGTAAAGTCCAGACCATCATCCCCTGAAGCTAATGCCAGCTCGGGTTCATGCTGATATTCTTGGGGCATACTGGCCAGATCCTGTGCATCCACATAGGGCGGGTTGCTTACAATCAGATCAAATACCTGATCGGGCTCCAAGCCGGCAAACAGGTCTGACTCAGCCGTAATTACCCGATCATTAAGATTATGACCGGCAATATTCATCGCGGCTACGGCCAGTGCATCTGCTGAGATATCACTCAGCACTATCTGTGCCTCAGCAAAGGCGTAGGCGCAGGCTATGCCTATGCAGCCGCCGCCGGTGCACAGGTCCAATATCTGTGCTGGCTCGCTTTCACACCAGGGCTCAAAGCCATTCATGATGAGTTCGGCGATTGGTGAGCGTGGAATAAGCACTCGCTCATCAACAATAAAGGGTAATCCGCAGAACCAGGCCTGCCCAGTTAAATAGGGTGCGGGGATACGATCGCTGATACGGCGCTCAAATAGCGCTTTAATACTGGACTGCTGCTCTGCGGTCAGCGCCTGTTCCAACACTGAGCGATCTGCATTGGGTGGCAATTGCAGGGCAAATGAGAGCAGATAAACGGCTTCATCCCAGGCATTGGTGGTGCCATGGCCAAAGTAAATACCCTGCGTTTCAAACAGGGTTTGACCATATTCAAGCATTGCAGCAACGGTGTGGGTTTGAGTTTGTGTCATTGTGCCTCCAAGGGAGCAGTATTTTACCCTTGAAACTAGCAATGGTCTTTAGTTTGTTAGAAAATGGGGGTCATAAATAACGACACCTATACCAATAGTGGAAACCAACAATATGAAGGACTCGTACTTAAAAATTATCCAAAGCACTGGTGAAGACGTTACGCGTCCAGGCTTGCTAGATACGCCACAGCGAGCGGCCAAGGCTTTTTCCTATCTGACCAGTGGTTATGATATGGATCTGGATACTGTGATTAACAATGCCCTATTCCCCTCTGACTCAGAGGAGATGGTGATTGTTAAGGATATTGAGCTCTATTCATTGTGTGAGCACCATCTGCTGCCCTTTATTGGCAAATGCCATGTGGCCTATATTCCCAGCGGCAAGGTGCTGGGATTATCCAAGGTTGCGCGGGTGGTAGATATGTTTTCTCGCCGTCTGCAAATTCAAGAGGCACTAGCCCAGCAGATCGCCTCGACGATTCAGCAGGTTACAGAGGCCCGCGGTGTTGGCGTTATTATTGAAGCCAAACATATGTGCATGATGATGCGTGGTGTTGAAAAGCAAAACTCCAGCATGAAGACCTCGTCGATGCTCGGGCAGTTTAGAACGGATCAGGCTACTCGCACTGAGTTCTTAACACTGTTAAGTCAGTAAACAAACAGCCGTTATTAAAAAGCCCGGCACTGTTATCAGTGCCGGGCTTTTTTGTGGCCTGCGGTTACCAGCGCAATCCTGTGCCAGCACAGACAGAGCAGTTTACATGCCCTCGGCTACAGCTGGTGCAGCGCAACTCGCGAACCCCACTGCAGGCAGCGCAGATACCATTGGGTTCGTCACCAGAACCTAAACAGGCCATACAGCGAACATTGCCAGTGCCGCTGCAGGCGTCGCAATCGTTGGGTTTGCTACCACTGCAGACGGTGCATGGCTCAGGACTAAACTGAGCCTCCTTTAGCGCTGAACATTCCATTTGTCGCTAGACTCCTGTCTATTAAGGGCAGCATCCTGCTCCCCTGTCTTTGATCTTTCTTATCCCATAATCCGCAGTGCGAGATAGGGCACCAGATTAAAGACAATAATCAAAATTTTATAATGGCCAAGGTATTCAAAATACATCTTAGGTAGGCTGGCCGGATCCAATTGAAATAACTTACTGTGCAAATTGGCGGCAAAGCTTTTGGTCAGGGTTGTCATCAGCGTCGAGAATATAAGAATTCCCATATTAATAGCCGTACACCAACCGAGAAAGATTGTTAACTCACGCAGGGATATCATCATACGTACCTCTTAAGGAAAGACTGTAGTGCCCATACTGCTGCTTAATCTTTAGCCAACAATGCCAAGGCTCGCCATTATCTTTATTAAAAAGTAGTGGTTTAGTTGCGCTTAATCAAGAGGCAATTTTCAGCCTCTTTAACCCAAAAAGCCCTGCACCTTCTCTGCCACCGCCTCGGCTGCTTCTTCCAAGTGAAGATGATGGGAGCCCGCTATCTTGTGAATCTGCATCTGCGGAATCCAGCCAAACACCTCAGTTTGCCGAGTGTCTGGTTTAAAATGGCTGTTTTCCGCCTGGATCAGCATTACCTGCGCGTTAATTGCAGTGAAGAAACTCTGTAAATGATCCTGGCTAAGCTTCAAATGGGAGGCCGCTTTTAAACGCTGATCATTGCGCCAGTAAAAGCCCTGCTCTGTTTCAACCACACCACGCTCTGCCAGTGTGGCTGCAGCTTCTTGCTCCAGTGGTACAAAGCCATTGATGCGCGCACGCACCGCGCTTTCGTAGTCTCGAAACAGGGTTGGAGTGCTACTGCCGTAACGCCTATTTTCGTGAAGAGCTTTAGCTAGATGTTTAGCTGTACCCCCTGCGTCTGCCGGCATAGGAATAAAGCCGTCAATCAATACTGCATGGCTGATGCGCTCGGGATAAGTACCGGCAACCAGACCAGAAATTATCGCGCCGCGAGAATGGCCCAGCAGCGCAAAGCGGTCCCAACCCATTTCATCGGCAACGGTCATAATATCGCTGATATCGTGCCAGATTTCATAGCCGGAATCAGCTGAACGAAAGTCACTGCGGCCATGGCCAGCGAGGTCCAGCGCAATAACATGGAGGTTGTCCATGTGGGGTAACATACGGTCAAAGGTATTGGCGTTATCCAACCAACCATGCAGTGCAATTACAGGTGTGGACCCTGACCTACCCCATTCTTTGGCGGCAAATTTTAGGCCTCTATTTTCAAAGCTACGCTCTCTCACAAACTCAATTGGCATAATGTACCCAGTTCAATAGTGCGCTTCCCTGTGCGGGAAACTCCATAGAGAGCGATACGAGGTTCGCGGTACCCATGCGGGTGCCTGTCTCTCCGGTTAAATAATCGATTAACAGACCCACTAACGGTAGATGGGTAACCATCAATACCGTCTCGGCGTTAGTCCGTTGCAAAAATCCCTCTATGGCGCGCAGATCACCCCGCGGCGTTAGATCATCTAACCAATCAATTCTGTGGTGTAAATTTACTGTCTGCGTAAAAATTTCTGCGGTTTCTGCGGCCCTTGTATAGGGGCTGCTAACCACCTGCTCTATCGCCTCAGATTCAAACCGATGTCTGAGTGCAATAGACTGCACCTGCGCGCGGCCATAGGCCGACAGCTGGCGATGCTGATCCGGGTATGCATCAACAGCATCACCATGGCGCAATAAGTAGAGCTGCATCCTCGCGAAATGCCGACTAGCTGTCTTTTTTCTGCTCGTCGTCTAACTGTTCAATATCTTCGCTGGCGGTAAAAGATGGGACATCATCATCTTCTTCGGCCTCAACAAACTCCGCATCCTCAACTGCTTCAGCTGTGCGCACCGAATAACCCTCAGCGGGGTCAATCTCTGGCCACTCATCGAATGGAAAGGGTTTGTTCTCAGTATTAAAGGTTAAAAACATCACCGTTTGGTAAATCCACTTACCCAGCCCCTGGCCAAGATTGCGCAGGTTTTCATTGTCGTGACCTGCAACCAGCACCAGTAAAAACTGCACTATGACCACAAGACTGACAACCAGGCGCGCAGCCATTAGCAGCAGGGTAAAAAGTATCATATAAGCCAAGCGAATCCATGTATTGGTATTACGTATAGACATTTTTTTATCCGTCATTGGGTTTCACCATAAATTCAACATCAGTGTTTTGTTCTGCAAGCATCATGCTACTCAGCGACTCTTTGATCGGTCGCTGTTCAAATAATGTTGCGTAAAGAGCAGAGGCCAACGGCATATAGATGCCTAATGAATCAGCCTTCTCCTTTACTAGTCTAGTCGTATTTACGCCTTCAGCGACTTGACCTACCTCTTTAATCGCTTGATCAAGACTTTTACCCTGACCAATCGCTAAACCCACGCGGAAATTCCGGCTTAGCGGCGAGGTGCAGGTAACATATAAATCACCAACACCACTGAGACCTAAAAAAGTCATTGGATTGGCACCCAGATGCACTGCAAAGCGGCTCATCTCAGCGAGGCTGCGAGTCAACACCACGCTCTTAGTATTTTGACCCGCCTTCATCGCCTCGGCAATACCAGAGACAATGGCATAGATATTTTTTAATGCCCCGGCCAGCTCTACGCCGTAGCGATCGTGATTGGCATAGACACGGAAATACTTGGAGGCCAGTAAAGTCTGTACCCGCTGACAGAGATCATCACTGTCGCTGGCAACCACAGTCGCGGTAATCTCAAACTGAGCAATTTCCTTGGCCAGATTAGGGCCACTGATCACACCCACCGGGCAGTGGCTAATCTCTTGTTCCAAAACCTGGCTCGGCAGCATAAAGCTGTCCGCCTCAATACCTTTGGCCATGCTGACAATCACCGTGCCCGCCGCCAAGAAAGGACTCACTCTGTTGGCGACAGAGCGAAACGCCGCACTGGGCACCGCAAAAAATACCGTATCACAGCCAGCAACCGCCTGTTCCAGGTCGGTGCTAATAGCCAGATCAGTGTGCAGCCTGTAGCCGGGCAAATAGGCTGTATTCTCACCGCTATCACGCATCTGTTGAGCCGCGGTTTCACTGCGCAACCACAGTGTCACATTGTGATTATTGGCGGCGATCATATTGGCAACAGCGGTACCAAAACTGCCGCCGCCCAATACCGCTACTCTGTGAATTTTATGGTTTTCCAAGATTGCCCCTAAATAGAGAATCCGAATGTGGCTGCATTATAGGTTTTGCCCTGCATACTGTCAGCCGCCAAAACCAAAAAAGCGCCCCATTGGAGCGCTTTTTTGGTGATACAGGCTATTTTAAGCCGGAGCCGAGCTAAACAACCTAGCCAAACATCAGGCGATTGAGCTCCTGCACAAACTCGGCAGGATTTTCCAGTGGTCGACCTGCAGACAGCGCCGCCTGGTCAAATAACACTCTGGCCAGTCGCTTGGCACCCTCTTCATCGGCTTCAGCATCGAGCTTGCTGACCAATGGATGCTCCATATTGATCTCAAGGATTGGCTTGGATTCAGGCACCGCCTGACCGGCAGCGGCCATAATTTTGCGCATCTGCTCGCCCATATCATTGTCACCCACCACCAGACAGGCTGGCGAGCTGGTCAAGCGAGTGGTGCTGCGCACCTCTTCGACCTTTTCCTCCAGCAAGGTTTTGATACGGGTTAACAGTTCGCCCTGCTCTTCGCTCTCAGGCTTGTCCTCGCCATCTTTTTTCTCAGACTTGAGTTCTTCACCGGTGATCTTACTCAGGTCCAACTCACCGCGGGCAACATCTTGGAATGACTTGCCATCGAACTCAGTCAGATAGCCCATCATCCACTCATCAATGCGATCTGACATCAGCAGCACTTCGATACCATGCTTGCGGAACACTTCGAGGTAAGGGCTGTTGGCAATCACCGAATGACTGTCGCCAGTCACATAGTAAATCTTGTCTTGGCCCTCTTTCATGCGCTCAATATAATCGGTCAGGCTAACGCTGGGCTCTGCGCCTTCACTGGTAGAGCTGGCAAAGCGGAATAGCTTGGCAATTTTCTCGCGATTGCTGTGATCTTCACTGGGACCCTCTTTAAGAACCGCACCAAACTGAGTCCAGAATTTACTGTACTTCTCTGGCTCTTTGGTCGCCATTTTGCCCAGCATATCCAACACACGCTTGGTCAATGCAGCGCGAATGCTGTCGACCATTGGCGTTTTTTGCAAAATTTCACGGGACACATTGAGGGGCAAGTCAGCACTGTCCAAAACTCCTTTTACAAAACGCAGATACATCGGCATAAACTGCTCGGCGTCATCCATAATAAAGGTGCGCTTGATATATAGCTTGATACCGCGCGAGGCCTCGCGCTGATAGAGATCCATCGGTGCCATGCTGGGTATATACAGCAGGCTGGTGTACTCGTGCTTGCCTTCTACACGGTTGTGGCTCCAGTCCAGTGGCTCAGAAAAGTCACTGGAAACATGGCGATAAAACTCTTGATACTCTTCATCGCTAACTTCGCTTCGCGAACGAGTCCAAAGTGCCTTGGCATCGTTGACTGCTTCCCACTGAGGCTCTACCTCAGCCTGCTCTTCCTCTTCTTTACCTTCTTCTGTAGGCATTGCTGGCGGCACCTGCTCCAGCATCTCCACGGGAATGGCAATATGGTCCGAGTACTTTTTAACAATGCTGCGCAGACGCCAGTCACTGGCAAATTCTTGCTCTTCGGCCTTGAGGTGCAGAGTAATTGAGGTACCGCGCTCGGCGCGCTCAATATTTTCCAACTGGTAGTCGGCTTCGCCCTCACAGCTCCAGCGCACCGCTTCGGAGGTCTTGGCACCGGCACGACGGGTCTCTACCACGACTTTGTCGGCAACAATAAACGAGGAGTAAAAACCAACACCAAACTGGCCAATTAGCTGGGAATCCTGTTTCTGATCACCGGTAAGATTCTTTAAAAACTCAGCGGTGCCAGACTTGGCAATAGTCCCTAGATTGGTAATGACCTCATCCCGCGACATACCAATACCGTTATCGGAGATAATAATGGTTTTAGCCTCTTCATCGACCGCGATACGAATCGCCAGATCGCCATCATCCTCATAGAGGGCGGCATTTTCCAAGGCTTCGACACGCAGCTTATCGGTGGCGTCTGAGGCATTAGAAATTAGCTCACGTAAAAAGATCTCTTTGTTGGAATAGAGAGAGTGAATCATCAGATGCAGCAGTTGTTTGGCTTCCGTTTGAAAACCTAGGGTTTCCGCCTTCCCCTTTGCACTACTTTTTCCTTTAGAACTGGCTTTGGCTGTCATTTCCGTTATTTCTCCTGATTGGTATTAATAGTCATGCATTAAATTGTGCTGACTTCCAAGATGGGGGCAGAGAAATAGATTTCAACCTTTGACAGCTGATTGTTAGCTGATCAGGAAATGGCATCTTGCGGTGGCGATGGGGGTGTCGGGACTGTCTTGCCAGGCTGTGGCCGTCACATTGACCAACTTGCGGCCCTGGCGCAATACGGTGCAGCTGGCATAGATAGTCTTGTAGCGGCCGGGGCGCAGATAGTCGAGGGAAAAATCGACCACTTTAGGCACCGCATTAACATCCAAGGTATAGAGAATTTCAATGGCCGCGGAAAGCTCGAGAAAGCCGCCAATAACACCGCCATGGATAGCGGGCAATGAGGGGTTGCCAATGTTGGTGGGACACCTATCTAACCAGTAAATAACGTCAGAACCCTCTATCTTGGCCTCGGCACCAATAAAGCTGCTGTAGGGAATCAAATCCAAAATCTGCTGGGGGCTGGATGCTGCCCGCGCCTTATTCAGGCCCTGTTGCAGTATTTCTAATGCATCGCTCATTTGTCAGCCTCTTGCTCGAAGGCCTTATTGCCGCGAACCAGAAGGTTAAAACGCCGACGGATAATATTGGTCAGCGAGATACTCGGCGTCTCCACCTTCATAAAGGTAGCCACACAGTGAGCAATGGGGTTTTCAGGATCGTCCTGCCAGGCAGAACCGCGGCAAAACATCACATTGGAGGTATCGCGGTAGACCTTGGCCGCCACATAGATAGGCTGCTGGGGTTGCGCTGGATGCATATAGTCGAGACGCAAATCCATAGTCGGCGTCACCGCAGCGCGCGTCAGCATAGTTATTGCCGCACTGCCACAGGCGGTGTCGAGCAAGCTTACTATAACGCCACCATGCACCACCCCGGTCACAGGATTGCCGACCACTTCTTCCTTGTAGGGAAATGTCATCTCGACTTCGCCGCGCCCTACTTTGGTCAATTTAAAACCCAGTGCTGCACCATGGCCAGTTCGCTCCATGGCTAGCTTTAACATAGGCTTAAAAATAGCCAGCTTTAAATTCATTAGGCTAGGCTATCTTCGGCAACAAAGTATTTAGGATCTTCAATCACATTAACCTCAACCAGACTTCCCGCTTTGTTTAACAGTTTGCGACATTCTTCGCTTAGATGCACTAGATGTAATTGCTTGCCGGCATTTAAGTAGCGTTCTGCCAAGGTATCAATCGCCTCAAGGCCAGAGTGGTCTGCCACTCGAGATCGGGCAAAATCAATAACCACATCGTCGTTGTCCAGCTTGGGATCAAAGCGCTCTAAAAATGAGGTTGCAGAACCAAAAAACAATGGCCCTGTCACCGCATAAACCGTTGAGCCCTTATGATCTTCGCGAGCCTCAATACGAATATATTTGGCGTGCTCCCAGGCAAATACCAGCGCCGAGATAATCACACCCACCACCACAGCAACCGCCAGATCAGTGGCCACAGTCACCCCAGAGACAGTCACCAAAATCAGGGCGTCACTGCGCGGCACCTTGCCGACAATACGAAAGCTCGACCATTCAAAGGTGCCAATAACCACAATAAACATCACCCCGATCAGTGCAGCCAGAGGAATCTGTTCAATCAGAGGCGAGGCCACCAGAATAAATATCAGCAGAAACAGCGCCGCACTGATCCCCGACATACGCCCGCGGCCGCCGGAGTTTACATTGATCATGCTCTGCCCAATCATGGCACAGCCGCCCATACCGCCAAAAAAGCCCGTCACTGTATTGGCCACACCCTGACCAATACATTCGCGATTACCGCGACCACGGGTCTCAGTAATCTCATCGATCAGACGCAGTGTCAGCAGTGACTCGATCAATCCAATGGCTGCCAAAATAATCGCATAGGGCAAAATAATAAATAGGGTTTCAAAATTAAACGGCACCGCGGGAATACTAAAACTCGGCAGACCGCCACTGATAGACGCGATATCGCCCACCACCTTAGTATTTAAATCAAAGCCCAACACCAGACCAGTCACCACCACAATGGCCACCAGCGAAGACGGCAGCGCCTTAGTCAGGCGCGGTAGGAAATGGATAATAACCATGGTTAACAGCACCAAACCAAACAGCATATACAGCTGTTCACCCTGCAACCAGGCTACATCGATAATGCTGTCTTGCATAAAGGTGCCGTGTAACCAACCGTCCTGTCCGGCTTCGCCAAACTGTCCCAGCTGGGCCAAGAAAATCACAATCGCCAAGCCATTTACAAAACCCAGCATCACTGGATAAGGCACCATACGGATAAATTTGCCCAGCTTTAAGACCCCAGCGGTAATCTGCAGCAGCCCCATCAACACCACGGTAATAAACAGATACTCGACACCATGATCGGCAACCAGCGACACCATCACTACCGCCAGCGCACCAGTGGCGCCGCTGATCATACCCGGGCGACCGCCAATACAGGCGGTGATTAAACCCACCATAAAGGCGGCATACAGACCCACCAGCGGATCGACTCCAGCGACAAAGGCAAAGGCCACAGCTTCCGGTACAAGTGCTAGCGCGACCGTGAGGCCAGAGAGTAAATCATTTTTAAGACTGGCGACTTTACTTAACTGTAACTCAAACATTAATACGGTTTCTCTTTGTAATTATTGCGTTTAGATACGGATACTTTTCGGCTCTGGTGCAACTGGCTCACCGCTATCGCGTGCGGCCAGTACCGCGATTTGAATTATCGCCGGATGGACGGTTGCGACCGCTGGCATTTCGATTGCCGCCACCACTGCCATAGGGCGAATTGCCCGACGGCTTGCCTGAGGGTGCAACATTGCCATTAACGTCTGAGCGGCGCTGAGATGAGCCTTCCCCACCCTGGCCCGATCGACTAGTCTGATTGCGACCACCGGACTTATTCTTGTTGCCGGGTTTGGGGCCATGGCCATAGACCGAGCGCTTCTTGGCTTTGCTGGCATTGTTATTGTGCCGCGAGTTGTCATTGGCATTGGTTGTATTGCTCAGTGCCTTGCGCGGTTTCTTTCGTCGCACGGGTTTGTTTAAGGTTGTTTCCTTAACCATTTGATCTGGTTCAAAGCCCTCAACTTCACGGCGCTCTAGTAGCTTTTGGGTAAGGCGCTCAATATCGGATAGCAGATCAACTTCATCGGCACTAACCAGCGAGATAGCTTCGCCTGTGGCACCAGCGCGACCAGTGCGACCAATACGGTGAACATAGTCCTCCGACACATTGGGTAAATCAAAGTTAACCACATGGGGCAGCTGCTCAATATCCAAACCCCGCGCAGCAATATCTGTAGCTACCAGAATACGCACCTCATTGGCCTTAAAATCAGCCAGTGCTTTGGTCCGCGCGCCCTGACTTTTATTGCCATGAATAGCGGCCGCCGTGATGCCCTCAGCTTCAAGAAACTTAGTCAGCTTATTGGCGCCATGTTTGGTTTTACTAAACACCAGTGCCTGCGACCAGCTGCCATCTTTGATCAGCTTGGCCAGCAGCGCCGGCTTTTTCTTCTTGTCTACAGGACAGACCCACTGCTCTACCGAGGCTGCCGCGGCATTGCGCGGGGTGACCGATATTTCGATAGGGTTGCGCACCAGCCCCTTGGCCAGCTTGCGAATATCATCGGAGAATGTCGCTGAGAACATCAGGTTCTGACGACGTCTCGGCAGCAGGTCAATAATGCGCTTGATATCGTGAATAAAACCCATATCAAGCATGCGATCAGCCTCGTCGAGCACCAGTACTTCCAGATGATCAAACTTAACTGCATTTTGGCTGTGCAGATCCATCAGACGGCCCGGTGTTGCCACCAAGACATCGACACCGCGACGCAACTTCTGCATCTGCGGATTAATTTTTACGCCACCAAATACCACCGCAGATGTCAGGTTGAGATGGGCCCCATACAGCGCCACACTGGCCCCCACCTGAGCGGCAAGCTCACGGGTTGGAGTCAAGATCAAGGTGCGTGCCTGATTGGCTTGGGCGCGACGGCCTTTCGATAGTCGCTCCAAGATAGGCAGAGTAAATCCAGCGGTCTTGCCCGTACCGGTCTGAGCTGCAGCCATAACATCATGGCCGGCCAATACGGCGGGAATGGCTTTCGCCTGAATCGGTGAAGGTTCGCTATAGCCCTGTTTGGCAATAGCTTTAAGAATAGGGGCTGATAGGCCCAGATCATCAAAGGTCATAAAATCGTCTTTTAAGTTTGTCCTGCAAAAACAACTTGCAAGGTACTGCCGACTTTGGACCTGAGTGGCAAAAATGAATAGAGTTTTGGAGATGGTCCAGAATGGCGCGCAGCTTACAGAAAAGTACCGACTATTGCACCCTAAACCATTGAATTTAGGCTATTTTAAGCTTCAGCAAGCACTTTATAGGCATTAATCACATTATCCGGCGCCTGCACCAGCTCAACCAACACGCCCTGAGAACTGAGAGGGAATTCTTCACTCCCTTTGGGGTGCACAAAGCAGACATCATAACCGGCCGCCCCTTTGCGAATACCGCCTGGCGTAAAACGCAGGCCCTGCTCGCCTAACCAGCTAACCGCAGCGGCCAGATCATCGACCCAGAGGCCGACATGGTTGAGCGCAGGAATGTCCACACGGGGCTTTTTATCACTGTCCAGCGGCTGCATAAGATCAACCTCAACCACAAAGTCACCAGCGCCCATCTCGCAGATATCCTCATCGACATTTTCACTTTCGCTGATAAAGGTATCACGAAAACTCAGGCCCAGCAGATCGACCCAAAAACTGCGCAGCTTTTGCTTATCAGCACCACCAACAGCAATCTGCTGAATACCTAGAATTGAGAACGGACGTGAATTGGACACAGCTAGTACCCTCGATAAGACTGCGTAAATGCAGCGATAAACTGCTCCAGCATAGCAGCAGGTAAATCATTAATACCAGCTGCAGCCTCGCGACCGCCGCCGGTGGGAAATTGCATACAAAGAGCCGCGGCACCCTGCTTATTATTTAACGGCGCGCGCACACTGACCAAATAATTGCCATTGGCCTTGGCGGTTAGCACAGCATGGGCACGATGCGGATTTTGATTAGTTAGATCATTGCTGTACACACCGCTGACACGGCGGGCCCATGGCTGATCCGGCAGAGAAAATACCGCAACTGAGTTATCGGCGTGCAGAGCCTGAGTCGACTGGGCCGCGCTCAAATCCTGATGGTAGCCAGTTTCAAGCTGCTCAAAGGTCTCGCCACCCGCTGTGATAAAGTCCAGAGGATTGGCGAACTCTCTGAGTAATCTATACAGCTCTGCGGGTCGAAAATGCAGTTCATCCAGGTCCGCACCATAGCCGTTGTAGTTAATATAGACACCCAGCTTTTCCAGCAGAGATAGCTGCTCAACACTGATATCCAGTTTTTTGGCCAGCCCGGTAGCGCTCTTTTTAAGGTTATCACCAAAGGTCCCCACGACCGACCAGGCGCTGTAAGCCCCACGCAAATAATGGTTGATAAGTAGGCTGGTACAGACATCTGGCGCTTCATTGATCAGCGACTTAAGCCGTGCCGACCCCGGTACCTGACCGGCATAATGATGGTCGACATAAAATACCTCGGCCCCTGCAGCCAAAACGCGCTGCAGATCATCTCGGTTTTTATCCATAGAGATATCGAGGACGGTAATACGATCACCGTCCTCGGCATTGACCTGTTGGAGAAGGCTGATATCGCGCTTAACACCAGTGACTAGATGTGCCGTACGAGGTTCAGCAAGACGCAGCTGTACCAGAGCACAGATGCCGTCCGCGTCGCCATTAAATACATCGTAGTCAGCCATATTATCTCTTTTTTGGTGGCACTGTTGGTTGGTGAGATCCTTCGCTTACGCTCAGGATGACAAATAACAAGATCATCCTGAACCCAATGAAGGATCAGCCAAATCTGTCATCCTGAACCCAGTGAAGAATCAGCCAAATCTGTCATCCTGAACGCAGTGAAGGATCTCCAATCCTCAAGCATTCTCTAACTGATAATAATCCATCAATATCTTCGCCACCTCGGGTCGCGCAAACTCTGGCGGCGGTGCAATACCATCACCCAGCATCTGACGAACCTTGGTACCAGATAGCAAAATAAAGTCTTCTTTGCTGTGGTCATCCGCTTCATTCATCATCACCACGCGACCCAGTTTAGTCGAATAGGCGGTGTGATCGGCATTAAATATCTCGATCTCCAATGAGCCAGCAGGCACTCTCTCGGCAAAGATAGTCTGGGCATCAAAGGCGCCGTAAAAGTCACCCACACCGGCATGATCACGACCCACAATCAAATGGGTACAACCCATATTCTGGCGGAATACCGCATGCAGCACAGCTTCACGGGGACCGGCATAGAGCATATCAAAACCATAGCCGGTAACCATCACTGAGTTCTGCGGGAAGTACAGCTCAACCATCTTGCGAATACAGTCATCGCGCACAGAGGCGGGGATATCGCCTTTTTTAAGCTTGCCCAGCAACATATGTACCACCACACCATCTGCATCTAAACGCTCCATGGCCATGCGGCACAGCTCTTCGTGAGCTCTATGCATAGGGTTTCTGGTTTGAAATGCCACCACTTTCTGCCAGCCGCGCTGAGCGATCTCATCGCGAATTTCTGCGGCAGTGCGGAAGGTATCGGGGAAATCAGCTTGGAAGTAGCTCAGGCTTAACACCTTAATATCGCCAGAGACAATATTGCGTCCCAGATTAGTAAAGGTACCCACACCCGGATGCTCTGCATCTAGGGTGCCAAAAATCTCTTGGGCCATGGTCTCGATTTGTGCATCGGACACAGCTTCGATAGCAGCCACATCCATAATCGCCATCACCGGATAACCCTCGGTATTGGGATCGCGCAAAGCAATGCGACTGGCACCTTCAATGGCAGAGATATCCTCTACCAAGTTAAGCACAGGGACTGGCCAAAACAGCCCATCGACGGTATGCAATGTCTCGGCGACACTCAGTGCATCCGCCAGATTCATATAACCGCTCAGCGGGTTAAAATAGCCCGCACCCAGCATCACAGCATTGGCTGCAGCGGCAGAGTTAAGTAATAGTGAAGGTAGTGTTTCTGCTTCGGCGAGGAGCTGTTGCTGTAACTGTGCATCCTGCACAAAAAGGGGGTTTAGGGTTTCTGAGCCATGTGGCTTGATCAAAGGGCTATCTCCGTCTCTGTGGTTTAGAAAATTAGAATGATTACTGGCTGTCGATAAAGCCATGCTGTTCGAGGTAGGCGATAATAACATCTACCTCCTGTTCAATTGTCATTTTGTCAGTGTGCAGATGAATCTCTGCCTGAGTTGGCGCCTCATAGGGATCATCGATACCGGTAAAGTTTTTAATTTCCCCGGCTCTGGCTTTCTTGTACAGGCCCTTGGGGTCGCGCTCCTCTGCCGTTGCCAGTGAACAGTCGACAAAAATTTCAATAAAGGCAGAGTCTGATTCCATATGCAGATCGCGCACTCGATCACGGTCAGCACGATAGGGGCTAATAAAGCTCGACAGCGCAATAACGCCGGAGTCGACAAACAGCTTGGCAATCTCTCCAATGCGGCGAATATTTTCAGTGCGATCATCCGCAGAAAAGCCAAGGTTTTTATTAATGCCCAGACGAATATTGTCACCGTCCAAGCGATAACTCAGCTTGCCGCGCTGAAACAATGCCTGCTCAAGCGCCACCGCAACCGTACTCTTGCCACTGCCCGATAGGCCGGTAAACCAAAGCGTTGCGCCCTGCTGTCCCAGTAATTGATTGCGGTCCTCGCGGGCAATCTCGCCGTCGTGCCAGGTTACATTTGTTGCCTTTTGCTCTGTCATAATCTTGTCTCGCTAGGGGGAGTTTTTGACTCGCGTGCGATTATTCATCCACTTGAAAGCGCGATAGTAGGCCTATTCCATATATATGTAAAACAGGATATTATGGATTTGTTAATCGGTTTTATCGATATCTGATCATTTATCAGCAGACAGGGTCCGGACAATGAAGTACAGCCTCAGACAGTTAGAGATTTTTCTTACCATTGCCAGATACCAAAATATCTCCAAGGCCGCTGAGCAGTTACATATGTCTCAGTCCGCTGCCAGTGCCGCCCTGCAAAATCTCGAGCAGGCCTATAACATCAGTCTGTTTAATCGCGTGGGTAAAAAGCTCGAACTCAATGAGGTGGGGAAAACCCTGCGCAGCAAGGCTGTGCTACTCGCCGACCATGCACTGGAATTTGAGCAGGCGCTTCAAGGGCATGGCGATATAGGCCATCTAAAAGTGGGCGCCAGTTTTACCATTGGCAATCATTTGGCGGTGAGCTATCTGGCCGGATATCTAGCTGAGCACCCAGAGGCCAAAGTTGATATCAATGTGGCCAATAGCGCCGATATTGCCGCGCAGGTACTCAACTTTGAAGTTGATATCGGCATGATTGAGGGCGAGGTAAAAGATAAGGGGCTAGAGTTAATTCCCTGGCGTGAGGATCGTCTGGTGGTTTTTTGCAGTCCCGAGCACCCACTGGCAAAAAAGAAAAATCTCAGTGATAAGGATATTGCGCAGGCGCGCTGGATACTGCGCGAGCCGGAATCTGGCGCTCGCCAGACCTTTGCTCGGGCCATGACCGGGCTGATGTCCGATATCGATATCTATCTGGAATTCAAGCACAACGAGGCGATTAAAAAAGCGGTAGAAGCCGGGTTGGGTATTGGTTGCCTGTCGGAGATCGTGCTGCAGAATAACTTTAAAGCGGGCGACCTGGTGCCATTAAAACTGCCCAAGCGAGATATGAAACGAACCTTTTATTTCGCCCTGCCCAAGCAGCGCCAGAAGACTGCCGCGATTGACTGGTGGATACAGGGCTGCCAGTAACAAGCTTAGCTGTACTGCTTTGCCAAGTCGGCAATCACCGCATCAAAGCCAGCCATAGTCTCGTCGACAATTTCCTCAGCGGTTAAAATCTTATCAATCCGGCCCGTCACCTGACCACCCAATGGAATCGCCGATTCCATATCGCCACCAAAATACAGCGCCGGTAAATTAGCCATATGTTCCATCACAATAAACTTGCCCATGGGCTCGAGGCCAGCGGTCAATTCGGTGCGCAATGCACGCAGAGCAGGCCTGCCCTGCTGATTTAAAAATACCGTATCTGTCTCTTTGGAATTAATAATCGCGTCTTTCCAATTGCTGTGCACTGGCGACTCAGCACAGGCCAGCATGCGCGTACCCATCTGCACACCCTCTGCACCCATCGCAAAGGCAGCAGCCATAGAGGCACCATCGCTAATACCGCCAGCGGCAATAATCGGCACATCGCACTGCGAGCGGATCAGTGGCAACAGAACCATCGTCGACACTGGACTGGGGTTTTTAAATCCCCCACCTTCACCACCCTCAACAATCAGACCATCGACACCGGCATCCAAGGCTTTTAACGACATTTCCAAGGTCGGCACCACATGAAAAACCGAGATGCCGGCATCCTGAAAATCTTTGGTGCATACCGCTGGGCTGCCCGACGATGTGGTGACAAACTTAATACTCTGCTCAATCACAAAGTCGATAATATTGCTGCCGCGCACATAGGACAGCGCCACATTCATACCGAAGGGTTTATCGGTAAGGTCGCGCATCTTGGCAACCTCGGCTTTAATATTATCCAGCTCACCAGAGGAGGTTTCGATAATACCCATGCCACCCGCGTTGCTCACTGCCGAAGCCAATCGCGCGCGCGCGATCCATCCCATAGGCGCCTAAATAATAGGGTATTTGGTGCCCGTCAGCGCGGTCACTCTATTTTTGATTGCCATAGAATTAGGATCCGTTTTATTGTTATGCGATCAACGGGTTTTTATTATTTGCTGATCAAACTCAACGCATTAACCGCCAGCGGCTGCACCAAGCCTGAAACACCAGAGGCTGATTTGCTCGACGCATTGCCATCGGCGGCGCGCTTGGCCACACCCTGACAGATAGCGGCCAGGCGGAAAAAGCTAAAGGCCATATAGAAAGACCAGTTGGCAATTTTATCCATTCCCATACGCTCGCAGTATTTGTCCACATACTCAGCCTCGGAGGGAATCCCCAGCGCCGCGGGATCCAATCCAGCAAGGCCAGATGAAGGACCATTGGTCTTGCCTGCGGGCAGACGCAAACCCATACATTGATAGGCGAGATCGGCGTAGGGATGGCCCAGTGTCGACAGCTCCCAATCCAGCACCGCAATCACTTCTTTATTGTCCTTGTCGAACATCAAGTTATCCAGGCGATAATCGCCATGGACTAGAGACACCTTGCCGTCATCCTCGGGAATATTGTCCGCCAACCAAGCCATAACCTTATCCATCTCGGGAATCGGCGTTAACTCTGACGCCTTGTACTGAGATGACCAGCGATCTACCTGGCGCTGGAAATAGTTGCCGGGGCGACCATAGTCTGCCAAGCCGACTTTCTCTAAATCCACAGAGTGAACCGCGACCAACACAAGATTCATCTGATCGTACATGTTCGCTCGCCCCTCGTTGCTCGGAATCTCTTCCAGCGCCGAAGACCAGTGCACATTGCCATCGCAGAATTCCATAATATAAAACATGGAACCTATAACCTCGTGATCTTCGCAGAGGTGGTAAACCTTGGCCACTGGCACATCGGTATCGGCCAGAGCCGCCAGCACGCGATACTCTCGATCCACCGCATGGGCAGACTTAAGTAGCTTGCCCGGAGGCTGACGACGCAGCACATAGCTGCCGGAGGCCGCATCAATTTTAAAGGTCGGGTTAGATTGACCACCGGCAAATTTGCTGGCAGTTAAGGGCCCCTGGAAGCCAGAGATATTAGCCTCCAAATAGCTGGCTAATTTCGTTTCATCAAGTGTATCTACTTCAGACATAGTCGCTTCTTATTATTGGTGTATTGCTGGTTTATTTTTATTCTGCCCCGTTATAGACCGGCCAGGCGCTCCTTAATCAGGCTGTCCGCTTCAGACATAATACGGTCCATCAATTCCTGCACCGTGGGCACGTCATGAATAAGCCCAGCAACCATACCACAGGACCAGGCACCGGCATCCATATCACCGTCTTTCATAATCTTGGGATAAACACCGGCCACCTCCGGAAGAATATCTTTAAACTTAATATCCGCACCCAATGTGTTTTCTTTTTCCAGCAGTCGTTCAACAGCAGAGTTATTGAGCACGCGCTCTGTATTGCGCAATGGGCGCATCACTAATCGCGTGTCCAATTCAGTGGCTGCCAAAATAGCCGCCTTCACATTGTCGTGAACCGGCGCTTCTTTGGTGGCAATAAAGCGGGTGCCCATATTCATACCTTCAGCACCCATGGCCAGAGAGGCAACTAGACTGCGTGCATCCGCCATACCGCCAGACGAGACAAAGGGAATCGTCAGCTCATCCGCCGCTCTGGGCAATAGAATAAAGTTGGGAATATCATCTTCACCCGGGTGACCACCGCACTCGAAACCATCCACAGACACGGCATCGCAACCCACTTTTTGCGCCTTGAGGGCATGGCGCACAGCGGTGCACTTATGAATCACTTTAATACCCGCTTCTTTCAGCGCAGGCATATAGGGTGCTGGATTATTACCGGCTGTTTCCACAACCGTAACGCCGCCATCAATAACCGCCTGAATCAGGCCGGGGTAATCAGGCGGGGTCATGGAAGGGAGAAAAGTAATATTCACGCCAAAGGGCTTATCGGTCATCGTTTTGCAGCGAGCAATTTCTGCCGCCAGCTTTTCCGGTGTGCCCTGCGTCAAGCCAGTGATAATCCCCAGGCCGCCAGCATTGGAAACCGCTGCCGCCATCTCGGCATAACCCACATGATGCATGCCACCCTGAATAATCGGATGCTCAATGCCCAATAGCTCTGTAATACGCGTTTTCATTTCTCTCTCCCCTATTCGTTATCAAGTTAGTATTTATTTAAACCGTTTACCCTGCTCTGCCAGTGATACCAGCAGTGGGCTCGGAGCCCAGAAATCGTCGCCGGTTGATTCATGGTAGTGACGAATTTTAGCTAGTACCTTATCCAGACCCATAGTATTGGCATAGTGCATTGGGCCACCGCGGTAGACAGGCCAGCCATAGCCGTAAACATAGGTCACATCAATATCACTGGCGCGCACAGCAATGCCTTCCTCGAGAATTTTTGCCCCCTCGTTAACCATGGGTAACAGGCAGCGATCAAGAATTTCTTCATCGGAAATATCCCCCTGAGTAATACCCTGAGCTCTGGCAACCTCAGCAAACAGTTCTGCTGTTACGGCAGCTGGAGTGGGCATGCGCTTCTCATCGTAATCGTAGTAGCCGGCAGCGGTTTTTTGACCGCGACGGCCCAGTTCGCAGAGGCGGTCCTTAACATCCATGGGGTTGGAGTTATCTTTGTCCCAACCCAGATCCAAACCGGCCAGATCGCCCATTTGGAACGCACCCATAGGGAAACCAAAATCAAAAAGTGCCTTGTCCACCTGCTGAATAGGTGCTCCTTCAAGGGCCAGCTTTGTGGCTTCGATCTGGCGCGGGAATAGAATACGGTTGCCGACAAAACCCGGGCAAACACCAACCAGCACCGCGACTTTACGAATGCGCTTAGCCAGTGCCATACTGGTTTTAATCACCGCATCAGAGGTCTTATCGCCGCGTACCACTTCGAGTAATTTCATCACATTAGCGGGCGAGAAAAAGTGCAAGCCAATCACCGATTCTGGGCGACTGGTAACAGCGGCAATTTCATTGAGATCCAGCGCCGAGGTATTAGAGGCCAAAATAGCGCTGGGTTTGGCAATGCCATCGAGACGCGTAAAGATATCTTTCTTTACCGCCATATTTTCAAATACCGCTTCGATAATCAGATCACAGTCGGCCAGGTCAGCCATATCCACTGTGCCCTGAATCAAACCGCAGCGCTGTTCAACGGCTTCTTCCGTCAAACGGCCTTTACGCGCTGTGTTTTCGTAGTTCTTGCGGATAGTGCCCAGACCACGATCCAAGGCTTCTTGGTTGGTCTCGACAATCGTCACAGGCACGCCGACATTGGCAAAGTTCATGGAGATACCGCCGCCCATCAGGCCGCCGCCAATCACACCCACTTTGGCAATAGGCAGTTCTTCAACATCTTTGTCCAGGCCCGGCACCTTGCCCGCCTGACGCTCGGAGAAAAAGAAGTACTGCTGGGCCTGAGACTGAGGGCCAGACATTAACTCAGCAAATAGTTTACCCTCGGTTTTTAAGCCTTCATCAAAGGGCTGATTAACCGCTGCTTCAATACAGCGGATATTATATTCTGGGGCCAAAAAACCGCGGGTCTTGCGGGCCAGCATTTTGCGCGTAGCGGCAAAAATGTCCGGGTTATCTTTAGCGCTCTGCAGCTTGTCATCGTTGTCGCGCACCCGCGGATGAGAACCACCCTGAGCAGCTTTATCTTTGGCAAAGGCCAGTGCCTCAGCGCGCAAATCACCCTCAACTAACTGATCCACCAGACCCAGGTTGTGGGCTTCAGCAGCACCTATGGGAACACCGGAGGTCACCATGGCCAGCGTTTTTTCTACGCCAACAACACGAGGTAAACGCTGGGTACCGCCGGCACCGGGCAGCAAACCCAGGTTGACTTCCGGCAGACCAAACTTGGCACTGGCCACAGCAACGCGATAGTGACAGCACAGCGCCGTTTCAAGACCGCCACCCAGGGCAGTGCCATGAATTGCAGCAACAATTGGCTTGGGAGAATTATCCATGGTTGAGAGCACCGCATGGAAGTTAGGCTCCTTAGGGCCGGAGGAAAACTCGGAGATATCGGCACCAGCGATAAAGGTACGGCCTTCACAGAAGATTAAAATAGCCTGGGCAGAATTATCAGCCAAGGCTTTCTCAACACCCTCTTTCAACCCCTGGCGAACCCCCTGACTCAGCGCATTGACTGGCGGGTTATTTAGGGTTAATACAGCAACACCCTCTTCAACGTTGTAATCAACCATAGATGTTAGCGCGACCATACCTTTTCCTCTTGTTTATTATATTTTTTAGCTGTACTTATATTGGCATTGATTATGCCAAATATTCTGATAGAATCAACTTAAAAAAATAAGCCACCCAATCAACTAACGATATTAACCCAGAGATCGAAGCAATACTTCCCCAGATAGTGACTATGGGGTTACGTAATAAAGAGGGAAAACAAAAATGACACCAAGAGTAAAACTTTGGCTATCTAGCCTAATTATCTACAGCCTCTTTGTATTTTGGTATACCGATTTTGCTGGGCCACTCAGCGACGCAGAAGTGGATCAGTTTGTAGTCACTCTCACAGAACGCAATACCAACCCAGAAACCACCGCCTATCTCGAAACCTTTTTGCGCAACGACACAGGCCGACAGTTTTTGATGCTCAATAATTTAGATATGGCCGACAACCCTCCGGATATTCAGGGCGCAGAGCCCGGGGAATCCGCAGACCAGCTAATGGGCCGCTATATGGAGCATATGTACCCAGAGCTGTTTAAGCGCGCCAGCCATCCGGTCATCTTTGGTCAGGCTGCCTACAGCGCACTGGATATGGTGGGCATTGAGAATGCCACAGAGATGCAAGAATGGACCGATGGCGCCATGTTTCGCTACCGCAGCCGCCGTACCTTTATGGAGATTGTGGTCAACCCCAGCATTAAGGGCCGCCATGAATTTAAACTGGCAGCGCTGGATAAGACCATTGCCTACCCTATAGAAACCAGTATTTATTTAGGGGATATGCGCTTGCTTTTGGGATTGATACTGCTATCGCTGACTGCCCTACTCGATAACCTGCGGCTGGCACGAAGATCTGGCGTCTAAACCCAGACCTCCAAATTACCTCGCTGCTCTAAGCGACGCTCGAGCTTGATCTCTAGTAGCTCTTTAAGCCCACAGGTCTCGAGCATGGCATCAATATCGCCACGCTGCGTAGCGGAACAAGCCTGGTAGGCATCCTGCACTATTTGCAGCTGGAAAAACCTGTAAGGCTGAGCGCCAGTCTCAAACGTTTGCCCACGCACAACGAAGTTGGCCTTAGCTTCATTCTGCCCCAGATAACGGGAAGCGCGATCACCACTGGCCACAGAATTATCCACCAACCAGCCATTAATTGACTGCGCAGCCGCTCGGGTCTCCGGCAATAGATCCTCCGCGATAATGTTTAACACAGCCACCAATGTTTCCGGTATCTCATCATCTGCCAGATAGCCTTCTCTGGCAGCATAGTGCTCAGACGCATCCTGATAGGTGCGGTTCATGCGCTCCACCCAGCGATACACATGCACCGCCTGCTGCTGCATCATTTGCAAGGGTTTTGGGTCGCGGCCCAAATGGGCAAACAGCGGCGCCAGCAAACCAAAATCACCAATGCAGGGCTTCCAGCCCAGCAGATAGGGGTATTGTTCAAAATGCTTGTCCAGAGCCAGTAAAAACTCCATATACAGCGTCTCTACCAGTTGGCGGCTGTCGTCATTGACCCCAAATATTATGGCTGCATAACGCATCTTATCCATCATATATTGAGTTTTGGCCTCCCGCTCCGGATGGGCGCGCTGGGCATGGAAAAAATGGTAGTGCAAGAAGGAAAGATTCTCCTCGGGAAAATTCCAGCGGTAGTGCATGGCGGGACGCAACAAACCCTCGGCGCCAATCAGATCAAAAAGCCCACTGACAATTTGCTGTTTTGGCGTTGCCGGCAGACAGGGGCGACCGTTAGCCGCTTCGAAATACTCAATAATAGCAGCGCCATCACGAATCACCTGCCCCTCGTC
>JAQWUP010000026.1 GCA_029242085.1 Porticoccaceae bacterium
CCTTTAAAGTTTACGCTGACTTACACAAAAAGGCCCCCCCCATTTTTTATAATCCAGGTGCCTTTCAGGGAGCCGGCGGCTGGTCTATAGCCGACGGCGCAATAATGAAGGAAGTATTGCAGAATCCGGCACTATTTTCATCGAAAAATGGCACGGGTTTCTCCTTCCTTTTAGGTCATGAACTTGACCTGATTCCTCTGGAAATCGACCCCCCAGAGCACATGAAATACCGCATCCACTTTAATAAACCTTTATCACCTCAGGCCATTGCGCCACGGGAAGATGCAGTGCGTGAAACCGCTGTCGAATTAATTGAAAAGTTTCAAGCAAAGGGGAAGTGCGAGTTCGTAGATGAGTTTGCTTCACAGTTCCCAGTCTACATTTTTATGACTCTGTTTGGTATGCCACTGGAAGATTTTGATAAAATACTGAATCTGGAATACAAGCTCTTACATGTATCCAATACCATTGAAACACGTATGCAAGCAGCAAAAGATATTTACGCCTACCTGGAAAAAATGCTTGCGGATAAGCGTAAAACCCCCGCTGATGACCTTGCCTCAAATATACTCGATTTCAAAATTGATGATCGTGACATTACCGACAAAGAGATTCTTGGCATGTACTACCTGCTATTCGTGGGTGGCCTGGATACCGTGGCCTCTTCCCTCGGGTATGCTTTCCGATATCTGGCAAATAATCCTCAAGCGCAACAAAAACTGCGTGACAATCCCGACCTAATTCCAGGTGCTGTCGAGGAATTATTCCGCATGCACTCTGTTGTGGAAGTGAGACGTACCGTTTCTGAAGACACTACCTTTCATGGAGTAGAGCTTAAGGCTGGCGATTTCGTCAATTGCATTACAGCCATTATCAGCCTCGATGAAAATGAGTTTGACAATCCACTGGTTGCGAATATCGAGCGTTCTCCAAATCGTCACGGATCCTTCGTTTTCGGTCCCCATCGCTGCATGGGCTCTAACCTTGCCCGCTTGGAAATGCGGGTAGCGCTGGAGGAGTGGCTCAAACGCATCCCCACCTTTTCGATGGAGCCAGGTGCAGAACCTGAATCCAACCTTGGGGCCGTGGTATCTCTCGCTAATCTTCCGCTTGTCTGGTAACTGACAAGCAATTTAATACCCCTAAACCCGGAATCGCATAAATCGGAGTAGATAGATGAGTAAGCAAACTGAAGAAACTGTAGCTAGAGGCTTTTTCGAGTGTATTCAAAATGGCGATCTGGATGGCGCCTTTGCCTTTACAACCGAAGATGTCACCTTCAGGCCAATCGGTTCTCATCCCGTCATTGGTAAAGAGTTTAAGGGCAAACAAGACATTCTGGAAAATTGCTGGATGGTTGTTTTCCAACATTTAACTGAAGATGGCGTACCAACCACAATGAAAGCTCTGGCTACAGGTGATGGCATCGCCTTTATTGAGTTCACCGGTGTCGGAACCGGTAGATCGGGTATGGAATACAAGAATGAATATGTCCATATTTATCGTTTTCGGGATGGCAAAATCTGCGATATCACCGAATACCTCGACACTGAATTAGTGTCAGCCTTATTGTCCCAATAAAAGCTGTCCCAGTAAAAAAAGAAAAATAAGAGAAGGTTTCGGCGGTGATTCCGCTAAATAACTCGCCATTGAAACCGAATTTCTCCCTGGCTTAGTATTCACTTACTAAGCATTCACTTAATACTAAGGGAATTGTTTCCATGACAGCAGATACTGACAAAAATGCAAACCCTGAAGACGTAGTGAGAGGCTATTACGCAAGCATATCGGCAGGTCACTTTGCCGAAGCAGCTGACCGATTATCCCCCGATTCAACCAGTTGGATTATCGGTGAAGGTCAGTGGCCCCTTGGCGGTTACCACGACCTTGAAAGCCTAAAAAAAATACATGCCATCGTAGCAGAGCGCTTCCCCCAGGGCCTTAAGGTCACCATCAAGGCCCTGACGGTTGAGGGTGATCGTGTCGCCGTTGAAGCAGAGTCTTATGGCCAACGCTGTGATGGCCGCATTTATAACAACCAGTATCACTACCTGCTCATAGTCAGGGATGGGGTAATTTGTGAGCGTCGAGAGTATATGGACACTATTCATGCCAATGACCTTCTCTGCGGCCCACTCACTCAAACCAGTTTATAAATAAAATTTATATATTCGCAAGAGGAATGGCGTACACCAACTGGTAAACCACCTCTCTAAACAAAACTGGAGCAAAGAATCCATGAAGAAAAAAATAACACGTAGGGATTTTTTAAACGGCGCGGCGATTGCAATCGCCGCCGGCGGCAGCCTATCCCCCAGAAGCATTCTGGCAATGGGTAAAGATAACGCAGCCCCCGGCGCAACCGTCGCTGGGCCAGCTGGAATAGGAAAAGACTACTACCCGCCAACGTTAACCGGTATTCGCGGCAGCCACAACGGTTCTTTTGAAGTAGCCCATCAACTCGCATGGGCGGGCCAAAAACCCGACCATTACCAGCCACTCGATGAAGAGTATGACCTAGTCATCGTCGGTGGTGGCATTAGCGGCCTCGCTGCCGCCTACTTCTACCGTCAACAAAACGGTAATGATAAAAAGGTTTTAATTTTAGATAACCACGATGACTTTGGCGGCCACGCCAAACGCAACGAGTTTCAACTCGGAGATCGTACACTGTTAAGCTATGGCGGCAGCTTCTGTCTTCAGGCTAACGTTTTCAGCGATACCGTAAACCGCGTGATGGACGAGCTGGGTGTCGATTTAGAGAAACTCAACGCGGCACGCGAGCCTGGTTATATGCTGTCGGAATTAAACACAGACGCAGAATCCGGGTACTTCCTCAATAAAAAACATTTCGGCCAGAATAAAATCATACGAGGAAGCTGGTGGCATGCTTGGGAGGGCAATGAAGAAGCCCTCAAACTGCTAGACTCGTTAGATCTATCCGATGAACAACATCAACGTTTGCGAGATCTGATTACAGGTGAGAAAGATCTGCTCAATGATCTCTCTGTATTAGAAACCAAAGACTACATCGCCTCTACCTCTTACGAGGAATTTCTGACTACCAAAGCGGGTCTCACGCCGGAAACGATTAGGCTGTTCGAGCCCTTTATCCAAATGGCTATGGGCGTAAGCATTGAGTCGACCTCCGTCGAAATGGCCTGTTTGCTCGGCTACCCGGGTGCAAACAGCGTGGGTTACGTCGGCAAGCTAGCCAACAAACTATTAAACTACGCCAAAGATGATATTCACTTTCCGACATTCCCCGATGGCAACGCCTCGATTGCTCGCCTTCTGGTCCGTAAGCTGATTCCAGAAGTCGCCCCCGGTAACAGCATGGAAGATATTATCGATGCCCGTTTTGACTATAGCCAACTCGATCGCGGCGACTCACCTGTGCGCATTCGCCTGAACAGCACCGCCGTCAATGTTAAAAACGTCGATGGTGGTGTTGAAGTGGCTTACGTACAAAATGACAAACCGTACACACTAAAAGGCAAGCACAGCATCTTGGCCTGTTACAACGGTCTTATCCCGCACCTATGCCCAGAGCTACCGGCAGCACAAAAAGAAAACCTGAAGTACGGTGTAAAGATACCGCTCGTATTCACCAATGTGCTACTGCGCAGCGGCGCAGCAGTGAATGCCTCGGGGCCCGTTCAATACCACTGCCCTGGCAGTTACTTCTGTGTGGTTACCAAGGCACCGCCAGTCAACCTTGGCAATTACCGCGACAACAGCAAAGGCGACAGCCCTATGGTGCTGTGGATGTGCCATGCACCAGCGCCCCGCAATAACGGCAAGCAGACCTCTCGCGATCTTTATCGCTTAGGTCGTCACAACCTTTATCGCACGTCATTTGCCACCTATGAAAAAGAAGTCAAAGACCAACTGACGGAAATGTTTGCTGCCAGCGGTTTTGATGCCGAGCGCGATATTGAAGCGATTACCGTCAACCGCTGGTCCCACGGTTATGCCTACGAATACAGCAGCCTGTATGACCCTGATTGGGAGGAAGGACAAGCCCCCCATGAATTGGGCCGGGCACCCATAGGCCGTATCAGCATCGCCAATTCTGATTCCGAAGCTGACGCCTACCTACATTCAGCGATTGATGCCGCCGCGCGAGCGGTTAGCGAGATCAAACAAACTTAATACCACAAACAAATAAACGCTTTCTTTAACAAAGGAAATAACATTATGAAAAAACTTGCTCCCGAAATCGTATCGCTGTAACCCGAAGCGATGAAGAGGGAAGCGCTTGACTCCATTCCGTCCTTCCCCAGGGAGGATCAATGAGTATCCGCTCTAAGATTATTGCCATTACTGGCGGAAGCCAGGGCTTGGGTAAAGCTATGGCCAGAGCCTTGTGTTCCGAGGGAGCCCGTGTCGCCATTATCGGGCGCGATGCAAAAAAATTATTACAGGTGAGCCGTGATATTACAGGAGATATATCAACCTTCCCCTGCGATATTGGCGACCCAAAAGCCGTCTAAGAAACGTTTAACGCAATAAACACAGAATTAGGCGGACTCGATGTATTGATCAACAATGCTGCCATTTATCCTCCCTTCAAGCTGGAAAACGGCTCAGATGATCAGATCAGATCTGTTATCGAAACGAACATTCTCGGCACCCTATACCCCTGCCGAGAAGCCATACCTCTACTGAAGAAAAGCCGGGGCGACATTATCAATATTTCATCTGAGGCGGTCAGCCTGTTCCCTCCCTTGCTGAGCGTATACGCAGCCTCAAAAGCGGCGGTAGAAACATTATCAAAAAGCCTCAGGTTGGAGCTGGCCCAGCAGGGTATTCGTGTAGCCACTCTGCGAGTCGGCCACATGAAGCGTATCGATCAATCAGCACTTGATCCGGAAATTATGGCCGAAATGCTTAAAGCTTTTGAGGAATCGGGATTCGCAGCCCAAACCGGCGAAGGGATGGAAGAGTCAACTGTAGTCAATACACTTATGCAGATGCTCAAGCTTCCCGCCGATGCCAATATCGATTTTCTGGAGGTCCGATCCAGACGGTAATCCTGCTTGGCCTAAAGAGTTTCAACTTAAAACTCTAAAATATTTTGCAGTACTGAAAAACGGATAAACAAACAAAAAATAAAACCGCATATTTCTATTAAGCACCATAAAAAAGGCGATCACCAATGACCGATCAACTCTCGCTTCAAACACTAATAGATAGAGCAACTATATCCGACCAGGTTTATCGATACACAAAGGGACTCGATACACGCGACTGGGAACTGGTCGCCTCCGTATTCACTGACCCTTTCCATCTGGTCGCAGAAATGCTTGACGTCGATTGCACAGTGACACCTAAGGAGTACCTAGCGCTCGGGCCGCAGACGTTTCTCCCCGGATTCGATGCGACGGCACACATAAATACCAACCAGCTGATTACCCTTGACGGCGACCATGCACATATCGAGACCAAAATGTACGCCTGCCACTACATCAACAAGAGCGAGGCCGGTCAAGCCGGCGAGTTGTCGGCGCAGGACGCCCTCACTCACTGCAATATGCAAATGCATTGGGAGGGCTGGTTGACACGTCAATCAGACGGGAACTGGCTTTTCCACAAGTTTCGCATGGGTGTGGCCGCCAGCGAGGGCGATATGAACGCGATGCGGGCTTCCCTGTCTCGCGACAAGCGTTGAAGCAGTTCTTCAATCCATGAGAGCCTCATTTCAAGGAGTCAGTTTCCGCAGATGACCAAAAGAGTGATATCCGTACTGGGAGCCACTGGTGCACAGGGTGGTGGCGTCGTCCGAGCACTACTGAAGCAGGATGATTGGCAGGTTCGTGCTGTCACCCGAAATACCGGCAGTAAGGCTGCGCTGAAACTGGCAGAGCTGGGCTGTGACGTTGCAGAAGCCGATCTGAATGCCCCTGCCACCCTGTTCGAGGCACTGCAGGGGTCCTACGGCCTTTTTGCAGTGACCAATTTCTGGGATCGCGCCACTCGAATGGGCGAGTTCGAGCAGGGCAGGAACCTTGTCCGTGCAGCAAAGGAAGCGGACATCGAGCACTTCATCTGGTCAACCTTGCCGGACTACCAAGCTCTATCAGGGGGCAAATGCACGGTTCCTCATTTCACCAGCAAAGCCCGGGTTGATAACGAGGTGAAAACGGCTGGATTCCGCCATCATACGTTTGTAGAAGCGCCCTTCTATTTCCAGAACTTTCTTACCATCCATGCGCCGAGAAAAACTCCCGATGGGCGCGAGTTGTGGCGTTATCCTGCCGATAAAGACAAGTGTCGCTTCCCCTGTGGCGATATAAACGAGCTGGGCAAGATTGTTGCTGCGGCTCTCAATCAGCCTGAAAAATCCGGTGACGGACAGCATCTTGCACTAGCCAGTGATTATGTCTACTGGCAAGACTTAGTCGACATATTGAATGCCCAAGGTCATCGCCTCGAGTATGAGCGGGTTTCTGCCGAGGTAT
>JAQWUP010000030.1 GCA_029242085.1 Porticoccaceae bacterium
TAACTCAACCATCCCTTAGGCGAGAAGTTAGTGAGCAGTAATCCCGCCTCTTCCCCTGATGCACAAATAATGGCCTTAGCAAGCTCACGCCCCTCAGGGTTACGAATATCAATCGCGACTGAGCGCTTATTCTTATTTAGACCCTGCCAAAACAAACTGACATTGTCTTCAGTCACAGGCCAGCGCCGATAATCAAGACCACCTCGAATATCATCAATGCGAATCACCTCTGCACCCATTTGGGCCAAGGTTAGTCCACCCGACGGAGCCGCAACAAATGCAGACACCTCAACCACACGCATACCGGATAAAATACCCATTAGGACTGCACTCCACTTTCTCTCAAGGCATCGGCCCTCAAAGCATGGTTAAGCAGTTCACGAGCAATCACTTTTAACGCCAGCGTCTCCTCCGCGCCCTCAAAGATGGAAAGTACTCTGGCATCGACAAAATAACGGCTCACAGGTGTTTCTTCGGCATAACCCATACCACCGTGAATCTGTAAGGCTTCTCGGGTAATCCACTCCGCCGAGCGGCAAGCAAACAACTTCACCAGACTCGCTTCCATTTTGCCCTGCCCAGCATCAAGTAGTCTGCCGACGCTGTAGGTAAAATAACGGCAAGCGGCAACCTGCGCCGCCATCCGCGCCATTTTGACTTGGCTCAGTTGATAACTTCCCAGTGGCACACCGAACACTTTACGATCCTGCGAATAGCTGGCAGCTGCACCCATAGCGGCACGCATCACCCCAGATGCCCGCGCCGCGGTCTGGATACGCCCTCCGGTAAGACCCTCCATTGCCAGATAGAAACCTTTACCCAACCCTTCTTCACCACCAATCAGATTTCCATCGGGAACGAAATAATCCTCAAAAGCCAAGTCGTAGGAATGCATCCCGCGATAGCCAATAGTCGGAATCGCTTTACCAATCAAGCGCCCACCCTGCTCTTGCTCAACGGTAAATTCGTGATCTTCGGTACTGGGTTTTTCCACCAGCAATGCGCTTAAGCCTTTATGTCCAAGGGACTTATCCGACTCTGTACGGGCAATAACAAACAACACCTCAGCCTTACCCGCAAAGGTACACCAAGCCTTGGCACCATTGAGTAACCAACCACCCTCGGTGCGCACTGCCTTCAGGGAAAGCGCGGCCACATCTGAGCCGTAGTCCGGTTCTGTAATCGCAATACCACAGAGCTTGCTGCCCGCCGCAATCTGCGGCAACCAATGGGATTTTTGCTCTTCAGTACCGCCACTAAGCAGTGCCCGAGTCAATATTTCGGGACGTGTAATCAGACTACCCCCCGCGGCAAGCGAGGCCTCGGACAGCGCTTCAGTGACCACTATCATGGTGAGGTTATCTTCCTGATCATCCGGTGCTGTACCGCCAAATTTTTCCGGCACTGAGAGCCCAAAAACACCCATCTCACGCAGGGGCTGTAAAATGGTCTCAGGAACCGTTAAATCCTGCCGATGAATATCTTCTGCCAATGGCTTGATCACGTCGGCTGCGATCCGCTGAAAAGCATCCTGCATCATCAATTTCTCTTCATCGAGAACAAGCTGGCCGGTATCGCCACCGCAATCGATAACCGCTTGGCCGATGTTGGCCAGCCGAGCCGGCTCACCATGAAAACGCAGCGAGGCTCTTAAGTTATCACTAGCAAACACTGCATCAAACTCAGTCTGATCAAGGCCAAAATCAGGTAATAAGGGCTCCAGCCGACCCTTAATGGATGCAATCGCATTGGCTATATACAGATTGCAGAGCGACTGCTGTAACTCTGGTGCACCTTCAGTTGAAGCTTCATTAGCAGTTATCGCTGCCCGCAGCTCGGCATAGATTAGCGCAAGCTCATAACTGGCCAGCTGATGTTGATCCAATTGGTAGGGATCAATCTTGCCATTGACAGAACAGGTTCTCGCCAAAGCTGCCGCCGCTTTGCCCACAACACTCTGTATCGGCTCCAGAAACTGTGCAAGCCTGATTACTGCAGCTATATCAGCCATTTCGCCATTTCTCCACAAAAACAATTCTCCACAAAAAAGTCTCTCCACAAGCCAGTGATTCAACAGCAGGTCGAATGGCTTCATTAATCAGATGGTTATTTAAGCTCCTCAAAAGGAATATCTTTGTCCACCCGGATATCACCAGGCAAACCCAACACCCGTTCAGCGATGGTGTTTTTCAGAATTTCATCGGTACCACCCGCAATGCGATAACCGGCAGCTTCCAACCAGGCAATGCGGTAATCGTTAGCACGCGACACTTGAAAATCGGGATAGATTGCCCCCGCCGGACCACAAAAATCCATTATGTCAGCAGACTGTGCCTGCAATTTTCTGGCAATGACAATCTTGCTCAATGCCGCCTCAGGCCCGGGCAATTGACCCTGAGAAAGCCCCGTCAACAGCCGGGCATAGAAATTATTGATACCGGACTCCGCAATATACCAGTCAGCAATTTTTTCGCGGACACAAGGATCATCCAAACCGCCGTCACCCTCGCCCAATTCACGACGAAGAAAATGCATCGTATCTTCCAGTTGCGCACCACCGCCGGCGGCATCTGTCACCGCAAAACGCTCTTCCATTAAGGTGGCTATCGCCACTGACCAGCCAGCGTTAATCTCACCCAGTCGATTACCATCAGGCACCCGCACATCGCTGAAAAATACCTCGCAGAATTCACCGCCACCGGCCGCCTGCTTAATCTGCCTGACCTCAATGCCGGGGGATTTCATATCGACAAAGAAAAAGGTCATGCCCTTGTGCTTGGCGACTGTGGGATCAGTGCGGGTCACGATAATGCCAAAATCGGAGATATGGGCATAGGAGGTCCATATTTTCTGACCGTTCAACACCCAGTCATCACCATCGCGAACCGCCTTCAGGCGTATACCGCCGAGATCAGAACCCGCCGAGGGTTCTGAAAACAACTGACACCAGACCTCCTCGCCGCGCAGTGCAGGCTTCAAATAACGCTGCTGCTGCGCCTCGGTGGCAAATCGGCGCATAACCGGTATCGGCATCCCCAAACTGATAGCAAAGAACACCGTTGGGAAGTTGTATTTTTCCTCTTCCTGTTCATAGATAACCGCCTGCATCGGCGTACCACCCATACCACCCAGCTCCTGGGTCCAGGTTATTTTTGCATAACCTCGCTCGGCTTTGCGGGCCTGAAATTCGCGCCCCAGACTGAGTTGCTGCTCAAAACTAAGATCATCGAAACTTTTCAAGCTATAGGCCGAAGCCTGCTCGGCAAGCCAACTCCTGACTTCAAGCCTGAACTCGGCTTCTTCTGGTGTATCATCGAAATCCATGGTCTCTCCAATGGGATAGTTTTAGTCTTGGGTCAGTGATGAAAACGGTTCAGCGGTGAAAACGGACGTCAAACAAACTTGCGTTCCAGCTCACGGGTCACCTGCTTTTTCCACAAACCTGAGCTACCAATAAGCAGTGCCAACGACCGAGAGCGGCGCAGATACAAGTGACAATCGGCCTCCCAGGTAAAACCCATACCACCATGTACCTGGACATTTTCAGAGGCGGCATACTCATAAGCCTGTATAGCACTAACTCGCGCCACGCTCGCAGCCAAAGGCAATTCTTCTGCACCCGTAGCCAGCGCCCAGGCACCATAATATGCATTACTGCGGGCCAGTTGATTGCCCACATAGACATCGGCAAGTTTATGCTTGATCGCCTGAAATGACCCAACAGGGCGACCAAAGGCGTACCGCTCGCGGGCAAATTCAGTGGCCGCGGCCAAGCAGGCATCGGCACCACCGATCTGCTCAAAGGCAAATAGCACTGCCGCAGAGTTCAATACTCGCTGAAATAGCTGCCAACCACTATTATCAGATCCACCCTCAAAAGCAGTCAAACTCTCAGCCTCTGCGCCAAAAAATTCCAGCCCCCCCTGACCGCGACTCGGGTCGACAGATTCCAGCTGACGGCGGTGCACAGGCTCCTGATCAAGGTCTAGAAAACACAGACAGGGTTTATTATCCTCGTTGACCGCCAGCACCACTGCAGCATCAGCTATCATCGCATCAGCTACCGGCCACTTGTCACCGTAGAGCTTCCCCCCTTCAAAGCGTACACCGATACGGTCACGGCCAGGAAAACCAAATCCCTCCGCAAACGCCATCGTCCCAACCAACTTACCTGTTGCCACTGGCGGGAGTATTTCTTGCTTCAACGTTTCACTAGCACCATTTAACAGGGCCTCACAGAATAGGTAGAGGGTTGATGAAAAGGGCACCGGGGCTAGAAAGCGTCCCATCTCCTCTGCCATTACACACAACTCCAGATAACCCAGACCGATGCCGCCGTATTGTTCAGGAATCGCAATCCCAGCCCAACCCAACTCAACCATTTCCTGCCAAACAGACTCTGAATAAGCTTGCTTCTGATCATCCAGCACTATGCGTGCGACTGACAAATCGCAGCGATCACGCAAGAAACGATGCGTTTCATCCTGCAAAGATTTCTGGTCATCCGAAAAATCAAAATTCACTATTGCGTTCCCTAGTTAAGGCTAGAAATAGCCAATTATTCAGTCAGGTAAAAATGAAAATAATTACCTTAACTAAGGCCGGCTGAACGCCTTTCCATCATTGATTTTATGTTAACACTGATGTAAAGTTAAATGCAATGCAGTGCATAGATAAGATGTGATTTATCATAAATCCACATCAGTAGAAAAAGAGAAGCGCCAGCAGGGCAATACCGATGACATTATCTTGATCAGCATTGAAGCCCACTTGCTCTATAACCGACCACCAATTTTTATTAGGGAGCGTTTAAATAAAGAGCTTCTAAACAAGAATTTTTCTAAAAAAGAGAATTTATATGAACGAAGTATGGATTATAGATGCAGCGCGCAGCCCACGGGGTTTAGGCCGCGCGGACAAAGGCAGCTTGGCGGGCATACACCCTCAACGATTACTTTCTCAGGTCTTGAGCGCACTGGAAAACCGCAATCAATTGACCCCTGCCAACATCGAGCACGTGATCATCGGCTGCGGCAACCCTGCTGGCAAACAGCGCGGCGATATAGCACGTATGGCAGCTCTCGACTCAGGCTGGCTGCACAGCAGCGGCACAACACTCGATCATTTTTGTGGCTCAAGCTTGGTGGCCACCATGTTTGCCGCCAATAGCATCGCCAGCGGCATGCATGACCTGGTGGTAGCCGGTGGCGTTGAAATGATGTCGATACCAGAAGGCCCGAATATGGCCACCGACCAACACAACCTCCATCTGCGCAAAAAACACCCTATGACCAGTGTCGGTATTTCTGCCGATGTCATCGCCACCGAGGAAGGTTTTAGTCGCAGGGATGTCGATGCATTTGCGGCAGCCAGCCAACAGCGTGCTAGCCAGGCTATAAAAAACGGCTATTTTGACAATAGCCTGATTGCCATCAACCACGATGATGGCTCACTAGCACTGGCAAAAGATGAATATCCCAGGCCCGGCACCACGGCCGAGAAGCTGGCCGAGCTGCAACCCGTCTTCGACCAATTTATGAACTACCCCATGGATGACACCCACAGCTTTGGTGAAGTCGCCCGAATGAAATGGTCAGATCTTGAGATCGACCACGTTCACCACGCAGGCAACGCCTCGGGCATTGTCGATGGCGCCGCGGCTATTGTGCTCGCCTCACCAGAATACGCCCAAAAACACAATCTGAAGCCTCGGGCAAAAATTGTCGCTTGCGCAACGGCGGCAGGCAGCCCCGAATACAACTTAAACGAACCCGTACCTTCAGCACGCAAAGCACTCGACAATGCCGGTCTCACGGTAGATGACATTGACCTGTTTGAAGTGAATGAAG
>JAQWUP010000034.1 GCA_029242085.1 Porticoccaceae bacterium
CAATATTTGACGAAGCTTTTGTTCTATCATTAAAGCTTCTTTTAAGGAGACGTCGAAATGTTCTGCTCCAGAAACTTTGTCTAAAAGATGGACATAGTAAGGAAGAACGCCTCCTTCGAATAAACGCTCTGAGAGTTTAGCTAAAATCTGTGGGCTATCGTTGATACCTTTGAGTAAGACCGATTGATTGAGAAGTGTGATACCCGCTCTTTTGCAATTGGATAATTTCTTTAAAACTTCATCGTCCAGTTCGTTTGGATGATTTGCATGTATTACCACGCATAGTAGGTAGGGTAAGCCGGAAAGGGTGCTTACGAATTTCTGAGTCAGGCGTTCCGGGAATACGACTGGCAAGCGGGTGTGTATTCGTAGGCGTTTAACGTGTTTTATCTCAGCAAGCTGAGAAAAAACTGAGCTTAGTTGGACATCATTTAAAAACAGGGGGTCTCCACCGCTCAATATGACTTCAGATATAGATGAATCGTCGGCAATTTCACCAAGTGCAGCAGCGATTGCCACTTGTCCTACATTTCCGCTGTAGGGATAATTTTTACGAAAACAGTAACGGCAGTTAATTGCACAGGCCGGACTGACGATGAGCAACAGGCGATGGCGGTATTTATGTACAATGCCAGCAATAGGATTGTGGCTGGATTCATCCAGTGGATCTGGGCTGTAGGCAGGGTCTAATTGCATCTCAGCGCTAACCGGCAGTACCTGAGTCAGTAATGGATCGTTGGGGTCGCCCTTTCTCATGCGTTCAACAAATGGTCGCGGCACCCTGAGCGCGAATTGCGCCGTTGCACGCTGGCACGATGTCAGTTGTGCAGTGTCGATCTCCAGCTCGGCAAGCAGTTCACTGAGGCTGGTAATGCATTGGCTCAAGTCAGTTTGCCAATGGCTGTGGCTGGCTGTCTGGGCGTTGATTGGAAGATTTAGCGGCTTGAGCATGGTAGTTCTATATATAAGGTAGGGCATTAATTTTACGCTATAGGGCAATAGATGAATACTGACGAATTTTATATGGCCAAAGCCCTGCAGCTGGCAGAGCAAGCTGCTGCGATCGGCGAGGTGCCGGTAGGTGCTGTGGTGGTCAAAGATGGCGAGATAGTGGGTGAGGGCTTTAATCAACCGATTACTGGCTGTGATCCAACCGCGCATGCAGAAATTGTGGCGATGCGTGACGCCGCCAAAAATATCGCTAACTACCGCCTGAGTGACTGCGAGCTATATGTCACTATTGAGCCCTGCACTATGTGCTTGGGTGCGATGGTTCATGGGCGTATTGGCCGGGTAGTCTTTGGCGCTGTCGAACCCAGAGCTGGCGCACTGCAAAGCCAGTTGCAGTTGATGGACCACAATCATTACAACCACAGCATCCAATGGAGCGGCGGCGTGTTGGCGCAGCAATGCGGTGATCTTATCAGTCATTTCTTTCGTTTAAAGCGGGAAGATAAAAGCCGCTAAAGGCCTCTGGGTACTAAAGTGACGTCGGTGCACCCGCGTCCCAGTCTGGCGCTTCAGGTGGCGGTTCAAAGTCATGCTCAGACAGTGAATGAAGCTGTAGGTAGGTTCTGTAGTATTGAATGTTATCGACGTAGAGCACCGGTTCTTTGCCGCGGGCATAGCCATATTTAACGGTTGAGTAAAACTGTTTCTTGCTCAGTAGCGGCAGATGCGCACGGACATCTGTCCACAGATCTGGGTTTTTGCCACTGCGCGCTGTGAGTACTCTCGCATCCTCCAGATGACCGAATCCAACGTTATAAGCAGCCAGTGAAAACAATGTGCGATCGGGTTCGGTTATACGCTGTGGCAGGCGTGATTTTAATTTAACCAGATAGGCAGCTCCGCCCTCTAGACTCTGCGCTGCATCGAGACGATTACTAACCTTCATTTCTCTGGCTGTATCCAGCGTCAGCATCATTAGTCCGCGCACGCCGGTGGGTGATTTGGCTTTGGGGTTCCAGTGTGACTCCTGATAGGCGACCGCTGCCAGCAGCGCCCAATCCATATCGAATTTCTTCGCCGTTGCACGAAACATCTGTTCATATTTGGGCAGTCGACGCGCTACCAGCTGTCCGAGGCGCTGTGAGTCGCCCACAGAAAAATTTTCGGTCTGGGCAAATAGCTGCTGTTTTAATGACGCCAGCTTGCCGCTGCTGATGTAGTTATCTAAAAATGCGTTCGCGGCATTGAGCAATGTGCCATCGTTGTGCGCAGCAAATGCCCAGGCGGTTGACTGAGGCTGGGCAATATCAAAGGCTCTTCGTGCCCTCGGATAGATATGGCGATTCACCAGATAGGATAGAGAATCCACGACCGTGTAAGTAATCTCACCCTCGTGAACCATTCTTATCAGATCACTCATCTCGGCGTCGTCCCGCTCCGACCACTGAAGGTCCGGAATTGACTCCTTCAACTTGATCAGCTGTTCGCTATGGGATGAGTCGGTAATAACCAGCAGTTCACCCTCGAGTTGATGCAGTGATTTAGGCCGCTTACTGCCGCGGCGGTAGACCAGTTGTTGGGTGACTTCGAAAAAGGGCTGGGAGAATTGTAACGATTTATTACGCGCCTCGGTGGCGACTAAATTGGCTGCGGCAAAATCTCCTTGAGGGCCACCCACGGAGAGCAGCAGTTTGCGCAATGTTGACTGTGGCTTGACCACTAAATCGACATTTAGACTATCAGCAAAGGCTTTGGCGATCAGGTAGTCGAATCCATTCTTGCCGTGACCATCCTCAAAATAGGTGGTAGGTCCCGGTATTGTCAGCATCACTAGCTGACCTCGGGCATGGACTCTCTCAAGGTCAGACATATGCGCACTGCTGGAGATATAAGCCACGAACACAGCTAGACTTGCAATCAGTGCTAGCCGATTGAGTGTTTTTCTGGCGCTGTGGGAAAGTTCGCGCATGGCTGTTTAATTTACCTCTATGCGGCTCAGCGATAAGTGCTCTGGCTAGAGCTGCTAAGCTTTCGAGAATTGTACATGGTTTAGGTAATTCATTCTGCCTAAGCCGCTATTTTTCAGCTAGAATAGCGCCCTTTCTAACAGCCATGTTTTTGAGACCAGCATCCATGATAATCCTCAGCGGCGCATCCTCTCTCTCCGCGTTTCGACGTCAAAAATTACTCTCTAATTTACAGCAGGCAGTGCCTTCGGTGACCTCGGTGGTCGCCGAATATGTGCACTTTGCCGAAGTGAGTCAAAGTCTGACCGACGCCGAGCTGACAACCTTAGAGGCTCTGATGACCTACGGGCCGAGCGAGGAAAAAGGACCGACCGACGGCACATTGCTGCTGGTAGTGCCGCGTCCCGGCACCATCTCTCCTTGGTCGAGCAAGGCCACTGATATTGCCCATAACTGCGGGTTGCAAAATGTACTGCGCGTCGAGCGCGGAACAGCCTATTACCTGCAAGCCGAAAGCCCGCTCAGCGATGCGCAGTTAGCAACATTGGCAGAGTTGCTGAGTGACCGCATGGTTGAAACGGTGCTCAATGAGTTGCAGCAGGCTGAAATGCTGTTTACCCATCACCAGCCCAAGCCGATGACGCAGGTGGATATTCTCGCTGGCGGCACCGGCGCCCTGAAGTTGGCCAATGTTGAGTTGGGTCTGGCTCTGGCCGATGATGAGATTGATTACTTGGTGGCCAGTTTTGAAGAGTTGCAGCGCAACCCCTCAGACGCAGAATTAATGATGTTTGCTCAGGCCAACTCCGAGCACTGTCGGCACAAAATCTTCAATGCCAGCTGGACTGTCGATGGTGTTGAAGAGGCGCATTCGCTGTTTGGCATGATTCGCAATACCAACAATCTCGGTGGCGAAAATGTTCTCTCCGCCTATTCCGATAATGCCGCGGTGGTCGCCGGTACCGAGGGCGGGCGCTTTTACCCCGACCCCATTACAAAAGAATATGGTTACAGTCAGGAGCCGGTGCATCTGCTGATGAAGGTTGAAACCCATAATCACCCCACAGCTATCGCGCCTTACTCTGGTGCTGGTACCGGTTCTGGCGGTGAAATTCGCGACGAAGGTGCGGTCGGTCGAGGCTCCAAGCCCAAGGTGGGTCTGGTTGGTTTTACTGTTTCCAATCTGCAGATTCCCAATTATATACAGCCTTGGGAAACCGATTACGGCAAGCCGGGCCGCATTGTCTCGGCGCTGGATATTATGACTGAGGGGCCATTGGGGGGTGCGGCATTTAACAATGAATTTGGTCGCCCCAATATCTGTGGCTACTTCAGATCCTTCGAGATAGATTTTGCCGGGGAGCGGCGCGGTTATCATAAGCCGATTATGCTCGCCGGTGGCTACGGCAATATTCGTCAAGACCATGTCGACAAACCAGAATTTGAGCCCGGTGCACAGCTGGTAGTGCTCGGTGGTCCCGCCATGTTGATTGGCTTGGGTGGTGGTGCAGCCTCGTCAATGACTACTGGCAGCAGCTCTGCAGACCTCGACTTTGCCTCAGTGCAGCGCCAGAACCCAGAGATTGAGCGCCGTTGTCAGGAAGTCATCGATCAGTGCTGGCAACTGGGTGATATTAATCCCATCGCTTTTATTCATGATGTGGGCGCGGGTGGCCTGTCCAATGCACTGCCCGAACTGGTTAAAGATGGTGGCACTGGCGGACGTTTTGAATTGCGCAAGGTGCCCAACGATGAGCCTGGTATGGCGCCGGTAGAAATCTGGTGTAACGAGGCGCAAGAGCGTTATGTACTGGCTATTTTGCCCGCGGATATTGAGCGCTTTACGGCGATCTGTGAGCGTGAGCGCTGCCCCTATGCCGTGGTTGGCGAAGCCACAGAAGCCAAGCAAATCACCGTTGCAGATGATCACTTCGACAATAAGCCAGTCGATCTGCCGATGTCGGTATTATTTGGCAAGGCGCCAAAGATGCATCGCACCGCGACCAAACTAGATTTACCAGCCACCGCATTTCTGCCCGAACAGCTAGATCTCAGCGAGTCAGTTTTCCGTGTATTGCGCCATCCATCAGTGGCCAGTAAAAGTTTTCTGATTACCATTGGCGATCGCTCGGTTACCGGTATGGTTGCCCGCGACCAAATGGTAGGTCCCTGGCAGATTCCCGTCGCCGACTGTGCTGTCACCACAGTGACCTATGACAGCACCGCCGGTGAAGCCATGGCTATGGGCGAGCGCACACCACTGGCGCTGATCGATGGTCCCGCCTCTGGGCGTATGGCGATCGGTGAAGCGATCACCAATATCAGCGCTGCGCGCATTGGTGATATAAAAGATATTAAATTGTCGGCCAACTGGATGTGTGCCGCGGGGTCGCCGGGCGAAGATGAGAAACTCTATCGTACCGTTGAAGCCGTGGGCATGGACCTCTGTCCCAAGCTGGGTATTACCGTACCGGTGGGCAAGGATTCCATGTCGATGCGCACAGCCTGGCAAGAGGCCAATGGCGAAGACAGGGCGGTTACCTCGCCGCTCTCATTAATTATTACCGGATTCTCCCCGGTACTGGATGTGCGCAAAACTCTGACGCCACAGTTGCGCACTGATCAGGGTGATACAGAATTACTACTGTTGGACCTTGGCGCTGGCGCCAACCGAATGGGCGGCTCTATATTGGCTCAGGTGTTTTCGGAGTTTGGCGATACAGCGCCTGATGTCGATGATGCTCAGGCCCTAAAAGGCTTTTTCGATGCCATGCAGGCGTCCATAGAGCAGGGCGATATTCTTGCCTATCACGATCGCTCTGATGGCGGTTTGCTGACCACCTTGGCCGAGATGAGTTTTGCAGGTCATGTGGGTGTCTCTGTAGACCTTACCGATCTCGATGCCAATAGTATGGCGGTGCTGTTCAACGAAGAGTTGGGTGCCCTGATTCAGGTACGATCAGACAGTGCTGAGGATATGGCGCAGCGCTTTGCTGATAGCGGTGTCAGTGTGCATCAGCTGGGTACTCTTAACAGCAATGATAGCTTAGAGATCAGTCGCGATGGCGAGATACTGTTTGCCTGCGATCGCGCTGTTCTGCGAGCCTGTTGGAGTGAGACCTCCTATCAGGTCGCGTCACGGCGCGACAATGCTGAATGTGTTGAACAGGAGTTTGAGCGTATTGGCAGTGCTGATATTGGTCTGTCTGCCAGCCTGACCTTTGACCCCGCCGACGATATCAGTGCGCCCTATATTAAAACCGGTGCCAAACCTATGGTCGCGATTGTCCGCGAGCAGGGCGTTAATAGTCACCTGGAAATGGCCGCCGCCTTTGATCGAGCCGGCTTTACCGCTGTCGATGTACATATGAGTGATCTGCTCGCTGGGCGCCGCTCGCTAGCGGAGTTTTCAGGCATGGTTGCCTGTGGGGGGTTCTCCTACGGTGATGTTTTAGGTGCCGGTGAAGGCTGGGCTAAAACAGTGTTGTTTAACAACCAGATTCGCGATCAATTTGAGCAGTTCTTCCATCGCCCCGAGACCTTTAGTCTGGGCGTCTGCAATGGTTGCCAGATGCTGAGTAATCTCAAGACCCTAATCCCCGGTGCCGAGCAGTGGCCAAGGTTTGTACGCAATCTTTCAGAACAGTTTGAAGCGCGCTTCTCGCTGGTGCGTATCGAAGACTCAGCCTCGGTATTCTTGCAGGGTATGGCCGGCACCCATATGCCTATCGCTGTGTCTCATGGCGAAGGTCGCGCAGAATTTTCCAGCCCAGATGCGCTGGCTCAGTTGCAGCAATCCAATCAAATCGCCATGCGCTTCCTGGAAAATAACCTAGAGGTGGCCAGCCGCTACCCAGCAAACCCCAATGGTTCCCCGGATGGTATTACAGGTGTTACCTCTGCCGACGGCCGCGCAACACTAATGATGCCTCACCCAGAGCGTGTGTACCGCACTGTGCTTAATTCCTGGCACCCAGATGACTGGGGTGAAGACAGTGGTTGGATGCGCATATTCCGCAATGCAAGGGCGTTTACAGACTAGAGGCATAAGTGATGCAAAAGATCACCCATGAAGATGAGTTGGTAAAAAAAGCCCTGCAAATAGGTGCGGTCTACGCAAAGAAGCGGGCCTACGGGGAGGTTGAGAGCCATGATTCGGTCAAGCTCAAGGTTGAGTTTGTCTACAAGGTACTCGTGGAAGATAAGCTGATTCAGCCTCTGGCCAAAGATCAGATTAGTGATCCCAATATGCGCCATAAATTGGCTCTATGGATTTCTCGGCAACTGCCGCCGGACCACCCGCTACTAAAAGACACCAAATAGCCGCAACAAATAATCGTCATCCTGAGCATAGCGAAGGATCTTAAGTTAGCTGCAGGAGGTCCTTCGCTGCGCTCAGGATGACAGTGCGGAAAGTTAAAGCTCGGTACTCAGCATGAAGCCGTGCCTTGAGAGGTCCTTGAGATCGGTCCCATGGGTCTAGAATTTTCAGCGTTCGCACAACTCGCCAACGCTCAGACAGGGTGCTCTCTCAATCTGAAAATTATAGACCGATAAGCGGGCCCTGATTGATCTCAAGGACCTCTCAAGGCACGGCTTCATGCTGAGTACCGAGCTTTAACTTTCCG
>JAQWUP010000038.1 GCA_029242085.1 Porticoccaceae bacterium
CACCGAGACACCCATGCGACCATAACAAGCAGCGCCGTCTATGCTGGCCATGTCCCGTGCCAGCTGACGAATTTGCTCAGCGGCAACACCGGTTCTCTGCTCTGCCAACTCGGGGGTAAAGGGCTCACAGGCGCTGCGCACCTCATCTATTCCCACCAGTAAGTCGGTTAGATGGCCGGTAGTCGTCAGATCTTCAGCAAATAAGGTATTGAGCATGGCCATCAACAAGTAGGCGTCTGTGCCCGGGCGAATAAATAGATGTTGATCTGCAATATCGGCTGTTTCTGTGCGCCTTGGGTCAATCACCAGAAAGCGGCCACCGCGCTGCTGAATGGCTTTAAGCCGCTTGGGTATATCCGGCGAGGTCATAATGCTGCCATTGGAGGCTAGCGGGTTGCCGCCAATAATCAGCATATAACTAGTGTGATCAATATCTGGCACCGGTATCAGCGACTGATGGCCATAGAGGCTGTAGGAGGTCAGATGATGGGGCAGTTGATCGAGGCTGGTGGCCGAGAAATGTATTTTGCTCTGCACGGCTTTGCGCAACACACTGGCGTGGGTCATGCTGCCATAGTTGTGCACATTGGGGTTGCCCGCATAAAAGGCCACGGCATCTTGGCCGTGTTGCGCCTGAACTGCCGTGAGTTTTTCCGCGACAATTTTATAGGCTTCCTCCCAGCTGATCTGAACCCAATTGTCATCCTGCTTCTTGACTGGCAGCCGCAGGCGGTCCGGGTCGGTGTAGATATCTTCCATGGCCGCGCCCTTAGGACAGATATAGCCGCGGCTTAAAGGGTCATTTTTGTCACCTTTGATGGACAGCACCTGATCGCCCTGAGTTTTGATCTCTAGGCCACAGATAGCTTCGCAAAGGTTGCAGGCACGGTAATGGGTTTTTATGTCAGCGTGCATCTTTTACTCTCCGGTAATTAGCGCAGACCGATGGTAGCCGAAATAGAGGGAGATTGGCGGGGTAAATTTGTGGCTGGTTGGTATTGAGGTTTGTAAGTGCTACTTAGAAGTCCTTCATTCGCAACCACAGCATGACACCCTGAACACCGCGAATGATCTAATCAATATCAGACGCTTACAACCAAATTATCGCGATGAATCAATTCGTCGTCTTCACGGTAACCAAGAATATCAGCGATCGACTCGGTACTCTGCCCCTTAATACGGGAGGCCTCGTCAGAACTGTAATTAACCAAGCCACGAGCAATCTCAGCGCCGTCGCTATCGACACAGCTCACTAGTTCACCACGGGTAAAGGTACCCACAACACGGCTAACACCAACTGCTAGTAAACTGCGACCCTGTTCGGTCAATACCTTAACAGCACCGGCATCGAGGACCAGCTGCCCCTTAACTTGCAAGTGGCCAGCCAACCACTGCTTGCGCGCAGCTAAGGGCTTTTGGTCGGCAGATAGCAAGGTACCCACCTCTTCGCCTGTGGCGATGGCATGCAAAATATTCTGATTGCGCCCACCAGCGATAACCGTATTGCAGCCAGAGCGAGCAGCCAGTCTCGCCGCCTGCAGCTTGGTCACCATACCCCCACGACCCAGAGTACCAGTGCTGCCACCAGCCAGGGCATCGAGAGAAGAATCAGTGGCCATGGCCTGCTTAATCAAGGTCGCACTGATATCTGTATCCGGGTTAGCACTATAGAGACCATCTTTGTCGGTAAGAATCACCAACATATCAGCATCGATCAGATTGGCGACTAGTGCAGCCAGGCTATCGTTGTCGCCAAAACGGATTTCATCGGTAACTACGGTATCGTTTTCATTGACGATAGGAACAACGTTGAGACTGAGCAATGTCTGCAATACGCCGCGCGCATTTAAATAGCGCTGACGGCTGGCCATATCATCATGGTCGAGAAGGATCTGTGCTGTGTGTCGGTCGAAACGCTGAAAGCTGCTCTCATAGGCTTGAATAAGGCCCATTTGCCCTACTGCAGCGGCGGCCTGAAGCTCATGAATACTCTCTGGCCGCTGTTGCCAATTGAGGCGCACAATGCCCTCAGCGATAGCCCCTGAAGATACCAGCACAACCTCGTTACCTTGAACCATCAACTCGGCAATCTGGTTGACCCAACCATCTATGGCATCGCGATCGAGACCAGCACCATCGTTGGTGAGCAGCGCGCTACCAATCTTAATTACCCAGCGTTTGGCGTCCTTAGCGATCTGTCTATTCATGTATAGCTACTCTATATGGGCTATTCTGCGTAGACCACTTCCATATCGTGGTCATCGTCATCTTCGTCGTTATCTTCGATTACCTGCTTGCGGGCATTGCGGCGGTTGTCTGCCAATTCTTGAATGCGGTCACGGGCCTGCGCCTGAATCTCTACACGACGCTCCTCAGCCCGCTGTGCCAATTCGGGGTCTGCCCTTTCTTCCTCGCGATGACCGTCAATATAATCCATAATCGCCGCACAGAGATCTTTGGTGCCCTGAGACGCCAAACCGGAAATTCTAAATACCGGCCCCTGCCAATCTAGATGGTCAACGACCTCTTGGCAGCGGGCATCCAATTCATCCTCTGGCAGCAGATCGACTTTATTAAGAATCAACCAGCGGTCGCCCTCGGACAATGTCGAGCTAAACTTCGCCAGCTCTTGCTCAATGACCTCAGCATTTTCTCCCGGTGTGCTGGTGTCGTAAGGCATCATATCGACCAGATGTAACAGCAGACGCGTGCGGGTCAAATGCTTTAAAAAACGAATACCCAAACCCGCGCCCTCTGAGGCACCTTCGATCAGCCCGGGAATATCTGCCACCACAAAACTCTTGTCGCCACTCATACCCACCACACCTAAATTGGGCACTAGAGTAGTAAAGGGGTAATCGGCAACCTTGGGCCGCGCAGCAGACACCGAGCGTATAAATGTCGACTTACCCGCATTGGGTAACCCCAGCAGACCAACATCTGCCAAGACCTTGAGCTCCAGCTTAATTTCGCGAACCTCACCCTCTTGGCCCGGAGATGTCTGTCGTGGGGCACGGTTAGTGCTCGACTTATATCTGGTGTTACCCAGCCCGTGGAAGCCACCCTGCGCAATTTTTAATTCCTGGCCCAGTTCAGTAATATCACCCAGTACATCACCCGTCTCGTCATCCAGCACCGTGGTTCCAATAGGAACCTGCAGTACCAGATGCTCACCCCCGCGACCAGTGCATTCAGCACTACTGCCCTGCTGACCGCTCTCAGCTTTAAAATTACGCGTGTAGCGAAAGTCGATCAGGGTATTTAGCCCTTCGGCGCCCACCAGAAACACACTGCCACCATCACCACCATCACCGCCATCCGGGCCGCCTTTGGGAATGTATTTTTCACGGCGAAAACTCAGGCAGCCATTGCCACCTTTGCCTGCGTGTACCTTAATTGTTGCTTCATCAACGAATTTCATGGGGGTAGTTTACAGTTGCTAGTAGGGTTGTGTCATTGTGGGTTTCTAGCCCAAACCGATTTATACGATGGCTCGACAGCTAAAATCATCGCCCATAAAAAAAGCCCCGCGAAGGGGCTTTTTAAATCGAAGGGTAATAACTTACGCGGATACCACTTCTGCATATTTGCGATTCAACGGGCCTTTCTGTACAAACTGCACAGTGCCTGTCGCTGTTGCAAATAATGTATG
>JAQWUP010000041.1 GCA_029242085.1 Porticoccaceae bacterium
AAGCAGGCCATTGCTGTCGATAAAATCGGTGCTGAGCAGTTGCCGGATCTGATTGCCACGCTGTCCTTAGAAAAGACCTATGCCCCAGAGCTGCTGCCTGACACCGGGGTTCCGGCGCATTGGGAGACGCTGCTGTCATCGCCCTTTATCGTCGCCGACGGCTATGGCACCAGAGCCTCTGCCGCGATAATTATTTCGCACACAGGTGAGGTGGTAGCGGCAGAACATTGCTTTGAAGCGGGCGAGAGCCTCGGGCATCAGGAATTTAGCTTTAATCTCTCAATCTTTTGACTGCGCTTGGTCGGTCGAAGAAGTTTGGCAATCTCCGGCTGGCTCAAAGAGTCACCAATAAACTGCGCCACAGACTCCGCATCTGACATGCGTAACCCACGACGCACCAGATCACGGGCCTCTTTACGGGTGATATTAAGCAGCATAGATTTAACCCGCAGCAGACTGGTCGCACTCATAGAGAAATTTTCATAACCCAGCCCCAGCAGTACCACCGCACTGATTGGATCACCGGCCATCTCACCACAGACACTAAGCTGGCAGTTAACCGAGGAGGCCTGCTCATAAATCACCTTGAGCGCCCGCAGTACCGCCGGATGCATGGTGTGGTAGAGATCGGCCACACGCGGATTATTGCGGTCAACGGCCAATAAATATTGGGTCAAATCATTGGTACCCACCGAAAGAAAGTCAACGCGGCGTCCAATTTCCTTGACCTGATAAACCGCTGCCGGCACTTCAATCATGGCGCCGATGGGAGGCATTTCAATACTGTAGCCCTCCTCTTGAGTCAGCTCGCGAAAGGCGCGATTAATCAGCTCTAGTGCTCGATCGAGCTCAGGGACATTACTGATCATCGGCAACATAATACGCAGGTTATTAATGCCTTCACTGGCGCGCAGAAGTGCGCGAATTTGGACCAAAAATATCTCTGGATGGTCGAGCGAAATTCGAATGCCACGCCAACCTAAAAACGGATTTTCCTCTTCAATCGGAAAATAGGGCAGATCTTTGTCACCACCAATATCCAGAGTTCGCATAGTTACCGGACGCGGCGAAAATGCCACCAGCTGCTCGCGGTAAATATCCATCTGTTCATCTTCGGTGGGAAAGCTTGAACGCATCAAAAACGGAATTTCGGTACGGAACAGCCCCACGGCTTCTGCGCCACTTTTAAGCGATCGGTGGGTGTCCTGACGCAAGCCTGTATTCACCCATAGCGAAAAGCGGAAGCCATCCGGAGTGATACAGGGAATATCCCGCAACTTCTCCAAATCTTTGGCGAGAATTTTTTCTTCCCGCTGACGCTGCAGATAGTTGCGGCGCACAGCTCGAGTGGCGCTGCTGACAATATCGCCAGTAAACCCATCAACAATTAACTCCTGTCCCTGCAACTCTGCCCAGGGCAGGTCAATGGCACCCATTACCGTGGGAATACCCAGCGCCCGACCAACAATCGCCATATGCGAATTACTCGATCCCTTGAGAGAGATGATCCCCACCAGGCGATCAACGGGAATATCAGCTAATGCCGTGGCTGAAAGATCTTCACCGACCAGTACCACGCGGCGCGGCATCGGCAGTGTCTCGCGATCATTGCTCTGTAAATAACCCAACACCCGCTTACCGAGATCATTAACATCTGCAGCTCTCTCGCGCAGATAGGGGTCGTCCATCTGCCTAAAGGTGCGCACATGCTTTAAAATCACCGCACTCCAAGCACTCTGAGCAGCCTGGCCAGCCATAATGGCAGCGATAACTTCGCCACCCAGCGAGCGATCGTCGAGCATGCGAATATAGACATCAAACAGTGCCAGCTCCTCTGAGCTGAGCAATTCCTCAAGGCCCTCACCCAGATTGCGCATATCATGCTTAGCAGACTCCAGCGCGGCGCGAAAAACTTCTACTTCAGCGGCAGGGTTTGACGTAAAACGTTCGGGCACTGAAGCCAGCTCTGTGCTCTGCTCCACTAGTACCACGCGGCCAATACCTATGCCCGGTGAGCTGGGAATACCATGAAAAACTGCCTCACGGCTTTTACCGCGACCCGCCGAGGCCAGCTTGCGCAGTGCACCTGTGGCCTCTGCATGGGCAATAGCACCGGATAACTGGGCACAGACCGTCACTACAAAGGCTTCTTCCTCTGCAGCGAAGCGACGCTCGGTTTCCTGCTGTAGAACCAGCACCCCCAGCACCTTGCGGTGATGAATAATGGGTGCACCCAAGAACGAGTGGAAGGGTGCCTCGCCGGTCTCTTCAAAATAGGCGTAGTTGGGGTGCCGATCAGCATCCCGTAGATTAAGCGGTTCTTCTTTGGCCGCAACCAGTCCAACCAGACCCTCGCGCATAGCCAGTCGCACCTGACCAATTGACTCAACACGCAGACCTTCAGTGGCCATGAGCACATAGCGTTGATCGGTCTCATCAAACAGGTAGACAGAGCAGACACCAGCATTCATTGCCGCGCGAACCTCTTTGACAATAATGCTCAATACCTCTGGCAGATTGCGAGCGCTATTGACCTCCTGAACAATGGTGCGCAGTGATGCCAGCATAATTAGACGCCTCGATTCTGCTGCTCAAAGCGAGCGTTGGCAGGGGCGAACTCAAGCAGCGCATTGCGATAGACATTGCGCTTAAATGACACCACAGAGTCAATCGGATACCAGTAATTAACCCATTCCCAGCTGTCAAACTCAGGAGACCCAGTAGCATCGAAACGCACTTTAGAGGCCTCGCCGGTCAGCTCAAGATAGAACCATTTTTGTTTCTGGCCGATGCACAGCGGCTTGGAGTGCTTGCGCTGCATCTGCGCGGGAATATGGTAGCGCAGCCATTTTTTAGTGCGCTGAATAACTTTTACATCGCTGGACTCAAGGCCCACTTCCTCGTATAGCTCACGGTATAGAGCATCCTCTGCGGACTCACCTTTATCCAAGCCGCCCTGAGGGAATTGCCATGCGTTCTGACCCAATCTCTTGGCCCAAAATAATTTGCCCATGCCATCACTGATGACAATAGCGACATTAGAGCGAAAACCATCCTTATCAACCACCGCGTTATTCCCGTTTTAACCTGTTGTTTGCGCCGTCCATTGTTCCACAGTCGACAACGACCAGCAATTTTCTCTTGAGGCTATCTTACATCATCGCTATCCTTCGCCCTCGTTTAATTACACTGGAAATTTCCCATGGCACTGGCAATCTTTGACTTAGATAACACCTTGATTGCCGGTGATAGTGATCATGGCTGGGGAGAATTTTTGGTCGCCAAAAATAAAGTCGATGGCAACCATTACCAAAAAATGAATGATCGCTTCTACGCCGACTACGAGGCTGGATGTCTGGATATCTTAGCCTATCTAGAGTTTTCTCTCGCGCCATTGGCGGCAACGCCGATGGCAGAACTAGCGCAGTTGCACCGCGAGTTTATGCAGCAAATAATACTGCCCATGTTCCTGCCCAAGGCCGAGGAATTGATTAAGAAGCACCGGCTCGCCGGAGATCGACTGCTTGTTATCACCTCCACCAACCGCTTTATTGTTGAACCTATCTGCCATGCGTTGGGCATTGACGAACTATTGGCGACCGATCCTGAAATCATTGATGGTCGCTACAGCGGCAAAATTGTCGGCGTACCCACCTATCAGGCGGGCAAGGTTGAGCGCTTAAATCTGTGGTTGACTGAGAATAACGAAACTCTGTCCGAGAGTTATTTTTACTCTGATTCAATCAATGATATGCCACTGTTACTGGAAGTTGATAAACCAGTAGCCGTCGATCCGGATGAGGCCCTCAATGCTGAGGCAACCTCGCGAGGCTGGGATATTATTTCTCTGCGTGAATAAAAAAGCCCCGGCAGATAGCCAGGGCTTTGCATTTCTTGATCTGTTTTAGCCCAAACTAATCAAGACTCATCAATAGCATTCTGGTAGTCGTCTGCATCCAGCATATCTTCTAACTCACCAAGACCTGACGGCTTGACTCGGAAGAACCAGCCATCGGCATAGGGCGAGTGATTAACTGTCTCAGGTTCATCTTCCAGCGCCGGATTAATCTCCACCACCTCGCCAGTCACTGGCGCATAGATATCTGAGGCCGCTTTTACAGATTCAACTACCGCGACCTCAGCGCCTGCGTCGATAGCCGCACCGACTTCAGGCAGCTCGACGTAGACCACGTCACCCAGAGCTTCCTGAGCATGATCGGTAATACCTACAACAATAGTGCCGTCACTTTCCAGACGAGCCCATTCGTGGCTGCTGGCATATTTTAATTCGCTGGGAAGTTCGCTCATCGTAGTCTCCTGTGACTAATAACATCCAAAATATTCATTGCCCACCAAGCCCTGGCCAGCCTCAATGTTTGGAGGTCATTTTACTGATGATAGGGTGGAAAGATAAAGTAATTTTCGACAACTAATGACCATCTTTGCCAAATCTGTAAAATACGCCGCGATTAGTATTGGTAAATTATTTTTTAACCTGACGAGGAAGCTATGCGAAACGGATCTTGCCCCCTATTTTTACTTGGAATGATTGGCCTTACCGCCATTGCTCTGCCCTACAGCCAACTGTTTGCGGACGAGTTAGTGCTCACTAATGGTGACCGCATACAGGGTCAATCAGTTGCGCAGACCGATGATCATTTAATTTGGCGTTCCGATAGTTTTGGCGAGCTCAGCATCGCTCTTGAAGCCGTCGCATCGATAAATGGTGTCGCGCTGTCCTCTGCTGCGTCTACATCTGAGCCCTCCTTGGTCCTGTCCTCGTTTAGCAATAGTTATAAAGGTGGGCTCTCGGTCACAGGCGCCTATGCCAGCGGTAATGAAGAGCGTGAAGACTGGGATATTGAAAGTGCAGTGGAATGGCGAACAGGCGATTATCGTCACAACACCAACATTAACTATGAGAGCCATAGCCTCAATGGCTCCCCCTCTAACGAAGAATACCATCTCGGTTACGGTGTCGATTTCTTTTTCCGGGAAAAATGGTTTTGGAAAAATGGTGCGGCCCGGGGTGCCAATGAAAATCGTGCCATAGACCAGTATTACTCTATAGGCAGCGCCATCGGTCGGCAGCTTTGGGATACCGAGTCCAGCGCGCTGTCAGCAGAATCAGGTCTAACCTGGATCAGCGAAGAGTTCGATAATCAAAGTGCCGATAATCGGCTTACCTGGAGCTGGTCGGCAGACTACCGGCAAATTCTTATCCGCAGCTTAGAGCTCTTTCATACCCACAGATTGTTGGTGTCACTCTCTGACGCCAAAGACTCAGAGATCAGAGCAGATATAGGGTTAAAAGCACCGCTGGTCGACAATCTGTTTACTGAGCTTAAGTTCGAATGGATTTACGATAACCAGCCTGCTCTGGGCACTGATCCCAGTGACAGCCAGCTTACCATCGGTGTTAATTACAGCTGGTAGCCTGACTCAGGGGCGCACCTGCAATGGCTGCTCATTTAGCGCCGCCAACTGTTCGCGCAGCATAAGGATATGGTCGCTCCAATAGCGTGGGGAGTTGAACCAGGAAAAGGCCCGCGGAAATGCGGGGTCCGTCCAGCGTCTGGCAATCCAGGCGCTGTGATGCATAATCCGCAGAGTGCGAAATACCTCGATCAGTCGCAGCTCGCGATAATCAAAATCATAAAACTCACTGTAGCCCTCAATAAGCTCCGCCATCTGAGCTGTCTGTTCCTGGCGGTCTCCCGATAACAGCATCCATAAATCCTGTATAGCCGGCGCCATGCGCGCATCATCAAAATCAACAAAGTGTGGATTGTCGTCACGCCAGAGTATATTGCCCGAATGGCAGTCACCATGAACTCGGATATTATTAATCGGACCATAGTCCGCCAATATCTGATCCACCGTCTTGAGTACATCTAGTGCCAAAGAGTCGTAGGCCGGACTAAGCTCTGCAGGCATAAACTGTTCGCTGATCAAATGGTAGGACTGCCAGCCAAAATTCTCCACGTTGAGAGTAGGGCGGTGAGCAAATGGCTGCATTGCGCCAATGCCATGGAAACGCCCCAGCAGTCGACCCAAAATAAACAGGTTATCGAGATTATCGAGCTCGGGGGCATGACCGCCTCTGCGCTCATACAGAGCAAATCTAAAATCGGCATAGGTGCTCAGACTTTCACCCTGGGTATTGAGCCAGGGGCAGACGACGGGCAGCTCTTGGTCTTTGAGCTGAAAACAGTACTCATGCTCTTCACGAATCTGATCATCAGTCCAGCGCTCTGGGCGATAGAACTTAACAATCATTGGCGTCTGTTCTTCAATGCCAATTTGATACACCCGATTTTCATAGCTGTTGAGCGCTAGAAATCGACCATCGGAAACAAAACCCTGACTTTCCACGGCATCGATTAACAGGTCTGGGCTGAGGGTATCGAAGGGATGACTGCTGGTATCAGTCATTTAATCCAAACTCGGTTTAGCGCGCATATTTTTCTTCTGCCCATGTTGGGTCTTTTTATCCATACGCCGTAACTGAGAACCTCTGGTAGGTTTAGTTGCTCGCCGCGCCTTTGGTGTAAATATTGCCGACTGCACCAGCTCTTGTAAACGCTGAAGCGCCTCGGTGCGATTTTTATCCTGACTGCGATATCGCTGAGCCTTGATAATAACAACACCCTCTTTGGAGATGCGCTGATCACTCAGGTTGAGCAATCGTCGCTTTACTGAACCCTCCAGCGACGAGGCCGGAATATCAAAGCGCAGATGAATAGCCGACGACACCTTATTGACATTCTGACCCCCAGGACCCTGAGCGCGAATAGCGGTGAGCTCAATTTCCGCCTCTGCGATAGAGAGACTGCTGGAGATAAATAACATCAGTCGCTCGATTCAACAAATGCAAAACGCGGTCTCTGCTCGCCATCAACCTGAACATCCTCAGTAAACATATCCAGCGGTCGCACCCAAAGACTGTAGTCACCATAGAGCGTGCGATACACCACATGCTCCTCTTCAGTCTCACTGTGTCTGGCTATATCAACCACCTGATAGAGATTGCCTTTATAATGCTGGTAAATTCCCTTTGCTAAACTCATAGTGCTTCCCTTTTTTTGGCACGGACCTCAGTCCGGCAATGTATTACCTCGGATAGTGAAACATCTAACTGATCACCAATGGCCAGCGGTCCAACACCAGCAGGAGTGCCAGTAAATACTAGATCACCCGGCAGCAGAGTAAAAAACTGACTGATATACACCAGCAGCGGCAGCACTGGCGTCAGCATATCGGCGCTATTACCATCCTGACGCAGCTGCTGATTGAGGCTCAACCTAATCTGTTGATTTTGTAGCTCACCGAGTCGATCAGGACTGACAAATTCCGAGACAGGGCAGGCGCCATCGAATGACTTAGCTTTTTCCCAGGGCAAACTCTGATCTTTTAACTGTTGCTGTAAATCGCGTAACGTTAAATCAAGGCCGATGCCAACTCCCAAAACAGCCGCCTGTGCTTGGGACTCTGTGCACTGGGTCAAAGGCTGACCAATCAAAACGCTTATCTCAGTCTCGAAATGACATTCACCTAAATGAGAGGGAATGTAAATCGCCCCAGCCAAGGTCGCCAGCGCAGTGTTGGGCTTGATAAACAAAACCGGCTCGGTGGGTACAGGGTTGTTTAACTCGCGGGCATGGGCGGCGTAATTTCTGCCCACACAAACCACCTTACCCAGTGGTAGGCTGGTCATATCGCCATCAACAATATGTTGGTAACCCTGCGTCATATAAGTCCCCACTGCGGAATCAGGGCCCTTGCTCAGAGCCTCTGTGCGCCGACCTAAAAAATTATCGGCTTGCTATCATTGAGGTACAGTGCACCTCGAATAATGCGATACACCATCCAGATACTGACAATGGCTGAGGCCAGCCAACCCATAAGCACTAACCAGAACAGCATGCCTATGGCCCACCACAGCAGGCCGTACCAAAATGTATTGATCTGCCAGCGGAAGTGGCTCTCCAACCAGGTATCTCTCACCTCGTCCACCTTCACGTAATTAACAACCAAGGCTGCGATAAAGGTTAACCCGCCGGTAAAAAAACCGAGTCCCTGCAGTACATACACCAGCAGGGCGACATTTTTATGCGCTGTATCTATTTCTATAATTTGGTCACTCATCACTGTCTCCCTGCAATATGTGTCATAGGTTGGATGGTTAACTAATCAAACAGTTTCCCCGGGTTTAAAATAGAGTTCGGGTCAAAAGCCTGTTTAATGCTGCGCATTAAGTCCATTTCCAATGGCGACCTGGAATAATGCAAATAGTCTTTCTTAAGCAGACCCACACCGTGCTCAGCACTGATACTACCCTCATATTTAGCCAGCAGCTGTCCAATCTCACCACTGACGTTACCGCATTTGGCCACAAAGTCTTCATTCGATAATGTTTCGGGCTTAAGAATATTGAGATGCAGATTGCCATCGCCAATATGGCCGTACCACACCAGCTCAAAGTCTGGGTAGCGGCTTGCCACCAGCTCGTCTACCTCGCGCAAAAAGTCGGGCATTCTGGATACGCGCACAGAGATATCGTTTTTATAGGGCTGCCAGTGCCACAGTGTTTCGGAAATATCTTCGCGCAATTTCCACAGAGACTGAGCCTGAGACAGGCTTTGACTCAACACGCCATCTAGCACCCAACCCTCTTCCATACAGTGCTCAAACAACGCCATCGCGCTTTCCATCACGGACTCTGTCGGTGTCTCAAATTCTAATAGCGCGTAAAATGGTGTTTCGGTGGCAAATGGCTTGGCATGGCCTCGATGCTCAGTCACTTTTTCCAGCGCCGCCTGAGAGAAAAACTCAAAGGCACTTAAATCAATTTGCGCCGCAAAGGTGCGCAGTACATCAAGAATAGCGGGGAAATTATCCACACCCAAAACCAGCACCGTTGAATCGGCCGGTGGTCGAGTCAGCTGAATAGTGGCTTCGCAAATCAGCCCGAGAGTACCCTCGGAGCCAATAAACAGGTGACGGAAGTCATAACCAGTATTATTTTTAACCAGCCCACGATTGAGCTCTAGAATATCACCGGCACCATTCACCACCTTTAATCCCATAACCCATTCTCTGGTCATGCCGTAGCGAATAACATTAATACCGCCCGCATTGGTCGCAATATTGCCGCCAATCTGGCTAGAGCCTGTCGAGGCAAAATCCACCGGATAAAACAGACCTTGCTCCGCGGCGAAGTCTTGCAGTTGCGCTGTGATCATACCTGCGCCAAGGGTGACGCAGCGATCCATAGGGTTAAAATCCAGAACCTGGTTCATACGATCCATGGCCACCACGATTTCGCCATCTTTAGCCACAGCACCACCACTGAGGCCAGTGCGACCGCCAGAGGGCACAATGGCCAGGTTGAATTCATTACACAGCAACACAACCTGCTGCACTTCCTCAACCGATCCCGGCAATACCACGGCGCAGGGATTAGCCTGCCAAATAGTGGTTCGATCAATGCCAAAGCACTGCAGATCGTCGGGCTCCAGCAATAGTCGCTGGCTGCCGACAATGTTATTTAAACGCTCAATTATCTGTTCCGATAACATCCGGAAATCCTCGTCATACAGGTGGTTTATGCAATGGAATGTGGAGCAGTCATGTTAACATAGCGACCTTAATTTGGCTGCCCAATGCATAGATAGCGGACATAACATGCTCAATTTTTCTCTCGGAAAACAAAAAATCAAAATTCTCCTGCTCGAGGGAGTCCACCCTTCTGCAGTCGAGGTCTTTAAAACTGCTGGCTATGAGAATATCGACTACCAGCCGGCAGCTCTGCCAGAGGAAGAGCTGCTAAACAAAATTGCCGATGTGCACTTTGTTGGCATCCGCTCGCGCAGCCAGCTTAATGCCAAGGTATTCGCAGCCGCCAAAAAGTTGATCAGTGTCGGCTGCTTCTGTATCGGTACCAATCAGGTCGACCTGCAAGCCGCGACTGAGCACGGGGTTATCGTTTTTAATGCGCCCTTCTCTAATACGCGCAGTGTTGCAGAATTGGTCATTGCCGAAGCGATTATGTTGATGCGCGGGATCCCCGACAAAAACGCCAAGGCTCATCGCGGCGAGTGGATAAAGTCTGCAGCTAACGCCTTCGAGGTGCGGGGTAAAACGCTGGGCCTGATTGGGTACGGCAATATCGGCAGTCAAATAAGCGTTATGGCCGAGGCGGTGGGTATGAAGGTGCGCTTTTATGACAGTGTCACTAAATTACCCCTGGGCAATGCGGAGCAGGTCCCCACATTAAAAGGGTTGTTGGCAACTAGCGATGTGGTTTCACTGCATGTACCGGATACTGCCGCTACGCGAGGTCTGATGGGGCCCGAACAACTCGCTGCAATGAAGCCGGGTGCAGTGCTTATCAATGCCGCTCGTGGACAGATTGTCGACATCGACAGTCTCTGTGATCAGCTGACCAACAACCATCTTGGCGGTGCCGCCATCGATGTGTTTCCCGTGGAGCCAAAATCCAACCGCGAAGAGTTTATCTCGCCACTGCGCGACTTCGACAATGTTATTTTGACGCCCCATATAGGCGGCTCAACTCAGGAAGCGCAAGAAAATATCGGTGTTGAAGTGGCCGAGAAAATGGTGGTTTACAGCGACAATGGCACCAGCATTAGTGCGGTCAACTTCCCTCAGGTAGCACTTCCAGCTCATGCTGACACCCATAGACTGCTCCATGTGCACCGCAACGTTCCGGGTGTAATGAGCGCAATCAATAAGGTCTTTTCCGAATTTAATATCAATGTCGCCGCACAGTATCTGCAGACCAATGACAGTGTCGGCTACGTAGTGGTAGATATTGATGCTGAATACAGTGATGGCGCTCTGCAGGCTCTAAAGTCCATTAACGGCACTATTCGCTGCCGAGTTTTGTTCTAAACCGGGGATTTTTAAGCTGAAAAGGGCTTTTTTTGCGTTTTAATGACTCAAAAATTGGCCAAACCTTAAAAAAAGCAATACACTGCGCGATTCTGTAATAGCACAAATGACACTTTTAGTGTTTGCTGACGCAGAAATGCCTTTGGTCAGTCACTCGTTTTCAGAGCAAAGGTAAGGCTAGCCCCGTGATGAGGCTGGATACATTTTAAACGCCTTAAACGGTATACATTTTATAAGTGAGGTTAGTTATGGCAGAGCGAGTTTCTGGCACTGTTAAGTGGTTCAACGACAGCAAGGGTTTTGGATTTATTGAGCAAGAAGGCGGCGGTGACGTATTTGTACACCACAGCGCTATTCAAGCTGATGGTTTCAAATCATTGAAAGAAGGCCAAGCAGTAACGATGGAAGTTACTCAAGGTCAAAAAGGCGCTCAAGCTGAGAACGTAGTTGCCGAATAATTTCTGTCGCTGTCACTAGATAGCAGTACGAAAATTATTTAAAAGCCCCGATAAGCAATTATCGGGGCTTTTTTTATCGGGCTTTGTTTTGCAGGGACTTACAGAGTCTGTCCGGCGCTTTTTGTCTGGACAAAAAAAATCCCGCCAATCGGCAGGATTCTTTCAAGCGACATAAAAACCAAATTATTTAATTTTGGCTTCTTTGTAGATCACATGCTTACGGATAGTGGGATCATACTTCTTGATCTCCATCTTCTCAGGCATATTGCGCTTGTTCTTATCAGTAGTATAGAAGTGACCAGTACCTGCACTAGACACTAGACGAATTTTTTCGCGAGCTGACTTAGCCATTAGCGGTCTCCTTAGACTTTCTCGCCACGAGCAGCGAGCTCGGACAAGACTTGTTCAATACCTTTTTTGTCAATGATACGCATACCCTTGGTCGATACACGAAGCTTAACAAAGCGTTTTTGTGCTTCAACCCAAAAACGGTGGGTATGAAGGTTTGGCTCAAAGCGACGACGCGTTCTATTTTTCGCATGAGATACATTGTTTCCAGCCATTGGGCGCTTGCCTGTGACCTGACATACTCTGGACATTATTCCTGCCTCTGCTATCAAATTTTTGCCGCGGGACACACCAGCTGAGCAAAAAAATCTGTGATTTTCTATCCATCTACGGGACCGTCCCGCAAGGAGGCGCGTTTTATACCAGAAAGCCAATCCTGAATCAAACTAAAACCGTGCAATGGCAGGAAAACCACGCTTTTTCTTTACTGTGGTTACCTACGCCTGTTACATCCTGTCAGTATCAGCCAAAGAGGTCACCTGGCCGCGACCAATAATAAAATGGTCCAACAAACGGATCTCCATCAATTCAAGGGCCAGTTTTATTTTCTGTGTAATGACAATATCTGCCTTGCTCGGCACTGCTACGCCGGAGGGATGGTTGTGCGCCACAATAACAGCCGCGGCATTTTTGAGAAGCGCCAGTCTGACGACTTCCCGCGGATGCACGCTCGTCGCATCTATGGTGCCCTGAAACATCTCGCGATACTCCAGCAACTGGTGCTTGGTATCCAGTAATAGCACCACAAATACCTCACGGTTGAGATCGCGCATCTGCACAGACAGATAATCCCTGACATGACTGGGTTTGGTAAAGACAGGCTGGTCGCTCAACTGCTCTTTCAGATAGCGTGTGGTCAACTCTCGGCATGCATGCAGCTGAGTATACTTGGCGGGACCCAAGCCCTTACCCGCACAGAATGCATCTTGATCAGCGCTGAGCAGGGGCCCAATGCCACCAAATTCATCGAGTAAATTGCGCGCGAGATCAATCGCTGTACTACCGGGCAGGCCGGTACGTAAAAATATTGCCAGTAATTCAGAATCAGTAAGTGCGGATGCACCTTTCAACAACAGCTTCTCTCTGGGTCTCTCTTCCATCAGCCAGTGGCTTATAGCCATAGTGAGTCCTCATTTATCACTACAGAATTCCCTCTCATGATGTTATCTTACAAGCCTTTATTTGGCCTGTCTGGACGATTAATGAGTAGCCTTTCAAACAAACGGATAATTCTTGGTGTTACTGGTGGCATTGCCGCTTACAAAAGCGCCGAGGTTGTCAGACGACTTCAGGATCAGGGTGCCGATGTGCGCGTGGTAATGACCCCAGCGGCCAGTGAGTTTATTCGGCCGCTGACGATGCAAGCGCTATCCGGGCACCCAGTTCACAGCGACTTACTCGATTCAGAAGCAGAAGCCGGCATGGGCCATATTGAACTGGCGCGCTGGGCAGACCTGCTGCTAATTGCTCCGGCCAGTGCTGACTTTGTTGCCAATATGGTGCATGGCAAGGCCGACAGCCTATTGGCTGCCATCCATTTGGCCACGCCAGCCAAGGTGACCGTGGCTCCAGCCATGAACCAAGCCATGTGGAGTCATCCTGCCAGCCTCGCCAATATTGATGCGCTGCAACAGCGAGGCGTAACCATCATTGGTCCAGATCAGGGGATTCAAGCCTGCGGCGATATTGGCCCCGGCAGGATGGAACAGCCAGACAGCATAGTCAGCATTGTGAGCAGCCTGTTTCAAACGGGTGTTCTGGCAGGAACAAAAATAGCCATCACCGCAGGTCCAACCAGAGAAGCCTTGGATCCAGTTCGCTATATCAGCAATCACAGCTCGGGCAAAATGGGCTTTGCCTTGGCGGCGGCTGCCAGAGATGCTGGCGCAGCTGTGACCCTAATTTCAGGCCCAGTGAGTATTGCCGCGCCAGAGCGCTGCGAGATTATCTCTACTGTTTCTGCCCAAGATATGCTCGATGCGTCTTTAGCTACGGCGGTTGATGCCGATATATTTATTGCAGCAGCGGCCGTTGCCGATTATCGCGCCACTACTGTCGCCGACCAAAAAATGAAAAAACAGGGCGACAATATGACGATTCATCTGGAAAAAAATCGAGATATTGTCAATGCCGTGGTGCTGGCCAACCCAGATTTATTTGTGATGGGCTTTGCTGCAGAGACTCAGGACGTAGAAACCTATGCCCGAGACAAATTACAGCGCAAGAACCTAAGTGCAATTATCGCCAACGATGTTTCACGCACGGATATCGGCTTTGATGCCGATGATAACGAGGTCATCTGGATTGACCGCTCATCCTCAGTGGTATTTAGCAAAAGGAGCAAGGCGCAGTTAGCGCGGGATATTATTGAGCATCTAGCTAAGAATTATAAAAGTTAAGCTAGCCTGTACCCTCAATAGTCGCCCCAGTTACTGGGTTACGAATTACAGTGAACGTAAAAAGATTCATTTCAGAAATCCGCGAAGACAAAGTGGTCGGTCGCAGCCTGTTCGCCGGAATCGGCCTGTTGGCTGTTGCTGCTGTGGTACTGTGGCAACTAGTTATGGTTGATGCCCGTGCTCAGGCAATGAACCTGCACTTCGGCCTCAATATGAAAATTGCTGCCAGTCGCGTCGATACCTATCTTGATAATTATCAGCAGCAGCTCGAGAAACTTGCCAGTCAGCCAGAAATCAGCCAGAGTCTCGCCGAAATCGACAATGCCGCTCTGGATAGGGGAGAGCTCAATGCCGCCGCAATCATTACAGATGCTGAATCGATTCTCTTTATAGATCGGGACCTACAGCGCCATAAAGACAGTCTCAGCTTTGCCGCCACTCAGATGGCGCGATCTTCGTTGCGCGGCGAAACCATCAGCCCCAGAGCAATAAAAATTGATGGCCAGTGGAAAGTACTGATCAGCAAGATATTGCTACCGGCAGACTCCGCCGCTGAGTCGGGCCCTCTAGGCGTTATTTTAATACAGCTGCCCATTACCGGCCTGCGATTTGCGCTGAGTGCCGTAGATGTATCAAACGGCAGCTTACTGCTTCAGCAGGTCGTGCCTAACAGAAGTGACATTGTTCTGCTCAGGCTCGGTGAACCCGCGCCTCAGGCGCCAGAGCCTGAGCTGCTGCAGGCTGATCAAATAACATTGTTTGATACGGCAAACCCATTGTGGAAAATCAGTTTCTCACCGTCTAGCAGTCTAATCCGCTCTATTGAAGCAACATTGCCTCCCTTTTGGCTGCTGCTTGCCTGCGCCAATATCCTTGTGCTGCTAGCGGTATATTTGCTGGCAAGTTTGCGCGTAGGTCGCCGATCATTGATAACCGATATTTTTATTGAAGAACACAATGCCAAAGATGCCCTCTTTGCTGGGCCCAGCGACGAAGATCTCGAACTTATAGCGGAGATTGAAGAGGTCCAGACAGACAGTGAAGAGCCTCAGCCAGAGATTGAAGAGCCTCAGCCCGAAACTAAAGAGCTTCACCACGAAACTAAAGAGCCCCAGCCAGAAATCGAAGAGCCGCAACTAGAGATTAGCGAATCACAACCTCAACAAGCCGAGCCCGAAGATCCTTTGCCAGAAGTCGAAGAGCCGCCACAGGAAGTGATCGAGGCGCCAGCCCTACCCAAGCAGTTTGTCCTGCCGGATGTAGTGTTCCGCAACTATGATATCCGTGGTATTGCCGGCACAGAGGTTACCGCGGAATTTGCCTTGAGGCTTGGCAAAACCATCGGCACTATTATTTTGCAAAATGGCCACACCGCCATTTATATTGGCCGAGATGGCAGGCTCAGCTCCCTGGAGCTCTCCGAAGCCCTGCAGGCGGGTCTGTTGTCCACGGGTTGCAATGTTATTAATCTGGGTGAAATCACCACACCGGTACTTAACTTTGCCGTTCATCATTGTGGCCAATCCAGCTGCGGCATTATGATTACAGCCAGCCATAATCCAGCGGTTTACAATGGCTTTAAAATCATTATCCAGCGTCAGGTGATCTCCGGCAAAGCTCTGCAACTGCTAAAACCCATGCTCACCGCCGAGAAATTTACTCGCAGTGAAAGCGGACAGCAGTTCTCGCGAGATATTGTCTCCCAGTATGTTCGCCATATTGTCGAAAACAGCTCTATCGATCGCTCATTTAGACTGGTGATTGACGCTGGAAACTCAGTTGCCGGTCCGGTCGCGCTAAAACTTTTTGACAGTCTTGGCTGTCTGGCCTTCCCGATCAATTGTGATGTCGACGGCTCATTCCCCAATCATGAACCCAATCCAGCAGACGAGAATAATCTCAAGCAGCTAATCTCTAAGGTCAAAGAAGTTAAGGCCGATCTTGGTCTGGCCTTTGATGGCGATGGCGACCGTCTGGTAGTGATTTCCGGCAAGGGCCAAATAATTTGGCCCGATCAATTAATGATGCTGTTTGCCCGCGATATTTTAAAACGCAATCCAGGCGCAGATATTGTTTTTGATGTAAAAAGCAGCAAGCGCCTCGCCGAGATGGTCCGCAAACATTCCGGCCGCCCAGTCATGTGTAAAACCGGTCACTCCCATGTCAGAAAGGCCGTACATCACAACAAGGCGCCGCTGGGTGGTGAGTTTAGCGGCCATATCTTTTTCAATGATCGCTGGAAAGGGTTTGATGATGGTCTCTACGCGGCGACACGTCTCCTTGAGATACTGTGCTCACAGCGCGACAGTGCAGATAAAACACTGGATCAAATGATTGGTCGCTTTGACAGCAGTAGTTACACCTCAGAAATATTAATTCCGGTGCCAGACGATGAAAAATTTAAGATCATGCAAACAATGCTCTCTGGCTGTCAGTTTGGCGGCGCGCAGATTGTCAGTTTAGATGGACTGCGAGCAGAATATCTCTATGGTTGGGGACTGATTAGAGCATCCAATACCTCAGCCAACTTGACCCTGCGCTTCGAAGCAGACGATGATGCCAGTCTGGAACAGGTCAAACAGGCGTTCCGCAGGGAATTAAAACCCTTTATTAACCAAATAGAAGACTATATCTAACTATGTCATTGAGTCGTAATGAAGCACAGACTACCGCGCAGGTTATCTCCCGTGCGCTTCCCTATATCCAACGTTTCGCAGGCAAAACAGTAGTGGTTAAATATGGCGGCAACGCCATGGTCGACGACCGCCTAAAAGAAAGTTTTGCGCGCGATATCGTATTAATGAAAGCCGTGGGTATTAATCCCGTGGTGGTCCATGGCGGCGGCCCACAGATTGGCGAACTGCTGGAGCGTCTGGATATTAAGTCAGAATTTATCGATGGCATGCGTGTGACCGACAGTAAAACTATGGACGTAGTCGAGATGGTGCTCGGGGCTACGATCAATAAAGAGATTGTTAATCTAATCAGCAATGCCGGCGGCAAGGCCTTTGGTGTTACCGGCAAAGACGGTCAGCTAATCCGCGCCAAAAAAATGCGTGTGTCGCATAAAACCCCAGAGATGTCAGTACCGGAAATTATCGATATTGGTCATGTTGGCGAAGTTGAATCAATTGATAAATCGGTGATCAACATGCTGGAGCAGGGCGGCTTTATACCTGTTATTGCCCCCATAGGCGTGGGTGTAGATGGCGAGTCCTATAATATTAATGCCGATCTGGTCGCAGGCAAAGTCGCTGAAGTGTTACAGGCGGAAAAGCTGATGCTATTGACCAATGTCTCAGGACTGCAAGATAAAGAGGGCGAGGTTCTAACAGGCCTAAGTGTTGATCGCGTCGACCAATTAATTGCCGACGGCACTATCTATGGTGGCATGCTACCCAAGATTTCCTGCGCCTTGGATGCCGTTAAATCCGGAGTCCCCTACGCGCATATCATCGATGGCCGTGTCGATCATGCAGTGATGCTAGAAATATTCACCGACGAAGGTGTCGGCACACTAATCACCAATCAAGAACTAACAGGAGCATCCTGATGACGGGCAAAAGAGGTTCTCGAGCACAGGAAATACTCCAAGCTCTGGCGCGCATGCTGGAGACATCTCGCGGCGGTCGTATAACAACCGCGGCTCTCGCTGCTGAGCTGGGCGTATCAGAAGCGGCACTCTATCGGCACTTTCCCAGCAAGACGCGAATGTACGAAGGTCTGATTGAGTTTATCGAGGAGACTATTTTTGCCAGGGTGCGCACCATCGTCAGTGATGAGCCCGATGCGGCAAATCAATGTTATCGCATTCTCAGCTTGGTACTGACCTTCTCGGAAAAGAACCCCGGTATCTCACGCATACTTAATGGCGACGCGCTCACCGGAGAAACCGGGCGACTGCACGAACGCATCGCTGTATTTTTTGATCGTTTGGAATCTCAGTTAAAGCAGACATTGCGGGAAGCCGAAATTCGCGATGGCCTCAAACTCAGCGTGCCAGTTTCAGTGGCCGCCAATATTATGCTGGTGAGTGCCGAGGGAAAGATCAGTCAATTTGTGCGCACAGGCTTTAAGCAGCCACCCACTCAGCACTGGGCCGAGCAATGGCAACTTATTACGGCGCAGATGTTTGCTGATTAAGTAGCTCGGCAAAGCGCTGCTCATAATATTGATAGAGTGCGCTGGTGGTGCGCTGGTCTTCTTGGCGCTCCTCCAGCAACTGCAGGACTTCATGTCTGGACTTTTTTATCTTCGCAAGCCGATCGAGAATTGACTGAGAGACAGTTTCGCCAGCCATTTCCATATTGACCGCCTCCTGCAAAATCAGCTCTTCGCGAGCGTCCAGCCCTTTAATATTGTTTTGCAGGTGCAGGATATCCCGAGCCAATAACTCGAGTTTGCGACGTTTTAAAACACTGATTTCATCGACCTGACTAAAACTGGATAGCAGATACTGGTCCTGCTCGCTCTGTTCAGAGCCCTGGGGTGGGAGATGCTGTGGCCTGAGGGTCTTGAGCACTCGCCCCTGTTCATTAACGGCATCATAACCATTGACAGCGGCTTCAGGTGACAGCATATCGCTGGTAACCAGTAAACCTGCACTGTCCTTGTAACGGTAGAGCTCTTTTGCAGCGACCCAGGGGGCCGCCAACAATAATAGAAGCCATACCGCTTTTGTCATACGCCGTACTCGTGCCGATAAGTTTTAATTTCCTCAACCAGTGTTGCCATATCCGACTGAGATTCGAGATAGGTCAAAATATCATCCATATCAATAATGCTGATCACTGGAATATCAAACTGCTGCTCAACTTCCTGTATCGCTGACTTAGCAGAATTGCCGCGCTCTTTGCGGTCGAGGCCGATTACCACACCGGCCGCCTCAGCACCCGCCAGTTCAACCATCGCCATCACTTCGCGAATTGCCGTACCAGCCGTTATCACATCATCAATAACCAGTACTTTGCCTTCCAGAGGAGCCCCGACGAGGGTGCCACCCTCACCGTGACTTTTTGCCTCTTTTCTATTGAAACAGTATGGCACATCCATATCATGGTGCTCGGCTAAAGCGACTGAGGTTGCCGCCGCCAAAGTGATGCCCTTGTAAGCTGGGCCAAAAAGCACATCGAATTGCACACCGGATTCAACGATTGCAGCGGCATAACAACGCCCCAAGATAGCCAGAGCCCTGCCCTGATAAAATTCTCCCGCATTAAAAAAATGTGGCGAAACACGCCCAGACTTAAGCCTGAACTGACCAAATTTTAGCGCACCGCTATCCAGCGCATTATCAATAAACTGTGTTTTATAAGTATTTTTCATAGGTCTGATTTACGTCTCAGTTAAAATTGCTGCTTATTGGGCGAGAGCCATATTTTGCACGCGCACCAAATCGGCGATACCGCGCTTGGCCAGATCCAACATCTCATTTAATTCTTCAGCGCTAAATGGCGCAGCCTCTGCAGTGCCCTGTACCTCGATAAAGCCACCGTCGGCATTCATCACCACATTCATATCTGTCTCTGCATTGGAGTCCTCAGCATAATCCAGATCCAGCACCGGAGTACCCTGATAAACACCCACAGAAACAGAGGCGATCATATTCACCAGCGGATCACCGCTGATTGATTTTTTGCGCTGCAAATGGCGAATAGCATCGACCAGCGCCACCATGGCACCAGTGATAGAGGCTGTGCGTGTGCCACCATCAGCCTGAATCACATCGCAATCAATATTGACGGTGTGCTCACCAAGTTGCTTAAGATCTACCGCAGCACGCAATGAGCGGCCAATTAAACGTTGAATTTCCTGGGTGCGACCACTCTGCTTACCCCGCGCCGCCTCACGACCCATACGGCTATTGGTCGAGCGCGGCAACATGCCATACTCTGCAGTCACCCAACCCTCGCCTTTGCCGCGCAAAAATCTTGGCACACCAGATTCAACACTGGCGGTACAGATGACTTTTGTATTGCCGAACTCAACCAATACAGACCCCTCTGCGTGACAGGTAAAATCGCGGGTAATCTTGACGGGTCTAAGTTGTTCCGGGCGTCGGCCACTGGGTCTATTCATAATGGGGTTCCTGAACATGGGGTTGCAAAAAAATTTGGCGTAATTGTAGCAAATCTACCACCCAGTTAACCGCCTTTGTTACCATGGCACTCTATAAATAGTTTGATTGGAACCAAAATATGCCACGCAGTATGACCGCATTTGCTAGAAACACCGTCGATTTCAGCTGGGGCTCAGTCTCCTGTGAGCTGCGCTCGGTAAATCATCGGTTTTTAGAGACCGGCTTTCGTCTACCAGAGACCATGCGCGAAGTAGAAATGCAGCTGCGCGAAATCGCGCGCAAGAAACTTACTCGCGGCAAGGTCGATATAGCACTGCAGGTCGCCTTCAATAATAACGATGCTGCGGTCAGTGCAGATATGCTGCTGGCCAAGCGCTATATTGATATTGCCGAAGAGATGGGTAACCAGCTGCAAAACCCGGCGCCAATCTCACCACTGGAGATTATGCGTTGGCCCGGCATTCTTAAAGATCAGGAGGTCGAAAGTGAAAGTCTGCACAGGGCGGCGATACAGACCTTTAGCGAAACCGTTGATCAATTGCTCGAAGGCCGCCAGCGCGAGGGTGACAAGCTCGCAGAAATGATTGAACAGCGCCTGGCCGGCATTGAAACTCAGATTGCTATCGTGCGTGAGAACCTGCCAGCCATTCTTGAGCATCAGCGCACGCGTCTCAATGAAAAGCTCGAAAGTCTGCGCGCCCAGGTTGATGAAGAAAGGTTGGAGCAGGAGATGGTGATCATCTCCAATCGCGCCGATGTCGACGAAGAGCTCGATCGTCTGGAAGCCCATAACAGCGAAATTCGCCGTGTTTTAAAAAGCGAAGAATCTATTGGTCGGCGTCTGGACTTTTTAATGCAAGAATTAAATCGCGAGGCCAATACTCTGGGCTCAAAGTCGATAGCTGGCGTTACCACTCAGGCATCCGTAGAGCTCAAAGTGCTGATCGAACAGATGCGTGAGCAGATTCAGAATATCGAATAATGCACGCTGTTACCGCTGCACTGATTTTCTGTCTGGCTGTTGTGAGCAGCCAGGCATTCGCATTTGGTGCTGACGGACATCGCATCGTCAGCAAAATTGCCGAGAATCATCTCAGTGTAAAAACCACCGCCGCAATCAATGCTATAACCAATGGTGGCGATCTGGCCGAATTATCGCTCTGGCCAGACCGGGTTCGCTACATTCCGACTTGGAAGCAATCAAAATACTGGCACTACATAAGTATTGATGACCAAGAGCAGTTTGCCAACTTGCGACGCCACAGCGACGGCGACGTACTCTCAGCCCTAGAATACTTTTACGCCGATCTGCAAAACTCTCAGCTGGATAGAAAACAGCAGTTGGAGGCACTGGCTTTCTTTGCACATTTTGTCGCCGATATTCACCAGCCCCTGCATGTTGGCCGACGTGATGATCTCGGTGGTAACAAGTTAGCGATCAATTGGCTCAAAACGCCCAGAGCCACCAATCTGCATAAAGTCTGGGACAGCCTGATTATTGACACAGAGAATAAAAATTCCGATCAATACAGCCAGATGCTCGATCGGGCAAGCAAAGCTCAGATCGATCGATGGCAGGGCAGTCAATTTATAGATTGGGCCCGCGAATCAAAAGCGCTGCGCTACCAGGTGTATAATTTTAATTCCGCAGCTGAGCGCAGGTATCCTTTGATTGGCTCAGCGTACATTAGCCGCAATAAGCCGATTATTGAGCGGCGACTGCTGATGGCGGGCATTCGACTGGCAGATAGCCTCAATCGTATTTTTGACCCCGAATACGGTGGGCCAACATAAACAGTGAATTTTTTATTACAGCAGACATAGAATCTGGAATAATTATCCTCTCCTGTTAACCGCGCTGTTTTTTTACGCGCCATTTTTTACGTAATGGATTAAATCGCACTATGGGCAACGGCACCTTATTTATTATTTCAGCACCCTCGGGGGCAGGTAAAACAAGCTTGGTGAACGATATCCTTGGCCGCATGGAAAATATTCAAGCGTCTATCTCTCATACCACCAGAGATTGCCGACCCGGCGAAAAAGATGGCATCAACTACCACTTTGTTGATCACGACGCATTTTTGAGCATGATCGGCGACAACGCCTTTCTTGAACATGCAGAGGTGTTTGGTAACTTTTATGGCACCTCAGAGCAATGGGTGAAAACTACATTGGCTGCGGGGACAGATGTTATTCTGGAAATTGACTGGCAGGGTGCGGAACAGGTGCGACGCAAGTTTAATGAGAGTAAAAGTATTTTTATCCTGCCCCCTTCAAAGAAAGCACTGCGCGAACGCTTAAATGGCCGCGGTCAGGACGACGCTGATGTTATTGCCAAACGTATTGCCGCCGCCACCGAAGAGATGAGCCACTATGTTGAAGCCGACTATTTGGTAATCAACGACGACTTTACCGTTGCCAGCAGACAACTCGAGGCCATTATTACCGCCACCCGCTGCCAGCAACCTGTTCAGGGTGTTGAAAAATTACTGCTGGATTTATTGTCGTAACCCCAGTCTTTAGGTAAAATGTCTGACCCCGCAGCATTTCGCTGCACCCTTCGATCAAATTATCGAACAAATTATTTAGACTGGCGGAAATAAAATGGCTCGCATTACTGTAGAAGATTGTTTGGATCACGTAGATAACCGTTTTGAATTAGTGATGGTTGGCTCCAAACGCGCACGTCAACTGGCCGTCGAAGGACGTCCGGCACTCGTTGAAGAAGAAAATGACAAGCCTACCGTTATCGCCCTGCGCGAAATTGCTCAGGGTCTGGTCACGCCAGATATCCTCACCGAAGTTGTGCAAGACTACGAAATCGTTGACGCTGCTGAAGAGGCCGCCGAAACTGCAGAGGCTCCGCAAGAGCCAGCTGTTTAAAGCTCTACTCAGAAACGGAGGAGGGCCGCAATAAAGTGCTGAATGTACTCACGGAAAAACTCTCCTCCTACCTCGAGCCAAAAGAAGTTGCCAAGGTCGAGCGCGCTTACAGGTACTCTGAACAATGCCACCGTGGCCAGATGCGTCAGAGTGGCGACCCCTATATTACCCATCCTCTAGCTGTTGCTAACATTCTTGCCGATATGCATATGGATCATGAGAGCCTTATGGCTGCTCTGCTGCATGATGTTATCGAAGATACAGGTGTAACCAAGGGTCAGATCAGTCGTCGCTTTGGTCGCACCGTTGCCGATCTGGTCGACGGCGTCAGTAAACTGACCGAAATCGAATTCGAATCTAAAGCCGAGCAGCAGGCCGAAAGCTTTCAAAAAATGACCCTGGCCATGTCGCGGGATATTCGTGTGGTCTTGGTCAAGTTGGCAGACCGGCTGCACAATATGCGCACACTGGGCGTACTGGCCCCGGCGAAGCGTCGGCGTATTGCCCGCGAGACCTTGGATATCTATGCCCCTATCGCCCAGCGTCTGGGCATCAATGATATTCGTCTTGAATTTGAAGACCTCGGTTTTGCCGCCATGTACCCGCTGCGTCATCAACGTTTGCGCGAAGCCATGAAAGCGGCGCGAAAAAACCGCAAAGAAATCATTGCAGAGATTCATCAAGCCATTGAAATGCGTCTGGAGAATGAATCATTCCCGGCGCTGGTCAAAGGACGCGAGAAGCATCTTTGGAGTATCTACAAAAAGATGCGCACCAAGAAAAAATCTTTTCGCGACATTATGGATGTATTCGCTTTTCGCCTCGTAGTGGACGATGCAGATGACTGCTACCGCACGCTTGGCATGATGCATAATATTTTCAAACCCGTGCCCGGTGAGTTTAAAGACTATATAGCCATTCCTAAGTCCAACGGCTACCAGTCACTGCACACAGTATTAGTGGGCATGCATGGTGTGGTTATTGAAGTACAGATTCGCACCAAAGAGATGGAGCGCATGGCCAACTATGGTATTGCCGCGCACTGGGAATACAAAACTGGCAGCCAAAATGTTGATGGCAACCAGCGTCGCGCCAATCGCTGGGTTCAGGGTTTATTGGAAATGCAGAAACAGGCTGGCGATTCACTTGAATTTCTTGAGCATGTAAAAGCCGATCTATTCCCAGATGAAGTCTATGTCTTCACCCCCAAGGGCACCATTGTTGAACTGCCCTCTGGTGCTACCGCCGTCGATTTCGCCTATTCAGTGCACACAGGTATCGGTGACAGCTGTATTGCCTGCCGAGTTGATGGAGAGCTAACACCATTATCAGAGCAATTGCAGAGTGGTCAGAAAATCGAAATTATCACCGCCGAGGGTGCACAGCCCAATCCCAACTGGCTTAACTTTGTGATCACTGCAAAAGCGCGCAGTGCGATCCGTCATTTTCTTAAAAACCAGCAGCACGATGAGTCGGTGGATCTGGGTAAACGCCTACTGGATCAGGCCCTGGCAAACCTTGGCACCCAGTATAATCAGCTGAAAAAATCACAGATTAAGCGGCTGTTAAAAGAGACCGGCGCCTCGACCTTTGAATATGTGCTGCAGCAAATTGGGCTTGGGAATCGAGTGCCATTTGCGGTGGCAAACCTGCTGGTGCCGGCCAATAAACGCGAGGTTGCCGACGGCAAAAAGAACAATACATTACCCGTGGTTATCGATGCCTCCGGTGGCTTGTTGCTGCACTACGGACGCTGCTGTCATCCAATTCCCGGCGACCCCATTCTGGGGCATATCTCACCGGGCAAAGGACTCGTTATTCACTATGAGTCCTGTCGAAATCTGAAAGAAATACGCTCCAATCCAGAGAAGTGCATGCCATTGACCTGGTCAACGGTGGTCAAGGGCGAATTCCCCGTGGAGATAAAAGTAGAAGTCACCCCAGAGCGTGGCTTTATTGCTGCACTGGCATCGCGGATAACCGAAGAAGACGCTACCATCGAACATATCAGCGTTAACGAAAAAGACTCCTTTACCAGTATTGTCGATGTGGTTCTTACCGTTCGCGATCGCATCCACCTAGCCGATATAATGCGTCGTGCCCGCAGCCTCAAACCTGTGCGCCGAATTTATCGAGTCAGAAATAAGTAAGCAAGGAAACCATTATGCCCAACAAAGCTATTATCCATACCGACAGCGCACCCGCCGCCATTGGCACCTACAGCCAGGCGGTAAAGGTCAACAATACTGTCTATCTATCTGGTCAGATTCCTTTGGATCCCGCCACCATGACATTGGTCGAGGGTGATATTCGCGACCAGATTAAACAGGTCTTTAAGAATCTGCTCGCCGTCTGTGAGGCATCTGGTGGTGATCTGAGCAATATTGTTAAGCTCAATATTTTTCTCACCGATCTAAGTCATTTCCCAGTGGTCAATGAAGTGATGGAACAGCATTTTGCCCAACCCTTTCCAGCACGTGCGGCGATCGGCGTCAACGAGTTACCCAAAGGCTCAATGGTTGAAATGGACGGTATTCTGATTATTTAATGCCATTTACTGATCGGCCATCAGTGCCGTATAGCCCTCTTTATAACTGGGAAAAATAAACTCATAACCACTGTCTAACAGGCGCTGGTTGCTACAGCGCCTGATTGATTTCTGCTCCACAATCTCATCCGTCAGTTGAATCTGCATTTGCGCCGCCAACCAGTTGCGCATCCTATGCTGAGTCACCGGCGCGCAGTCAGTCGCCAGATATAATGGCTCAATGAGCCTGTTGTCGCCAAAACGCCTAATCAAATGCGCCAGCACCCCCGCACAGTCCTCACTGTGAATTCTATTGCTCCACTGTTGAGGCTCAGCGGGTCGACCCACGCCAGCCTTGATTTGATTCAGCATGCGTGTCCGCCCCGGTCCATAGATACCAGAAAATCTTACGATTGAATGGGCGCAGGGTAAACACTGAATCTGCTGCTCAGCCTCGAGTAAAAGCTTGCCAGAAAAACTGGTGGGCTGAGTAGGCGACGCCTCATCTACCCAATCCCCCTTATTATTGCCATAGACACTGGTGCTGGATACCCAGATAACCAGCTTTGGCTTGAGCTCAGTACGATTAATGGCAGTGGCCAGCGCAGTCGCGCCTGCAAGATAGGACTGGCGATAGGCCTGCTCGGTAAATTGGTCCGGTGTTAGGGTCACCACAACCACATCAAAGCCAACACCGAGAACTTTCTCGAGACCCTTAGCATCCGCCATATTGCCGACGATAGGGGTGATCGTATCTGGTAGATTTTGCGGATGGCGCCTAAGGCCAAAACATTGATGACTCGGTGTTAACCGCGCCCCAGTGCGCTGGCCAATATCACCACAACCTGCCAATAAAATTTTCAATTAGTATTCTCTCTTTAATAAAACTTAGCTATGCTTGTTACTCAGATAAAGGCCCTGTAACTATGACCCTCACCGAACTTCGCTATATAGTCACCCTGGCTCAGGTCCAGCATTTTGGCCAGGCAGCTGAACGCTGCAATGTCAGCCAGCCGACGCTGAGTATAGCGGTTAAGAAACTCGAGAGTGAATTAGGCGTCGATCTTTTTGAGCGCTCTAAAAGCAGTGTGCGCCTGACACCCATTGGTCAGAATATTGTTGATCAATCCCAGCGCGTACTGGAAGAGGCGGCGGCGATTAAGGATATTGCCACGGCGGGTAAAGACCAGCTCAGCAGCCCGCTGCATGTCGGTGCCATTTTCACCATTGGCCCCTACCTGTTTCCACATTTTATTCCCGCACTGCAAAAAGCAGCACCTCAGATGCCACTGATTATTGAAGAGGGGTACACCAGTACCTTGCGCAAGCGCCTGCGCAGCGGAGAGGTCGATGTTATCGTTGTGGCCCTGCCCTTTACCGAACCCGATGTGGTGGTGCAGCCACTGTACGATGAACCCTTTGTACTGTTGCTGCCCGAGGGCCATCCTCTCGCCGCCAAAAAAGAAATACATCACAGTGATTTGGATGGCGAGAATGTACTTATGATGGGTGAGGGTCATTGCTTTAGAGATCAGGTCATCGAGGCCCTGCCCAATATCAATCAGGGTTCGACCAATGCAGCCCCTATTCGCACCATGACTGAAGGCAGCTCCTTAGAGACCCTCTGTTATATGGTCGCATCTGGTCTGGGTATTACCATTCTTCCCCAGTCCGCCGCGATGGGTGCCGAATACCGCGGCGCCTCACTGATAACGCGCCCCTTTGCCGGTGCAACCCCGGCTCGCACCACAGCCTTGGCATGGCGCGCCAGCTTCCCTCGGCACAAGGCCATAGACGCTCTGCGCAATGCCATCTATGAGCGCAGCCTGCCTGGGCTCGGGATTATAAAAAGCTAATGTCAGACACCCCTCTCGACAGGCGCAGCGTCGGCACCCTGCACGGGGTGGGTCCGCAACTGGCCACTAAGCTAAAGAAGCTAGGTCTGCACAGTGTTCAGGATTTGCTCTTTCACCTACCGCTGCGCTATATCGATCGCACCCAAATTACCCCTATCGGCGGTATTCAACCGATGACCGAAGTTGTTATTGAAGGAGAAGTCCGCGCCAGCGATGTGGTCTTTGGTCGGCGTCGCAGCCTTGTTTGCCGACTTCAAGATCACAGCGGTGTAGTGACTCTGCGCTTTTTCCACTTTAACCGTGCTCAACAGGAACGCCTCAAGCCCGGTGCTAGGTTGCGCTGCTTTGGTGAAGTGCGGCGCGGTAAATCTGGTGTTGAACTCTATCATCCAGAATATCAATACCTTGATCAGACCAACCCACCGCAATTGGAAGATAAGCTGACGCCGATCTATCCAGCAACCGAGGGCATTACTCAGAGTCGTATTCGCGATCTCTGTGGTCAGGCGCTGAGCTTGCTTCAGAATCACAGCATCCGCGAGCTATTACCCCAGGGCATAAGTACTGACCTGCATCAGCAGCTTGCCTATTCTCTACCGGATGCCCTGCGGCTGCTGCACAACCCACCGCCGGGCACTGCGCTTAACCTGCTGGCTGAGGGCGAGCACCCGGCGCAGCAACGTTTGGCCGCCGAAGAACTGATTGCCCATAATTTAAGCTTGCTCAAACTGCGGCAAAAGGTGCAACAGCAGCAGGCGCCAGTACTGAGTGAAGATAAAACCGCGGCAGCGACATTCTTGGATAAACTGCCCTTTGATCTCACTGCAGCGCAGCAGCGAGTGGCCAGTGAAATAAGCGCCGATATAGGTACCGCAATCCCAATGCTGCGGCTGGTGCAGGGCGATGTGGGTTCTGGTAAAACCGTTGTAGCGGCACTGGCCGCCGTGCAGGCGATAGCCAATGGCCATCAGGTCGCACTGATGGCACCCACAGAAATTCTGGCCGATCAGCACCGCATTAACTTTGAGCAATGGTTGCGCCCGCTGGGGGTTCGCCTCGCCTACCTGACTGGCAAGGTTAAGGGCAAGGCCCGTGAAGTACAGCTGCAAGCTATCGCTGATGGAGCCGCCAAAATGGTGATTGGCACCCATGCACTATTCCAAGAGACAGTAGAATTTAATGACCTCGGCCTCAGCATTATTGATGAGCAGCATCGTTTTGGCGTACACCAGCGCCTGGCACTGCGCAAAAAGGGCTTTAGCGCAGAGGGACCTAGCTTGAGCGGCCCCGCACCCCACCAGCTGATTATGACCGCAACCCCAATACCGCGTACATTGGCAATGAGCGCCTATGCGGATCTGGATTGCTCAGTGATTGATGAGCTGCCACCGGGACGCACACCAGTAGAGACCGTAGTACTGAGTAACCTGCGCCGCAATGATGTGATTGCGCGCGTACGCGCCTCCTGCAGTGCTGGCCGTCAGGCTTATTGGGTATGCACATTGATTGAAGAATCCGATGTACTGGAAGCCCAGGCCGCCGAGGTGACCGCCGGAGAACTGCAGCTGATGTTGCCCGAACTCTCTATTGGTCTAATTCACGGACGCCTCAAACCCCGCGAAAAGCTAGAGATTATGATCGCCTTTAAAGCCGGTGAGATTGACTTACTGGTAGCCACTACCGTGATCGAAGTGGGCGTCGATGTCCCCAATGCCAGTCTGATGATTATTGAAGATTCAGCCCGTCTCGGCCTCTCTCAGCTGCATCAGCTGCGCGGTAGAGTGGGTCGGGGCTCATTGAGCAGTCACTGTGTATTGCTCTACAGCCCGCCTATTTCGGGCAATGGTAGCGCCCGGCTAAAAATTATGCGCGAAACCAACGACGGCTTTAAAATTGCCGAAAAAGACCTCGAGCTGCGCGGTCCCGGTGAAGTACTGGGCACCCGCCAAACAGGTGATATGCAGCTGCATATTGCCGACCTGCAGCGCGATGCCCATATGTTGCCGCAGATAAAAAATCTGGCTCAGGAATTACTCCTAAATCACCCGCAAAATGTCGATGCCCTTATATCTCGCTGGCTCGGCCACAGCGAACAATACGCTCAGGCCTGAGTGCTTAAAAACTCAACAAGTTTAACGATCTTAATTGTTTCATTTTTATGACAACGCCCTATACTGCGAGCTAAATAAGAGGATCGCTATATGGCATTTAGTAACCCCATTTCAAATCTGTTTGGCAAGTCGCCAATCAAACCGCTGCAAGAGCATATGTCGTTGGTCGTTAGCTGTGCTGCGATGTTAGAGCCTTTTTTTGAAGCAGTGATTAGCCATAAGTGGACTAAAGCCAGCGATCTCTTCGATAAGATTGCCGATCAAGAAAATCAGGCCGATGAACTGAAAAAGCAGTTTCGTCTAAGCATGCCAAGCACGCTGTTTATGCCTGTTTCACGCATCGATTTGCTCAGCATCCTTGCCCAGCAAGATGATATTGCCAATACCAGCAAAGATGTTTGCGGCATAGTACTGGGCCGTGAGATGGATATACCCAGTGCCCTGCAAGCCGACTTTATGGGGTTTGTAAAAAGCACTATCGAAACCAGTGAGAAAGCTCTGAAAGCGATTAATGAGCTGGATGAGCTGTTGGAGACCGGTTTTACCGGACAAGAAGTAAAGTTTGTTAAAAAGTTAATTCGCGAGCTGGATGCTCAGGAACAGAAGGTCGACAAAAAGGAACGCAAACTGCGTCACCGCCTGTTCAAGTTAGAAGCTGATATGCCTCCAGTGAATGTCATGTTTCTGTACAGCACCATCGACAATATCGGTGCAATCGCAGACACCGCAGAACGTGTAGGCAATCGCCTCGAAATTCTGCTCGCAAAATAATAACTTTTCGGAATAGTCTCCATGGATATTTTTACAACATACGGCACCATTTTAATTGTTATGGCCGCAGCCTTCGGCTTCTTTATGGCCTGGGGTGTGGGTGCAAATGATGTCGCCAACGCTATGGGTACCTCGGTTGGCTCCAAAGCACTGACCATCAAGCAGGCCATTTTAATTGCCATGGTGTTTGAATTTGCAGGTGCGTATCTAGCCGGTGGCGAAGTCACCTCAACCATCCGCAAAGGCATCGTCGACTCGGGGGTATTTGCCGATAAACCGGATCTCTTGGTGTTTGGCATGCTCTCCGCACTCCTCGCCGCAGGTACCTGGCTCATGCTCGCCAGCTTTATGGGCTGGCCCGTGTCTACCACGCACAGTATTGTCGGCGCCATTGTTGGCTTTGCGGCGGTCGGCGTCTCCAATGATGCGGTAAACTGGAGCAAGGTGAGCACCATCGTCGCGAGCTGGGTTGTCTCACCGGTGATGGCTGGCACCATTTCTTTCGCTATCTTTAGAAGCGTGCAGCGACTCATTCTTATCCATGACAACCCCTATGATCGGGCCAAGAAATACGCACCCATGTATATGTTTGCCGTGGGCTTCTTGATGGCTATGGTGACATTGCTCAAAGGCCTCAAACATGTCTTTAAAGATGTCGGCATCAAATTATCCTTCGGCGAGAATGCCTTGGTCGCCATTGGGTTCGGTATTCTAGTTGCCATTATCGGCACCTATCTGCTCAGCAAGGTGCAGCGTGACGAGAGCAAAGAAGTCGATAATCGTTTTTACAATGTTGAGAAAGTCTTTGCCGTACTGATGATCTTCACCGCCTGTAGCATGGCCTTTGCCCATGGTTCCAATGATGTGGCCAACGCCGTTGGCCCCCTGGCCGCTGTCGTTAATGTGGTGAGTTCCGGTGGTGATATTGCCGCTAAAAGCACCATGCCCAGCTGGATACTGCTACTGGGTGGTGGCGGTATCGTCTTTGGTCTGGCGACCTATGGCTTTAAGGTGATGGGCACTATTGGCCGCAAAATCACCGAGCTAACCCCGAGTCGTGGTTTTGCCGCGGAACTGGGTGCAGCAGCTACTGTAGTGCTGGCCTCAGGTACTGGCCTGCCAATTTCAACCACACACACATTGGTGGGCGCTGTATTAGGTGTCGGCATGGCCAGAGGTATTGGTGCGATCAATCTGAGAATGGTGGGCTCGATCTTCCTTTCATGGGTAGTTACACTGCCGGCTGGTGCGGCGCTATCGATCCTATTCTTCTTTTTCTTCAAGGGTGTGTTTGGCTAAACCACAGATGCTTAGAAACAATGAAAAAAAAGCCCAGCGAATAATAAGTTCGTTGGGCTTTTTTGTTACTGGCGCACTACAGGGGTATCAGAGATTTTTTAACCGCGTTAATAGTGCCAATGCCTCAGCGGCATCCGCCTGCGGGACAAATACATGGTCATGATAATAACCGGCAATGATATTGGCGCTGATCTCATAGGCAGCTAGCTTACCCGCTATTAGCGCCGTTAATCCCACCGACTCGAGACTTGAGTGCACCTGTAAACTAATACAGCGAAAAACGCCTTCATAGCTCAATCCAGCCGCATCGGCAGATGCCTGCGTCAGCACCAGTGTCAGCCCCTCTTTCTCCTGAAAACTGGCTATCGGCTGAACCTCGGCATAGTCACCATAACTAGCAATGGCCGCAGTACAAAACACATAGGGCTGATCGAGCATCACAGGTGCCAAGCTTTGCAAAAGTGCTTTTAGATCTGTTTCACCGGACATAATATTATTCCGTACTGTCTTTTTTTGCCTTCGCGAAGCAAACAAATGGCACCGCAAAAGGTCCGAATAAGACGGCCATCCAGCCCCAAAAACGGGTGCTGGCACCCCGTTCTTTAGCGATGACATAGCACACATAAATGCACAGTAGATTAATGGCTACTAAGACATATGCCGTGATCATTACCTCAGTTCCTCGCTAAAATGGTAGCTGGCAATGTTAAACCCCTGAGCAAAATAAAACTTATGGGCCTGATCACGCTGAGTACCAGAGTCGAGATGAAACCATTTACAATCTGCCGCCTGAGCTTCGGCACGCAGCCAGCCAATCATCTGCTGACCAAAGCCTTTTGAGCGATGTGCTTCAGCAGTCACTAAGTCATCAACATAACAGTGCTTACCCATAAATAAATTACTGTAAATACGGAACTCAGCTGCCGCTACCACCTGATTATCCTGCTCTATAAAGGCCAGACAAAAACCATCCTCTTCCATGGCGCGAACCGTCGCCAAAAAATCGTCTTGCATAAGATGGGGACGCAACTCAGCCAAAACATTAAAACAGCGCTCTATTTCACTATCTGTAATTGCCTTGCGTGGCATTTAATATCTCCGCTATTATTCAATCAGCGAGAGTATCTCATGGCACGACCGCGGCAAACAATGCCATTAAGGGTTTAGACGCTGAGGCATAGGTTTCATGCAGACCTTTTATTGTTGCCAAGACACCGGGTTGATCCGCTTGCTTTACCAACTGGTTTATATCATTTCTCAGGCGCAAATCATCACTGTCGATAATGCCCTTCTGTTTAGCCATATCAGTAATCGCTTGATAGAAGGCCTGTAAATCAGCCTGTTCAAAATGAAGCGTTTGGGTGGCATTGAGCTGTGCATTATCGCCCTGACTAATATTGCCAACACTGATATTGCCGCCAGACACATTGATCTTTAGTTCTGGCTCGCTCATGCCTTAGCACCTTTAACAGCAGACCCAATCTTATTCATCGCGCCCTGCACCACATTACCCATATTGACCTTGCCACCGGAAATATTGATATTCATAGTTTGCATTTTCTGGGTTTTTAAATCGCTGGTATCTATGCCGTTTTTCTCAAGGGCAACCACCATGGCATCAAATACAGTTTCATTGATAGAACGCACCTGAGTAGACACATCGATATCGTTGTAGCTACTTGGATAAATCGTTCTTACCTTATTTAATAGATTGGCTTCACGTTTAACATAGGCCACTATCCAAAAGAAAAAAGAAAATGGCGAATAGGCAATCAAATTAAATTTCGCATTTTTATCCACATAGCCGCCAGCCATTACGCGCCATTCAAATGAGCGAACAGCCCCATAGGTACTCTGATTTAAAATAAGCGTTAACGTTGTGCCCCGATCGGTAGACGAAGATTCGCCTTTTAAAAATGTCCGCCCTTCAGCTGATTTTAAATCTTTGTCATGGTCAGAAATTGAAAGAGCGCTGAGACATTTAATCGGGGTTTTGGTTTTTAGTTCTTCTTCGATAGTCTTAACGATTTCTGCTTCTATGCTAATGGGGTGGTGATAGACATGCTGAAAGTGGCCAAATACCTGACCAAAATATTTAAACGGATGGGTCTTATTAAAACTATTTGCGCTCGACTTTGCCTCATCAATATCATTGCGCAGCAATGTCGAGGTAATCAGGCTAAACACTGTCAGTAGAATTATCCAGACGCCCAGAGTGAACACCGTCAGGTAGAGATGTACAACAATGGCTAATGTAATAGTACGTTTTCTAATTCGGTTATTGACGTTTTTTGAATCGAGTAAGTCCATTTTAGTTTTCTCCTTTTAATACTTTTATGAGCGCTGAATCCGCTTGGTAAACCGAGGAAGAAGACACAGATATTGAGTTCGTGGTATCAGCACAGGCCATTAAGCTGAAGAGGAATGTCATGATTAGAGTAATAAAATATCTAACGCACATAATATAAGTCCATTTACACCCCAACCAGGAACATCAAGCCTCACGTCGGGGCTTAACCGTGCTGCCTAGAACATTATTAGTATGGAGTTGGGCCGCAAAATAGAGAGCGATCTCTACAGCCAGTTGACTGATATTTATTAAAGATAGACTAAATTATTGGCAAGTGAACAGCGGATGCTGGCAATTCTTGATCTGCCTCTCAAGAATCCTTGCGAGCAATTTTCGCAAGACTATTGGCCCAAGGGCCGGTAGGTTTAGGCGTGGCTTGATCACCAGCTGCGGGCTGGTTAGCAAAAGCGGCGATATAGAGAGCCTCTACCTTATCCCGAGCCCAGGGGGTTCGGCGCAGAAATTTTAGACTCGATTTTACCGATGGATTACTTTTAAAGCAGTTTATATTGATATTGCGCGCCAGATATTCCCAGCCATAACGCTTCTCAAGGCGTGTCACCACTTGTTCTAGGGTAATGCCATGAAGCGGGTTATTAGGTTGCGGGTCCGGCATAGTTTATCGCTCTGGCACTCAATATCATTGAAGCGACACTATACATCGGTTTATGCTGCGAGACTCTTGTGCAGTACAAGATAGCCGAAGATACCAGAAAATAATGAGCCGAGAATAATACCCAGACGCTCATCAAATAGAACACTTAACGCAGACTCCTCAAGCGCGAGAGACCCTATAAATAGACTCATTGTAAACCCTATACCGCAGAGTGCTGCTGTTCCATACAGGGAACCCCAATTCATATCTGAGGGTAATTTGGCCATACCCAGAGTGACAGCCAGCCAGCAAAAACCGAAGATGCCAACCTGCTTGCCTAGAAACAGCCCCAGAGCAATACCAATAGAGACATTGTGCATTACATCGTCGAGGCCAAGTCCGGACAGACTGATACCGGCATTGGCAAAAGCAAAGGTCGGCAGCACAATGAATGCGACCACCGAATGCAAATCTCGCTCCATGGTTTTAAGCGGAGAGGCGGACGGATTGTCTGCCGAGCCCATAGGGATAAACATCGCCAGCACCACACCCGCGAGAGTGGCGTGGACACCGGATTTGAGGGTAGCAACCCACATAATCAGACCGACTAGCATATAGGGGCTTTTGATAATGACATTGGTCCTATTTAACATAGCCAGTAGGGTAACGCAGCAAACCACCACAACCAGTGCGGTTAGGGAGATTTTAGCGGTATAGAAAAAGGCAATAATTAAAATCGCGCCAATATCATCAAAGATAGCTAAAGAGGTCAAAAAGATTTTAAGTGACACCGGCACGCGCGAGCCCAGCAATGATAAGACACCCAGCGCAAAGGCAATGTCGGTAGCGGCGGGGATAGCCCAACCATCTGCAGAGGCCAAAGCCTGATTAAAATAGAGATATACCGCCGCTGGGCACAGCATGCCACCGATAGCGCCAATACCGGGCAGAATAATATTTTTGCGATCGGCCAGCTCACCCTCTAACAGCTCTCGTTTTAACTCGAGGCCAACCAATAAAAAGAACGTCGCCATCAGGCCATCATTGATCCACAGCAACAGGGGTTTAGCGATTTCAAGGGCGCCAATGCGGACCTCTACTGGGGTTAGCAGCAATAACTGATAGTAGCCTGCTAAAAAGCTATTGGCACAAATCATGGCCAATAAGGCTGCAAGTATTAGCAGGATTCCGCCAGATGATTCAAGTTTTAAAAAGCTAGTTATGGTGGTGTAGGGGACCTTATGCATAGACTCCGATTAACAGAAATTGAAAGTGTATGCTGTAAAGATAGTTGTAAATCGGGGAGAAAACCGAATTTCGGTAGTGGTTTACGAGGCGGCCAAGCGCTCTGTTTGGCATTCTGACGAACCCATCTCAAACTTGCGACAGATCCAGGGACGGTTGTCATATATGGTGCACAGCATCGTGTGACGGTCTACCGCCGAGCACCAGCCATCCTCTAGACGGGTCATAGTTTCGGCGCCCCAACGATCAGTTTTGATATGCTCTCTGGGCACGCCAGTGTCGGTGATCAACATGACCTCTAGCTTACAGCAGGCCGCTTTGCAACTAGAACAGCTAATACTGGGGTCATGCAGGTTTATAAGCTCAACGGTCATCGCCAGAAATCAGGCGAAATAAGCGCAGCAGTAATTGGTTATCTCGTGCACCTTCACAGCAAATTTAGCATTGGCAGCCACCTCAAAAGACATACCGCCGCTAATCTTGATCCAATCGGTAGCATCGGGCAGCAATACCTCCATTGCACCAGACGAGATTTCCATCAGCTCCTGGACCTCAGTACCAAACTCATAGTCGCCGGGGAGCATCACTCCTAAAGTTTTCTTAGTGCCATCGGCAAAAATAATGGTGCGGCTGATAACCTGGCCATCAAAATAGACATTGGCTTCTTTGGCGACGGATACATTAGTAAATTCGGACATCGGGGTAATAACCTTTTAATAACTATTTAGGGCAGCTGACAAAAGCCTTGAGGAGGAACATCAAGGGCACTATTGAACTTGCTGGATAGGTTCTGAAAGGCCACCAGGCCGGTCAGCTCGACGATAGTATCATCATCAAATACAGATTTTAAGCGCTGCATTAAATCATCGGTTACCTGCCGGTCGGTATAGGTAATAGCCTCGGCATATTCAAGCGCCAGTCTTTCAGTGTCACCAAACATATCCGATTGCTGCCACTGCTCAAGCACCTCTACTTTATCCATAGAGCCCGATCGGTTGGCCAATGTCATCGCATTAATATCCACACAAAAGGCACAATAGTTAATCTGCGACACTCGCACAGTGACCAGCGAACGCAATACCGGATCTAGGGGCGAGCGCCGACGATCTAATACGCCATACAGAATCGCCACAGCGGCAAAGAGCTTAGGCACACGTCCCCAAAGCAATCCAGGATCAAGCACAGCACCATATTTGCGCCGCTGATTGTAAAAGAATGGCCTCAGCCAAAACGGGTATTTTACTAAGGGTTTTACCGGAATATGCATAATGATCTTCCCATACGGATATTAGATTTTAACGGCTACTAATTGGGACAGAGAGAATAAACTCAGGGCGCTTTGACGTTATTGATAAAAACCGCCGCTAGGCCGCTACTGAGCAGCCTGCAGCATAGCGCCCATCTTTTGATGAATAATACTCACGGCTTTAAGCGGGCGAACCATCACTTTAAACTCAGTGATTAAGCCAGCCTTATTCCAGCTAATCATATCCACGCCATTGACCTTAACGCCCTGAATCTCAACCTCAAATTCTAAGATAGCCTGACCCTCGCCATGCACTTCGCGCACATAGGTAAAGCTATCATTAAAAAACACCTCAAATGCCGCACTCAGATATTTACCCGTAATAGCCTTACCCAGCTGCGGGATATGCACCACCGGCGAGTGAAATACTGCGTCTTCATCAAGCAGGTTATAGAGGCCTGCGACATCGCGATCCTTTGCCACCTGATGCCAGGTAGCCATAGTATCTATACTCATAAGCCGCTACCCCACCAACATAAACAATTGAATCCACATCGCCAACAGCGTAATCAACGATAGCAAAAACACCGTAAAACGGTGTATCACATGGTTGTAACTCACATGGATAATACTGTGCACCAAACGCAACGCCACATAGAGCCATGCCAGATTGAGCAACAATGTATTATCGATCTGTAAAGTAATCACCAATACCGCGACTAGATAGAACAGCACCGGGACTTCCAGTAGATTGGCAAAATTGCGGCCGATCTTTTGCACATAGTCCGGCGGTGTATCCCCAGACAGCAGCACAAAGTATTTGGGGTTAATCTGCTTGCGGCGAACACTGATAAGCCGAGAGGCGCCAGTGGCGAAGGCCATGATAAAGGTGAGCATAACGAGGCAAAAAACGGGGTAGATAATATCCATGGTTGTAGTCTCTTGTAATGATTTTAATAGACACAGAGGACGCGGATTTAGTCTGCCCATCGGCTTTGTGATTGTAAAGCTTTAGTCACCATAGACTGGGGCTAGAATAATAATCAATTTGCCAGAGAGAAGCAGTCAACTTCAGTAATAGGAGGATATATTTTCAGCGAGTTAACTACGTTGTTGTAATAGAATTCTGCTGGTATAAAAAAGGGCACCTAAGTGCCCTTTTTTATTAGCGACTATTATCTAATTTATTTTCGGATCAAGCTCGCCGCTATCGTAGCGGCCGGTCATCGCATCTAAACCTAGCGCTTTAATCTTGCTAGCATTTCCCGCAGTACCAAATGCCTCATAACGCGCGACGGCAATATCTTTCATCGCGGTGATGGTCTCTTTGAGATACGAACGCGGATCAAAGGCCGCTGGGTTTTCGGCCAGATAGCAACGCACTGCACCAGTTGATGCTAAGCGCAGATCGGTGTCTATATTAATTTTGCGCACGCCGTGTTTGATGCCTTCACAAATTTGTTCGACGGGTACGCCGTAAGTTTCAGGTATTTCGCCGCCGTACTGGTTGATAATGGCCAACCATTCTTGGGGTACAGATGATGAGCCGTGCATAACCAGGTGTGTGCCGGGGATCCGCTTATTAATTTCTTTGATGCGGTCGATGGCAAGAATGTCGCCTGTCGGTGGACGGCTAAATTTGTAGGCGCCATGGCTGGTACCACAGGCAATAGCCAAGGCATCGCAGTGGGTCTTAGAGACAAAATCTGCGGCTTCTTCTGGGTCGGTGAGCATTTGGTCATGGGTGAGGATTCCCTCGGCACCCACGCCGTCTTCTTCGCCCGCCTGCCCTGTTTCTAATGAACCCAAGCAACCGAGCTCACCTTCAACAGAGACTCCACAGGCATGGGCCATTTCAACGGTGCGTTTGGTTACATCTACATTGTATTCGTAACTGGATGGCGTTTTACCATCTTCCATTAAAGACCCATCCATCATTACTGAGGTAAAGCCCAGTTGGATAGAGCGCTGGCAGATAGCCGGGCTGGTGCCATGGTCTTGATGCACGCAGACGGGAATATCTGGCCATTCTTCTATTGCGGCCTGAATCAGGTGCCGCAGAAACGGGGCGCCAGCATATTTGCGCGCGCCAGCCGATGCCTGAACGATCACTGGGCTGTCGGTCTGTTGAGCGGCCAGCATAATGGCGCGCATCTGTTCTAGATTGTTTACATTAAAGGCGGGTACACCATAATTATGTTCCGCTGCATGATCGAGCATCTGTCGCAATGATATTAGAGCCATCACCTCATCCTTCCTTTAGAGCCAATAGTTAATTTAGTCTTTTGTGCGCTGTTCCAGGATTGCAACAGCGGGTAATTCTTTGCCTTCAACATACTCTAAAAAGGCGCCTCCGCCTGTAGAAATATAGGACACTTGTTCGGTGATTTCATATTTATCCACGGCAGCAAGCGTATCTCCGCCACCCGCGATTGAAAAACCAGAACTTTTGGCGATAGCGAGTGCCAGTGTTTTTGTGCCTTCAGCAAATTGATCAAACTCAAAAACACCCACCGGGCCATTCCAAATAATGGTGCCCATTGAGGCGATAATACCGGCCAGATTTCTCGCTGAATCTGGGCCTATATCAAAAATCATATCGTCATCGGCAACATCGTCCACGGACTTTATAACCGCTTCTGCGGTTTCCGAAAATTCTTTGCCGACCACGACATCGGTTGGCAGTGGGATATTGACCTTTTTCATCAGCGCTTGGGCCGCTGGGATTAGGTCCTGTTCACAGAGTGATTTGCCGACGTTCTTGCCCGCAGCGGCCAAGAAGGTATTGGCGATACCGCCGCCGACAATAAGTTGATCAACTTTGTCGGCCAAGGTTTCTAAAACCATTAATTTGGTGGAGACTTTTGAGCCACCAACAATGGCGGTCACTGGTGGTGTTGGCGCTGCCAACGCTTTTTCTAACGCCTCCAGCTCTTTGGCCAAAAGGGGTCCTGCACAGGCAATGGGCGCGTATTTTGCGACGCCATGGGTTGAGGCCTGGGCGCGGTGAGAGGTGCCAAAGGCGTCCATCACAAAAATATCGCAAAGTTTGGCATAGGCTCTGGCAAGGGTATCGTCATTCTTTTTCTCGCCCGGATTAAAGCGAACATTTTCCAACATGACGATGGCGCCGTCGGCAATCTCTAAGCCGTTGGTCCAGCTCTGTTCTACGGCTACTGGCTGACCGAGCAATTGCCCTAAATGCGCTGCAACGGGCTTCATGCTGAAATTGATATCGTATTCCCCTTCGGTGGGGCGCCCTAGGTGGGACATAAGGATGATGCTTGCACCTGCCTCTAAGGCCAACTTAATGGTCGGTATTGCTGCTTTGATTCTGGCGTCGCTGGTGACTCTGCCATCTTTGATCGGTACATTGAGATCTTCGCGGATCAGAACGCGTTTTCCTGCTAGTGCTTGGTCAATCATTAACTTGACGGTCATCGTAATCCTTAATACTGGTGGAAGGTTGTTACTGTTTGGCTGGCGGAAATCCATGCCAACTCAACAAAGTGTCGAGCATTCTATTGGCGTAACCCCATTCGTTGTCGAACCAAATTAACACTTTGACTAATTTTTGCTGACTTACCCGAGTTTGACTGGCATCCACAATGCCACTGCGCGGGTCGTGATTAAAATCACAGGAGGCGAGCGGCTCCTCGGTATAACCAAGTACGCCGTCAAGAGTGCCATTGGCGGCCTCGGCCAGTGCCGCATTGACGGCGGCTGTATCCACTGGGGCATGCAGCATAACTGACAGATCAATTGCTGAAACATTAACGGTCGGCACACGCATTGCCTGGGCTTGGAAACGCCCTGTTAGCTCCGGCATCAGGCGATCAATTCCCAGAGCAAGACCTGTGTCGACAGGAATAATAGATTGCATGGCGGCGCGGGTTTTGCGCAAATCGGTGTGGTGATAGGCGTCTATCACTGGCTGGTCATTCATCGCCGAGTGAATGGTGGTAATAACACCCCCGTCCACGCCAAAGGCATCGTCCAACACTTTTATAACCGGTACCACACAGTTGGTTGAGCAGGATGCGGCAGAAACAATGGTTTCGTCGCCGGTTAAAATTTGCTGATTGATTCCGTAGACGATAGTGGCATCGACTGTGGGCTCGGCTGGCTGAGAGAACAGTACCCGCTTGGCACCACTGCTTAGATGTTGCTCGGCGGTCTCGCGATCGGTAAAGGTACCACTGCATTCCAGCACCACATCGACCCCGAGTTCGCCCCATGGCAGCTGCTGTAAATGCGCTTCATGAAGAATATGAATATCGTCGCCATTAATTGTAAGTGTGTCTTCACTTTCACTAACAGTACCAGAAAACCGACCATGAGTTGAATCATAGCGGGTTAGATGGGCAATTGTCTTGCTGTCGGCGGGCTCGTTGATAGCCACAACCTGCACTCGCTCACGAGCCCCTGATTCATACAGGGCTCGCAATACTGAGCGGCCTATTCGGCCATAGCCATTAATGGCTATACGAATCATTAGCCTATGGCTTCCATAACGTTAGTGACAACATTTTCTACGGTGAAACCAAACTCTTTCATCAACTGGTCACCCGGTGCTGATTCACCAAAGGTGCGCATGCCAACTACGCGGCCATCGAGACCGACAAACTTATACCAGTAATCGGCGTGCAGTGCCTCCACCGCCACTCGTGCACGAATAGTTGGGGTTAGCACTGAGTCGCGGTAGTCAGCGTCCTGAGCTGAGAAGATCTCGGCGCAAGGCATTGAGACAACACGCACCTGAATGCCTTGACCCGCAAGTTCGTCAGCGGCATTAACCGCCAATTCTACTTCTGAGCCCGTGGCAATCAAAATGGCTTGCGGTGCTGCGCAATCTTTCAGCACATAACCACCGCGTTCAATGTCGGCAACTTGCTGGGGCGTTCTGGGCATAGGCGCCAATCCCTGACGGCTAAATACCAAGGCGGCGGGGCCGTCGCGACGTTCGATCGCACTTTTCCAGCTCACTGCAGATTCGATGGTATCGCAAGGGCGCCAGGTGTGAAGATTAGGTGTGGAGCGCAGGGCACTCAGCTGCTCGACCGGCTGGTGAGTCGGACCATCTTCTCCCAGACCAATGGAGTCGTGAGTGTAAACAAAGATGCTCTGCTGCTTCATCAAGGCGGCCATACGCACAGCGTTGCGCGCGTATTCCATAAACATCAGGAAGGTGGCGCCGTAGTTGATAAAGCCGCCGTGCAGGGCGATACCATTCATCATGGCGCTCATGCCAAATTCACGCACACCATAATAGATGTAGTTACCATCGGCATTGTCGGCACTCACATCTTTGGAGCCAGACCAGATTGTCAGGTTGGAACCGGCGAGATCGGCGGAACCGCCGAGCAGTTCTGGAAGCATTGGGCCATAGGCATTAAGGCAGTTTTGCGAGGCCTTGCGCGAGGCTACCTTTTCCATTTTGTCCTGACAGTCCTGAATATAGGCGTCGGCGTTGGCACTGAAATCTTCCGGCAGATCACCACGAGTTCGGCGCTCAAACTCTGCCGCTAGTTCTGGGTGAGCCGCTCTGTAGTCTTCAAGCTGATTAGCCCAGCTTGTCTGTGCAGCAGTACCTTTTGCTACGCCATTCCAACCCGCGTAATGGTCTGCTGGAATTTCAAAGGGTTCGTGAGTCCAACCGAGCGCTTCGCGAGTGAGTGCAACCTCGTCGACACCCAGCGCCGCACCGTGGCAGTCTTCTTTGCCCTGCTTGTTGGGCGAACCGAAACCAATAGTGGTCTTGCAACAAATTAGGGTCGGCTTATCAGTTTCGGTATGGGCGGCTTCAATAGCGGCTTTAATCGCCTCGCTGTCATGGCCATCTACATTGGCTATTACATGCCAACCGTAGGCTTCGAAGCGCGCTGGTGTGTCGTCGCTGAACCAGCCCTCAACCTCACCGTCAATGGAGATACCGTTGTCATCATAAAATGCGGTGAGCTTGCCCAGCTGCAGGGTACCTGCCAGCGAGCAAACTTCGTGGGAGATGCCTTCCATCAAGCAGCCATCACCCAGAAAGGTGTAGGTCTGATGGTCGACAATATCATGGCCGGGGCGATTGAACTGGGCTCCCAGAACCTTCTCGGCCAGCGCCATTCCAACTGCATTACTAATACCCTGACCCAGCGGCCCAGTGGTTGTCTCTACCCCTGGCGCATAACCATATTCTGGGTGGCCCGGTGTTTTAGCATGTAATTGGCGGAAGTTCTTAATCTCTTCTATGGGTAAATCATAGCCGGAGAGATGCAGTAGTGAGTACAGCAGCATTGAGCCATGGCCATTGGAGAGCACAAAGCGATCTCGGTTAACCCAGTCTGGATCCGCCGGGTTATGGCGCAAATAGTCGTTCCACAGTACCTCAGCAATATCTGCCATACCCATGGGCGCACCGGGATGCCCACTGTTAGCCTGTTGAACAGCATCCATACTGAGGGCGCGAATTGCATTAGCAAGGTCTCGACGTGAGGCCATGGATTATCACTCCTGAAACGGGGAAGTTGAAAAGTCGGTATTGTCCCCTAGACAGCCCTTTCAGTAAACCGATATTCATTATTTGCACCCTCTTTTAAGTGCATGGCAATGGCCAGCCGCAAACCAGCCTGCCCTATATATAAAAATATTTTGATATAGCGAATATGCTGTGTTAAAGTCCCCGCCATGACTGAAGCGAGCCCTATTCCAGCGCAATCCTCCAACCCAGATATCAGTGCCATTACTGCTCTGTGTAAAGCGGCGGGGGATCCATTGCGGATGCAAATTCTCAAGGTGCTACAACAAAATGCCTATGGAGTTCTGGAGCTCTGCCAAGTGTTTGATATTCGCCAATCAGCAATGAGTCATCATTTAAAAATTTTGGCCAATGCCGGGCTGGTTGCAACGCGCCGTGAAGGCACGACTATTTTCTATCGTCGCAACCCACGCAATACAGATGTGGACTTACAGGCATTGCAGCAGGTGCTTTTTAGTACTGTTGATGATGCGCATCTGGACGCTGCCCTAGAAGAGCACTTGAAACAAATTAACAATGAGCGCGCCTCCGCCTCAGTGGCGTTTTTTAATCGCAATGTGTCGCGCTTTGAAGAAAACCAAGATCTGATTGCCAGCTGGGCTGACTATGGCGACAGTGTCGAGGGCTTTCTCGATAGCAGCGCTGCGGCAAGTGGCACAGCCATTGAGGTGGGCCCAGGATACGGGCAATTTTTGGGCAAGCTAGCGAGCCGTTTTGATCAGGTTGTAGCCCTGGATAACGCCCGCGAGATGCTCGATCAATGCGAGTCACGCGCAACTCAGCAGGGTTTAACCAACATTCAGTTTGTGCTCGGCGATACTAGCGTCGCGCAGAGCCAGGGCCTAAAGGCCGACTGTCTGTCGCTGAATATGGTGTTGCACCACAACCCAACGCCGGCAGATATTATCGCCGATTGCGCCAGTCTGCTAAACAGGGATGGCGTGTTATTGATTACCGACCTCTGCGCCCATGATCAAGAATGGGTCAGAGACTCCTGTGGCGATCTCTGGTTGGGTTTTGAGCCCGAGGAATTAACGCGCTGGGCAAAGATGGCTGGGCTAGTAGAAGGTAACAGCCTATACCTTACCCAACGCAATGGTTTTCGCATTCAATTGCGGCAGTTTAGTGCCGGAAGCACTGCTCTATAGAGGCGCCTCAAGGGCTCCATTTAAAGGAAACGTTATGTCTACCTATAATTTATTTACCTCCGAGTCAGTGTCTGAAGGACATCCGGACAAGCTCGCTGATCAAATTTCTGATGCTGTGCTGGACGCCATCTTGGCGGATGATCCGCACTCACGCGTCGCCGTAGAGACGATGGTTAAAACGGGTATGGCCATTATTGCAGGTGAGGTGCGCACCAAAACCTATGTTGATCTGGAGCAGATTGTTCGCGATGTCATTACCGGTATTGGTTACGACCACTCAGATATGGGGTTTGACGGAAACTCCTGTGCGGTACTCAATGCCATTGGCAAGCAGTCTAGCGATATCGCTCAGGGGGTGGATGAAAGCGAGAACAAAGATATTGGTGCCGGTGACCAAGGACTGATGTTTGGTTATGCCAGTAATGAAACTGATGTGCTAATGCCCGCGCCTATTTACTATGCCCATCGTTTGGTAGAGCGCCAGGCGTTGCTGCGCAAAAATGGCACATTGCCTTGGTTGCGTCCCGATGCCAAGAGTCAGATTACGCTGCGCTATGACCAGGGCAAGCCAGTGGCAATTGACGCAATTGTGTTATCCACTCAACACGCTCCCAGCATTTCCCAATCGGATTTGCAGGAGGCCGTGCGTACAGAAATTATTGCGCCAGTGCTGCCAGAGGCATGGCTGCATGGGGGTACTCAGTATCATATTAATCCCACTGGCAAGTTCGAAATTGGCGGGCCCATGGGAGACTGCGGTTTAACCGGTCGCAAGATTATCGTTGATACTTATGGCGGTATGGCCCATCACGGCGGCGGCGCTTTCTCTGGCAAGGATCCCACCAAGGTAGATCGTTCTGCCGCCTATGCGGGCCGCTATGTGGCCAAAAATATTGTTGCCGCTGGCCTCGCAGAGCGCTGCGAAATACAGGTGTCCTATGCCATTGGTGTATCTGAACCTACATCCATCAGTGTTGATACCTTTGGTACCGGCAAGCTGACAGAGGATGAAATTGTCGCTCTGGTTCGAGATAACTTTGATCTGCGCCCTCGCGGCCTTATCGAGATGCTCGACCTGCGCCGTCCTATCTATCAACAAACTGCTTCCTATGGGCACTTTGGTCGTGAAGAAAAAGAGTTTACGTGGGAAAAAACAGACAGAGTAGAAGCGCTCAGAAAAGCGCTTTAAATATTAAGCATAAAGGTAAAACAAGATGACCGATTACAAAGTCGCCGATATCAGCTTGGCTGATTGGGGCAAAAAAGAAATTTCAATTGCTGAGTCAGAAATGCCAGCACTGATGACATTGCGTGAAAAGTATCGCGCCGCACAGCCCCTGGCTGACGCCCGTATTCTTGGCTGTATTCATATGACGATTCAAACAGCTGTGTTAATTGAAACACTGGAGGCTCTCGGGGCCGAAGTGCGCTGGACCTCATGTAATATTTTTTCAACTCAGGATCACGCAGCTGCTGCCATTGCAGCAAACGGTACCCCGGTTTTTGCCTGGAAAGGCGAGACCGAGGAAGAGTACGAATGGTGTCTTGAGCAACAGGTGCTTAAAGATGGCGTACCCTGGAATGCCAATATGATTCTTGATGATGGCGGTGACTTAACTGCACTGCTGCATGAAAAATATCCGCAAGTGCTGGACGCCGTTCACGGTATTACTGAAGAGACAACCACTGGCGTTCATCGACTTTATGAAATGCTTGAGACTGGCGATCTGAAAGTTCCAGCAATCAATGTGAATGATTCTGTAACTAAGTCGAAAAACGATAACAAGTACGGCTGCAGACACAGTCTAAACGATGCAGTTAAGCGAGCGACAGATATGCTTATGGCCGGAAAACAAGCATTGGTCATTGGTTATGGTGACGTCGGTAAGGGCTCTGCACAGAGTTTGAGACAGGAAGGCATGATTGTGAAGGTGGTAGAAGTTGATCCGATCTGTGCGATGCAAGCTTGCATGGATGGTTATGAGGTTGTGTCACCCTATAACGGTGGCATCAACACCGGTGAGATATCCGACATCGACAAGCGTCTAATGAACAACATTGATCTTGTCGTCACTTGCACCGGTAACGTACACGTGTGTGACAGCAATATTCTGAGCACGGTGAAACGCAACGCAATTGTTTGCAACATCGGACACTTTGATACAGAGATAGACACCCAATTCATGAGAGACAACTGGCGGTGGGAAGAAGTCAAACCACAGGTCGACAAAATTTATCGCAGTGAAGATGTAAAAGACTACGTTATTCTTCTGTCTGAAGGACGCCTTGTGAATCTTGGTAACGCGACCGGACATCCTTCACGCATCATGGATGGCTCTTTTGCCAATCAAGTGCTCGCGCAGATGTATCTCTATGAACGCGCTTGGGCAGATCATGATCAGCAACAACGGCAAGAAGTGACCGTCGAGGTTTTGCCCAAGGCACTTGACGAGGAAGTTGCCAGCTACATGGTGGCAGGTTTCGGTGGTTTGCTAACGCAGCTCACAAATAACCAGGCAGACTATATTAATGTGCCTGTTGAGGGTCCTTTCAAGCCTGAGGCCTATAAGTACTAACCACAATAAATTACCTGCATCAAATTACCCGCGTCGTCCACAGCATCTCCGGTCAACGCGGGTAATTATCCTTTCCCGCAACATTTCCCTTCGATACATTTCCCCTCGACCAGCTTGCGGCGATGGGGGAGAATGGCCCTCTTCTCGCGACGACTCAACACTATTATGAAATCAGAATTATCCGATCTGCTTGACCTGCTCGATCTTGAGCAGATCGAAGTCAATATGTTCCGGGGCACGAGCCCTTCTGAAGGATGGCAGCGGGTATTTGGTGGACAAGTTATCGGGCAAGCGTTGGTAGCTGCATCACGTACAGTTGAAGACGTCACCAGAGCCGCGCACTCATTACATGGTTATTTCCTAAGACCAGGTGACACAACGATTCCAATTTTATACACCGTAGATCGGATACGGGATGGCAAAAGCTTTACCACTCGCAGAGTTGTTGCCGTGCAGAAGGGGCGCCCCATATTCAGCATGTCTGCGTCGTTTCAAGTTACGGAAGAAGGTCTTGAACACCAGGTAGAAATGCCTGACGTCCCTCCACCAGAAGAATGTATGAGCAGTCAGGATATGCGTGCGCAATATCTTGACGATATTCCCGAGGAATTCAAAAACAGAATGACTCAGGCACAACCCATAGAAATGAGGTTCACAGAACCCTTCAACGAATTTAAGCCCGGCAAGATGGCGCCGACCCAAAGCGTCTGGATTAAAACAGCAGATACGATGCCAACAGACATTCGTGTAAATCAGTGCCTACTTGCTTACGCTTCTGATATGACGTTGATAGACACCGCCGCGCGTCCCCACGGCATCGGCTGGACAGAGGGGAACTTTCAAGTAGCAAGCCTAGATCACGCCATGTGGTTTCATCGGCCATTTATGATCGACGAATGGCTCTTATACGCGCAGGACAGTCCCTTCTCGGGCGGCGCCCGCGGACTCGCAAGAGGTGCTTTTTACACAAGATCCGGCGAACTGATTGCATCAGTTGCGCAGGAAGGTCTAATGAGACTGCACGAGTGAAGCAAACCAGAATCAACATCAATCATACTGCACGCTAGCGCCGGCCCTAGCCCACCGAAGAATTTCGAGGGGCTACACTGGGTGACTAATCAGTCTTCACCTCGTATCAGTTGCATCCACTCGTCATAGGTCGAACCTTAGAAGTAAAAACCTGACGCATACTGGATTCTTCGGTTATCCTTGAACATCGCACACACAAGCACAGATAAGCTCACCTTATCTCGCCTAATACCCAAGCATGATAGACGCAGGGTCACTGTACAATTTAAATACCTGTTAACATAATGGCTCGATTAGACTTTGCTGGTGGGAGCCGATTGACTGAGTTTCGGGAGATACTTCTGTCCGGCTATTCAGTGCCAATTGGCAATACACTCAATTCATAAGACTCGAAAAGAAAAGGATTAAAAGTGACGCTTAAGAATGCGGATCGACTTTCCAGTGTGGAAGCCATCAAAGAAAATTTTGAATCAAGAAACTATATTTGCAACACACAAATCGCTACCGCGGTTTTTCTTGCTTATCATCTTGAAAAACCCATTCTGATTGAGGGTCCTCCCGGTGTCGGTAAAACCGAACTAGCAAAAACCTGTGCCGAACTATTGGAACTCGAGTGTGTTCGACTACAGTGTTATGAAGGTCTCGATGAATCAAAAGCCATTTACGAGTGGAAATATGGCAAACAATTACTTTACACCCAGGTGCTTAAAGAAACCCTTGGCGAGATTCTGGACGGCGCAACTGGTTTACACGAATCTGTCGTAAAACTTCATGAATTTGGCGATGTGTTTTTCTCCGAGGACTTCCTAGAACCTCGCCCGCTGCTCAAAGCACTTCACCACGATGAAGGTTGTGTACTTCTTATCGACGAGGTCGACAAATCTGACCATGAGTTTGAGTCGTTGCTGCTTGAAATGCTATCGGACTTCCAGCTGTCGATTCCGGAAATCGGCACAGTCAAAGCTAACCCAAACAAGAAACCACTTGTGTTCTTGACCAGTAACAATACCCGGGAGATCAGTGATGCATTGAAACGACGCTGCCTGCATCTCTACATTCCTTTCCCCGATGCATCGCTTGAACGACAAATCGTTCAGGCAAGGGTTCCCGAGATCACTGAAAGCCTGAGAGATCAACTGGTGACGTTCATTCAAGAACTGCGAGATATGGACTTGAAAAAAGTACCTGCTATCAGCGAAACGATAGATTGGGCAAGAACGCTCATTCTGCTGCACACTGAATCACTTGATCCAGAACTTGTGAAGCAAACGCTCAATGTTATTCTGAAGTTTCAGGAAGACATCGAGACGGCAGAGGCCGATGTTCAAAACCTAACCAATAAAGCACTCAAGCAAGCCTGATCGCTCAATGGACTCAACCCTCGTAGATTTTGTCAAGGCGCTTCGAACGGCTGAAATCAAAGTTTCACCCGCTGAAACGCTTGATGCCATGGAGTGTCTAGACCTCGTTGGTATTACTGATCGCAACTTTCTTAAAGATTCTCTTGCTCTCGTCTTATCAAAGACCCCGGAAGAAAAAGAAGCATTCGACGCCTGTTTTGACCGCTTTTTTGCATTTGAGAGCTTTAGGCAAATCGGACCAGACGGCGAATATACGCATGACGTCGACGAGGGAGATGCAGAAGCTGAGGGAGAACAGGCTGAGGGAGAGGGCTCACAAGGGGGCTCCGGAGAAGGTCAAGGCGGTGGCGCTGGCGGGGAAGAAGCTTCAGAGTCAGATAGTAACGAACCTCTCGATACATCACTGGATCCAGAATCCCCACTGGGTCAATTGCTGCTTTCAGGCTCAAGAACGGAACTTGTTGTTTCCATGGCTGAAGCGGGACGTACTGCCGAAGTAAACCAAATCGTGGTGTTTACACAAAAAGGGCTCTACACCCGGAAGATCATGGATGCGATGGGGCTGAAAGGATTGCAAGACGAAATTGGCATGCTTCAGGCTAATGAGCGCGAGGGTGCCGGGCAGATCCCCCAAAATCATTTGGCAAAACGATTGACCAAAGCTCGGGACCACCTTCGAGAGCAGGTAAGAGACTACGTCGAAAAACAATTCTTCTTGCATGCCGATGAGTCAGGAAAACAGTTGCGGGAAGAACTGCTGAAGAAAGTAAAGCTTTCTAACCTTGAAAAGCGAAATTTCAAAGACGTTCAGGAAATTGTTTTCAAGATGGCAAAGAAACTTGTCGCCATCCATTCAAAACGAAGAAAGACCTACAAACGCGGTCAATTAGACGTGCGCAAAACCCTTCGCCACAATATGCAGTACGACGGCATGCTGTTCGACCTACACTGGAAGGCACACAAGGTAGATAGACCAAAAGTTATGTGCATCTGCGACGTTAGCGGGTCAGTTAGTAATTACTCACGCTTTCTCCTTATGTTTCTTTATAGCCTTGCTGATGTCATCCCCAAAGTCCGCTCTTTTGCTTTTTCTTCTGATTTGGGGGAAGTCACCTCTCTTTTCCAAAACAGCCAAGTTGAAGAAGCGATGGCTAGGACGATGCGTGACTATGGCAACGGCTCAACTGACTATGGCCGCATGTTCATGGATTTCAAAAATCACTGCATGGATGACGTCGATAACAAAACAACGATCATCATCCTCGGAGATGCTCGCAATAATTTTGGTGATCCGAAAGCTGAGATCCTTCGTGAGATGTACGACAAAAGCAAGCGCGTTATCTGGTTAAACCCGGAACCCAGATCGAGTTGGACCGTGGGTGATGCGGAAATGGGCAAATATGGTCCCGCATGCCACCAGGCAGAGGTGTGCAATTCTCTGACGCACCTTGAGCGTGTCGTATCTAACCTGCTCAAGACTGCCACTTAGCCGATGGTTCTTGCCACCTAGTAAACCCCTGTCGCTGGGCCCAATCTGGTATTACCCAACTCAAAATTGTGGTAATCTCTAGCCAGATTTTTGATCGTGAGATACAGCCAATTTCCTCCGTCTCACAAAAGCGTCACATCAGCGCAACGTCACATCATGAGGGGCGATCGTTAAAACCTTAACGAAAAACATATGAACGCGAAAGAACCCAACACAGCGTCGCTCATAGACGAACTCGGTACACCGCTTGTGCGTTATCTGGCAAAAAAAGTCAGAAACAACGAAGATGCCAATGACCTTGCGCAGGAAGCCTTCCTTCGAATGCATCGATTCCAGCAATCAAGCGAACTGGACAATGCTCGCGCGTTCCTTTTTCGCACTGCCAACAATTTAGTCATTGATCAAATCAGGCGTGACAAAGTGCACGACAAGTACCTGAGTTCAGAAATGCTGCCAGAGCAATCGGATGAAAATGAAGATAAATTTGCACCCTCGGCTGAACGCACAGCCTCCGCGGCGCAAGAACTCGATAAGATCTATCAGGTTGTCGACAAAATGCCAGTAAATGTGAAAAGAGCGTTTCTGCTTCATCGTGGCAGGGATATGAGCTATTCAGAAATAGCAGCCGAAATGGATGTATCCACCAGTATGGTGGAAAAATACATTAGTGGAGCGTTAAAGCTGCTTAGAAAAGAAATGAAATCAAGTGAATTATAAAACCAGCTGATCAGGAAAGAAGCTTCTCTTTCCA